>CANFIH010000259.1 GCA_947446855.1 Burkholderiales bacterium
GGTCTTGACCTTGGGGTTGGAGCTTTGCGCGCCCAGCGTGAAGCTGTTGATGTTGCGGATCACTTCAGGAATTGGCACCGAAGCCACCACACCCAGGGTGTTGCTCTTGGTCATCTTGCCGGCAATCACGCCCGCCATGTACGCGCCCTCATAGGTGCGGCTGTCATAGGTGCGCATGTTGTCGCCGGTCTTGTAGCCGGTGGCGTGCTCGAACTTCACGTCCTTGAAGTCCGGGGCGACCTTGAGCATGGTTTCCATGTAGCCGAAGGTGGTGCCGAAAATCAACTTGTTGCCTTGCGTGGCCATGTCGCGGATCACGCGCTCGGCGTCCGCAGACTCAGGCACGTTTTCCACAAAGGAGGTGACGATCTTGTCGCCGAATTCTTTTTCCAGGGCCTTGCGTGCGGAGTCGTGCGCGAAGGTCCAGCCACCGTCACCCACAGGGCCGACGTAGGCAAAAGCGATTTTCAGAGGTTCGGCCTTGGGGGCCGGGGCAGACGCAGCAGGTGCCGGTGCAGCCGCAGGAGCGGGCTCTTCCTTCTTGCCGCAACCGACCAGGGCGGCGCTGGCCACCGCGGTCAGTGCCGCAATTTTCAACAGCGAACGTTTCTGCAAATCTGTCATGAGAAATCCTTTTAGAAATAAAACGGAAGGTTACGGTGAAAAGAATCAGGAGCCCGGATAGAACGGCTTGCCTATGGCAGCAGGCATGTTAATACGAATCCAGCGGGGGTTGCGCGAAATCAGCGCCAACACCAGGATGGTGGCCAGGTAAGGCAACATGCTGAGCAACTGGCTCGGAATGTCCACGCCAATACCCTGCAAGTGAAACTGCAACATGGTCACACCTCCAAACAGATAGGCACCCAGCAAGACCCGTGCCGGGCGCCAGGTGGCAAAGGTGGTGAGCGCCAGCGCAATCCAGCCCTTGCCGGCCACCATGCCCTCCACCCACAACGGTGTGTAGATGATGGAGATGTAAGCCCCGGCCAGACCGCACAGGGCGCCGCCCATCATGACGGCCGCCAGACGGATGCGGCGCACCGGATAGCCCAGGGCATGGGCCGACTCCGGGCTCTCGCCCACGCTGCGCAGAATCAGACCGGCGCGTGTGCGGTAGAAGAACCAGATCAGCGCACCGGCAAACAGCACCGTCAGGTACACCAGCGGGTGCTGACGGAACAGCGCCGGGCCGAAGAAGGGGATGTCGGTGAGGAATGGAATCTCGAACTGCGGGCGTTCGGGCATTTTTTCCTGCACATAGGAGATGCCGGCAAAGGCCGAGAAGCCGGCACCAAACAGGCTGAGCGCCAGACCCGTGGCGTACTGGTTGGTGTTGAGCCAGATCACCAGCCCGCCGAAGATGCCGGCCATCAAGGCGCCTGCCGCAATGCCGGCCAGAAAACCCAGGGTGTCGCTTCCGGTGGCCACGACGGCGGCAAAGCCGGCGATGGCCGCGCACAGCATCATGCCCTCAGCACCCAGGTTCACAATGCCGGCTTTTTCGTTGATCAAGAGGCCCAGCGAGGCAATCGCCAGCACGGTGCCGGCATTGAGCGTGGCGGCGATCAGCAGTGCGTACGAAGCGTCCATTATTTGGCTCCTGTCTGGTGCTTCCACACCAGGCGGTAATTCACCAGCGTGTCGCACCCCAGAAGGGTAAACAGCAGCAGGCCCTGAAAGACACCGGTGAGGGACTTGGGCAGGCCCAGACGCGACTGCGCCAGCTCACCGCCGATATAAAACATGCTCATCAGAATGGCGGAGAACATCATGCCCACCGGGTGCAAGCGCCCCACATAGGCGACGATGATGGCGGCAAAGCCGTAACCGGCCGGCACATAGGGCGTCAGTTGGCCAATGGGTCCGGCCACTTCCAAGGCCCCTGCCAGACCGGCCATGCCGCCGGAAATCAGAAACGCCGTCCATAGCGCGCCGCGCGAAGAGAAGCCCGCATAGCGCGCCGCCGCCGGTGCCAGCCCGCCCACCTGCTGGGCAAAGCCGGCGCGGGTGCGGAACAAGAAGATCCACATACCCCCCACACCGACCAGCGCAAACAGCACGCCGATCGACAGCCGCGAGCCGGTGAACAGGCGCGGGATGCGCGTCACCAGCTCAAAGTTCTTGGTCTGCGGAAAGTTGTAGCCGTTGGGGTCTTTCCAGGGGCCGTAGACCATATAGCCCAGTACCTGCACCGCCACATAGACCAGCATCAGGCTGACCAGGATTTCGTTGGTGTTGAAGCGGTCCTTGAGGAAGGCGGCAATGCCGGCCCAGAACATGCCGCCCAGCACACCGGCCAGCAGGATGGGGATGACGATCAAGGTGCTGCCGTTCTTCTCGGCCATCAGGGCCACGCCGCTGGCGGCAATCGCACCCAGCAGGTACTGGCCCTCGGCACCGATGTTCCAGACATTGGAGCGAAAGCACACGGCCAGGCCCAGCGCGATCAGCAGGAGCGGCGTGGCTTTGACCACCAGTTCGCCCAAGGCATAGCCGCTTTTGAGCGGTTCCCAAAAAAAGATCATCAGGCCACGCACCGGGTCTTTGCCCAGCAGCATGAACAGGATCACACCGATGACCACGGTACACAGCAGGGCCAGCAATGGCGAGCCGTAGCTCCAGAAGCTGGAGGGTTGTTGGCGGGCTTCGAGCTTAAACATGATGGTGTTGCCCCCCACGCTGCGCCGCTGCACCTTGGGCGGTGCCCACTTCCCACAATCCACTCATCCATTCCCCAATCTTTTCAACGGTGGCCTGTGCAATCGGCACCGAGGGCGAAAGCTTGCCGCGTGCAATCACATGCAGGCGGTCGCTCACCTCAAACAATTCTTCCAGCTCTTCGCTGACCACCAGCACGGCGCAACCGGCGTCGCGCAGGGCCAGGATCTCGCCGCGGATTTGGGCTGCTGCCCCCACGTCCACACCCCAGGTGGGTTGCGAGACGATGAACAGCGTGGGCTTGGCATCGATCTCGCGGCCCACAATGAACTTTTGCAGATTGCCGCCGGACAGCGAGCGCGCAATCGCCTGCGGGCCACCGGCCTTGACGTTAAAGGCCTTGATGATGGAGGCCGCATGGTTTTCCAGTTTCTTCACCTGGATCCAGCCTCCCGCAAACTTGGGGTTGGAGATGGAGCCGGTGCGCGTGAGCAGGAGGTTGTGCGCCAGGCTCAGCGTGGGCACGGCGCCGCGGCCCAGGCGTTCTTCCGGCACAAAGTGCAGGCCCAGCCTGCGGCGCGCGCCGGGGTGCAGGTTGGCAACGTCCTTGTCGCCCATGCGAATCGAGCCCGCAGATGCGCGGCAGTCTTCGCCCGACAGCGCATATAACAATTCCTTTTGGCCGTTGCCGGAGACACCGGCAATGCCAACCACCTCGCCGGCGCGCACATCCAGGTGGATGCCGTCCAGGTCGACACCAAACTGGTCTTCGCGCTCCAAACTCAGGTTGGCCACCTTCAGGCGGCTCTCGCCCGGCAGCTGGGCCCGGTGCTCCAGCTGCGGCGGCTCGGCACCAATCATCAGGCGCGAGAGCGAGGCGTTGCTTTCCTCCTGCGGATTGCAGACCCCCGTGACCTTGCCGCCGCGCAGCACAGTACAGGCGGTGCAGAGTTCGCGGATTTCGTGCAGCTTGTGCGAGATGTAAAGAATGCTGCAGCCTTCCGAGGCCAGCTTCTTCAACACCACAAAGAGCTTTTCCACCGCCTGCGGTGTCAGCACCGAGGTCGGCTCGTCCAGGATCAGAAGCTCCGGCCGGGTCAACAGGGCACGGATGATTTCCACGCGCTGCATCTCGCCCACGCTCAAGGTGTGCACGGGCCGGGCCGGGTCAATGTCCAGCCCGTATTCATTGGCCTTGGCGATGATGCTGGCCGTCACCTGCTCCAGCGACTCGCGTGCCAGTCCCAGCCAGACGTTCTCGGCCACGGTCATGGTGTCGAACAGGTTGAAGTGCTGGAACACCATGCTGATGCCGTTGGCCCGCGCTTCCTTGGGGTTGTGGATGACGATGGGCTGCCCATTCAAACGCACCTCACCGGCGTCGGGCTTGATGGAGCCGTAGATGATCTTCATCAGCGTGGACTTGCCGGCACCGTTTTCACCCAACACGGCATGGGTCTCGCCCGGCATCACGGTGAGCGACACATCGCTGTTGGCCACCACCCCAGGATAGGCCTTGGTGATGCCGGTCAGTTGCAGTCTGGGGTGTGTCATCGTGTCGGGTTCCCGTATTATTTTTTCAACGAAGCAGCGGCAGACTTTACTCGCTCGCGCAGCCAACGGATGGACTCGGAGCTGTGGGTGCGTTCATGCCAGAGTTGGTAGTACATCATCTTCGGAAACGCGATCGGACAGGGCAATATCGTCACCGGCAGCGTGTGCACAAAGCGCTCGCAATACTGGCGGCTCGTGGTCAGCACCAGCAAGGTTGATGCCACCATGCCCGGAATCAGCCCGAAATAGGGGCAGCGCGCCGTAATGTGGCGCTGCAGACCCAGACTGGCCAGATGCCCGTCAATAAAACCCTTGGCACCGGGATGGGTGGCGCCCGGCGCAATATGTTCGACCTCCAGCCAGGAAACCTGGTCCCAGCCTCGGCGCACCGCCGGGTGTTTGTTGGATACCAGGCACACCACCTCGTCGCCAAACAGGCTTGCCTGGTGCAGATCCTGCGGCGGCGACAGCCAGTTGCCAATCACCACATCGACCTCGCCCTGCGCCAGCTGGGTGCGGTAGTCGGTGGCGGGGGACAGAGGGTGGATTTCAATCTCGCACAGCGGCGCCTGTGCCTTGATCTCGGCCACCAGCTGCGGCAGAAACAACGGGTCCAGGTAATCGGCGGCGGCCACACGGAAGACGTCGCGCGCCTTGGCCGGCTCGAAACCGCGCGCATCGGCAAACAGCATCTGGGCGGCACGCAAAATGCTGGCTGCTGGTTCGAGCATGCGCTGACCGGCCACGGTAGGCACCATGCCGGAGCCGGAGCGCACCAAAAGCGGGTCTCCGGCAAAGTCGCGCAGGCGTTTAAGCGCGCTGCTCACCGCCGGCTGGTGCATGCCCAGGCGGATGGCGGCTCGTGAAACAC
>CANFIH010000260.1 GCA_947446855.1 Burkholderiales bacterium
CGCACAGTCTCAGGATGCCGCCCAACTGGCGCTTCAGATCAAGCATGAGCGCGTCGTATTGCGCACGCGCCACCAGGAAAGCCTGACCCGCTGCGAGCAGCGCTTTGCCGACTCCGCACAAAAGTTCCACCAGATCGTCAACACACTGCACACCCGGCCGGCACAAGCGGCCCAACAATGCCAGACCATGGTTCACAACCTGGCAGGCGAAATGCAGGAGCAGGGTGACACAGCGATTCGCTTGCTGACCGAAGCGGCAGGCGATAAGTCAGCACTGCACCCAGTCAATGTGACAGTAATTTCCATGTTGCTGGGGCGTGCCATGGGCGTCCAGGATGGCGATCTGGAAGACCTGGGCATTGCCGCCTTTTTGCATGATGTGGGCAAGACGGCTTTGCCTGAGCGCGTGCGTCGCCTGGATGAAAGTTTTTCCAACGCCGAAGTCAAGGTCTACCAGGACCATGTGGCGCAAAGTGTCCGGCTGGCCCGTGAAATGGGATTGAGTCCGGGTGCGGTGCAGGCGATCGCACAACACCATGAACTCGCTGATGGCAGCGGATTCCCCGAGCACATCACACGCGACGCGCTATCGGTCAACGCACGTATCCTGTCCGTTGTGAATCGCTACGATGGCTTGTGTAACCCGTCCAAATCAAGTGCAGCCATGACCCCGCATGAAGCGTTGGCCACAATTTTTGCGCAACAGAAGACGCGCTTTGACAGCGCCACGCTGAGCGCCTTTATCCGCATGATGGGCGTCTACCCCCCTGGCTCGGTAGTGCAACTCAACGACGAGCGGCATGCCATTGTTGTGGCAGTCAATTCGTCGCGTCCACTCAAGCCGCGGGTCATCGTCCACGAGCCCGCCATACCGCGGCATGAAGCCGTCGTTCTGGATTTGGAACACGCGCCCAATGTCAGCATCCGGCGCAGCCTCAAACCCGCCAGCCTACCCACTGCGGTACTGGACTACCTGCGACCGCGTCCGCGCATTTATTACTATTTTGAATCGCTGGGGCGCACGGCCAGTCCGGCCCCTTTACAGGGGCTGATGAGTTAGCCGTGCAGGCCTTTCCACAGCATATAGGCAGCCAGCAGATACAGCACGCCAGCAAACACGCGCTTGAGTTGTGCCACCGGAAGGCTGTGCGCCATCTTGGCCCCCAGTGGAGCAGTCAGCACACTGCAACTTGCTACCACCAGCAGCGCTGGTAGCCAGATATACCCGATCGACCAAGACGGTAAACCCGCCACGCCTTGGCCACTGAAGACATAGCCGACCGCATTGGCCAAGGCAATCGGAAAGCCCAGTGCCGCGCTGGTCGCTACCGCATTGATGATGAGCACGTTGTGCGCCACCATAAAAGGCACACTGATGAAGCCACCACCTGCCCCGACCAGCCCGGATACCAAACCAATCACCGTGCCAGCGCCCAACTGACCCGCAAGTCCAGGCATTTCGCGCCCCGCTTTGGGCTTCTTGCCCAAAAACATCTGTGTTGCCGAAAAGCCAATAAACCCGGCAAAAATCAGCGCCAATGTGGTGCCCTTGAGTACAGCGAAGATTCCTATGCTGCCGACCATGCTGCCCAGCACAATGCCAGGAGCCAGGCCTTTAACGATCTCCCATTTCACAGCGCCGCGCTTATGGTGTGCACGCACACTGGAGATGGAGGTAAAAATAATCGTCCCCATAGAGGTGGCAATTGCCATCTTTACCGCCAAATCTGCCGGCACACCACGCGCAGAAAGGATGATGGTGAGGAACGGCCCGAGCAACATCCCGCCACCGATTCCCAGCAATCCGGCCACATAGCCTGTGCACAGGCCGAGCACGGCCAACTCGAGAATCAGTTGCGGTTCAATGTTCATGGCGCGGGGGAGGGGGTAAAGGTGTCTGCGAATGCCACCGGACCGTCATCCTGAACCAGGGTTCAGGTGGGCGAGGTCAGCACAAGCCTTGGGTTCATCTAACGCGAGATGATCACGCTGGCGGGGCAATGTTCCAAGCCCTTGCTCAAAGAGCATTGGTACAAGGAAATATAAAGCCCGGCGTGCACCGCAGACGACCTCATTGTAGAGTGCGCAGCCCTGCGGCGCGGCCCCATGGGCTTGTTTAATTGTGTGGTGTTTAGAGCAGCTGGCCGTCTTCGCTCAGTGCATCGTCCAACCGTGCAATCAAGGCACCCAGCACGTTGCTTTCAGCTGCCGTCGAACTACTGTTTGCCGGAGTCGCTTCGACCAGGGCAACTTCAGGCTTGTCCGCCAAATCAAAGGCCAGGTTAAGGGCTGCCAGCACCGCAATACGATCACGCGCCCGCACCTTGTTGGCATCGCGAATTTTGCACATGGCTTCATCCACGCGCTGCACCGCCTCGCGCAAGCGCGTTTCACCCCCTTCGGGGCAACCCAGCAAATAACTCTGGCCCATGATCTGCACTTCAAGCTGGTTCATGGCGTGTCCTTCGGAGTGGAACTGCTCTCTGGCAAGCGCTCCAGCAATGCATCCACGCGGGAGCGCGCCGTATTCAGGCGTGATTTAAGCGAATCGCGCTCGTGCGTGAGGGACTCTACCTGCCTGGCCAGTAAAGCGTTGGTGCGCTGCACCTCGGCATAACGCAGCAGAAGGCGCTCCACACGTTCAGCGATTTGGTCAGTTTGAGATGGGTTCGACATATGCGTCGCGATGTTCACCATAGAAGTCGCATTGTAGGGTTTTGCTGGAACGCCACGGGTTAAAATGCGGGCGTTGGTGCTCGCGGTGTGGTTCACACGCCGCAGTTCAACGGGAAGCAGGAGGGCGGGTCCTATCAAGGGCCACCTAACCTGCGCTGCCCCCGCAACGGTAAGTGGACGCGTCGCAAGACGCCGCTTTCATCACAGCCACTGGAACGCTTGAACATGCGTTTCGGGAAGGCGATGAAGGTTGTTTCCACCAGCCCGGATACCGGCCAACAAGGTGGCTGCACGCGTGTGCGGTCTTAACGCCCAAGCGCTGTCGGGGAAGACGGCGAGGGTTTTTTTGTCGGGTAGTTGTTCTAAATGAAATTTACTTTTAACCGTGCGCGCTTGAGCGTGCTTTCTTTGGCCTGCGTGTCTGCTTTTTCTGCAAATGCGCAATCCGAGCACAACCCTAGTTTGGGTGAGGTGGTAGTGACGGCGAGCCGCAACCCCCAACTGCTGAGTGCAACTTCTGCACACACCACCGTTATTACCAGAGCCGATATCGAAAATTCCCAGGCCATTGATGTTGTTAGCTTGTTGCAGCGAGAGGCTGGACTGCAAGGCACGCAAAACGGCGGCTTGGGCACTACCTCCACCGTGTTTCTGCGAGGCCTGCCTTCTCTGAACACTTTGGTGCTGATCGACGGCGTGCCCCAGACCAAGCAGGATGCGTCGGGTGCGGTCAGCCTAGAGCACATCATGCTGGACAACGTCGAACGCATCGAAATTGTCCGAGGCAATGTTTCTGCCATCTATGGCTCAGGTGCCATTGGCGGCGTGATTCAAATTTTCACACGCGCCAGCAGTGCTGGATCTTCCGCTGCTTTGAGTTTAGAAGTGGGGCCCCGTAACACCGTTAAAGGCGTGGCTAATGTCGGTATCAGCGCGGGAGATACCTATGTGAGTGCCGGTTTGTCGCGTCTGACCACGGATGGTTTTTCTGCCATCAATACGCAGCAGTACACCTTCGCCAATCCGGACCTCGATGGTTATCAGAATACGTCTTCTAATCTGTCCGTGAGCCACAAGCTGTCAAAGGATCACCGCATTGGGCTGCAAATGGCTCAAAGCCGCGGCGACACCACGGTGGACTCCAACTACAACGGCAGCCTGCCCACTGACTCCCACTTTTCCACAGCCTGGCTCAACCAAGCCACGGTATTCAGCGACGACACCTTTGGGGCCTGGCGCAGCCGCCTGAGCCTGTCTGAGCAGACTCAGCGCGATACCTTTATGGAGTACGGTTCATTTGTCGCAGACTATGGCTACACCACCCGCACGCGTATGCTGAGTTGGGTGAATACCTTGCCGATTGGTGAAAGCTGGCTGGGAACCGCTGGCGTGGAAGAACAGCAACAGCACGTGGAAACCACAGCCAATGATGGTTTCACCCTGCCCTATGACGTGAACCGGTTGGCCGACGCTATTTTTGTCGGCATGGAAGGCTGCTTCGGTCCGTTGAGCGTTCAACTCAACCTGCGCAATGACAAGATTGGCGATTCAAATCAAAGCACAGGTTATGTTGGTTTAGGCTATTTTGTTACTGATGCCTTCAAGCTAATTGCTAGTGCGTCAACTGCCTTTAATGCCCCTCCATTAGGCTACCTCTCATATAACGATAACGGCAGCAGTCCTGTTCTCAGGCCGGAATTGGCCGACAGCCATGAAGTCGGTTTTCAATATGCACAGGGCAACCATTTGGTGCGCGCGACTTACTTTGATACCCGCGTGAAAGACCAATTGCTTTTTGATCCAACATTGGGGCCTGTTGGGCCATTTGGGCCCAACGGTGCGTTTGTCAATGTGGCACGGGCCAGCAATACCGGTGTGGAGGTGTCGTACCGCGGCGCCATCGGCACTACGGAACTGCGTGCCAGCCTGACTCAGCAAAACCCCGTGGATGAGACTACCGGCCAGCCTTTGGTGCGCCGTGCCAAGAGCATGGCGTCAGTCGGCGTTTCGAAGTCATTTGGTGCCTGGCGCGCGGGCGGGGATGTACGTTATGTGGGTGACCGCGATGACATCAGTACCGCCACCAGTCCAGGCAAGCCTGTGGTTCTTGGTTCCTATTCGGTGCTGGATCTCACCTTGACATATCGCTACTCCACACAACTTGTACTGAAGGCACGCCTGGACAACGCCCTGGATGAAAAGTACCAGACCGTGTATGGCTACAACCAGCAGCCGCAAAGTCTGTACGCCGGCTTGACCTGGACGCCCAAGTTCTGATGCCCACATGCCCCGCCATCCTGATCGCTGCCCCGGCCTCAGGTCAGGGTAAGACCACGGTGACTGC
>CANFIH010000261.1 GCA_947446855.1 Burkholderiales bacterium
CCAAGTGACCCTCGGCAGCACCACGGTGAGCTATACCGTCGGCATGGGCGATGTCCGCGAGGTGGTAATCAACGCCCTCGTCACGGGCATCAATACCAACAGCAGCGTGAATGCGGCTTACCTTGCATCGCGCGTTGGCGACAGCCTGGTCATCGTCAGCCGCAGCGCAACCGATTTCACGCCGACCGCGTCACTCGTCAAGGGAACTTCCCCGGTGGTTCGCGCGATTGCGGTCGACGCACCGGTGACAGGCACGCTGCTCAGCAGCTTGAGCGGTACACCCGTCGCGGGCGATGTCTGGAGCGTCAATGTTCCGTTGGGTGCGGGCACAACGTCCATTAGCTACACCACCGTGTTGGTGGATGCCGATGGCAATCCGAATACGCCGGCCCTGCGCGTGCAGAACCTGAGCGAAATTGCCGCTGCGATTGCGAGCCGATTCAATTCGCTGGCGCCCAGTGGTATGTCGGCGGTTGCTGACGGCGAGAGCATCTACTTTGTCTATACGACGGCATCCGCACCATTGCTGACCTATGCACGCAGCGCCGCCGGTAGTTTGGCTCTCAATACAGCCGCAACCGGAGCGCAAATTGACCTGGGCGGCCCGGTGCGCGCCGGTGATGTGTTCAAGGTGAAACTGGCTATCGCTTTGCAATCCGTCACTTTGCAAACCACCGCGCTTGCGACGGACACGGCCGCCAGCATCGCGGATGCCCTGACCGGATTGCTAAACGCTGCTGCAGGTGCGGGCGACTTCAGTGCCATCGCACGCGGCGGTGTGGTGTATGTCGTCAACCGCCTGGGCACCGCGTTTACTGCGACCACCAGTGTTTCGCAAGCGGTGCCAGCCGATATGACCCGCGCCACGGTCGCGACAGTGGTAGCCGGTGGTCTGGTGGTGGATGCCGCACATACCCAAGTGGTCGCGGATGAAACCTGGGTAGTGACCTTGACCAGCGCAGCCGGTAACCAGGCGCAAACGACTTACAGCGTGAAGGCGACTAGCAGCGATCTGCATGCCCTGTTGGACGCATTGGCTGGCTTGATCAATGCAGACGCTAACGTCCCCTACACGGCAGCGCGTGTGGGCAATGAATTGCAAATCTGGACCTCCGGTACATCCGGCTTTGCTACGGTTCTGAGCGTGCTGCCGGTGGCGCAGGTTGAACTGTCGAAGGTCGAAACCGGCGCGGTCAAGTTGGTCACACCCACCACAAGCCTGTTTACCCTGGTGGGCAATCCGGTGCCGGGCGAAATCTGGACGCTCACATTGGCCGGCAAGCCCTTGAGCGTGACGGTGGGCGGCACGGATTCGCTGGCCGACGTGGCCCTGGCTTTGGCCGATAAGGTCAACAACGACGTGCTGCTGTCGGTTGACTTCAGTGCCACCACGGACGGCAATACCCTGGTGCTGGTAAACCGCGCCGGACACGAAATTGTGGCCTCGCTCAACGCCACGCCGCTGACTGCACGCACGATGACAGTGGTGCCCACGAAAGCCACAGTGACCTTGTATGGTTATCCCCTGGTGGGTGAGGTGTGGACGCTGACCCTGAACGGACACGCTTTTGCGGTGACCGTGGCCACCGGCAAGACGACGTTGGCGGATGTGGCCGACGCGTTGGCTCTGGCCATCCGCGCCTATCAGTCGCCCGTGGGCTTTGATGTGTTTACCGCGCTGGTGATGCAGCCGACATCACCGGATACGGTGTTGCTGGTCAGCGACCTGAATGGCACGCTATTCACCGCCAGCCTGCAGGTGACGCCGGTCAGTGGCGCGGTGGTGGACAGCAGCACGCCCAAGGCCTTCATGGGTGTGATGGACAACGTGATTACCACCGGCAATGTCTGGAACATTCACCTGACTTTGGTGACAGACAAGGCCCACCCGACCGCCAAGAACCTGACCCTGTCGGTGGTCTTGGGGGATCAGTATTTCGGCCTGACCGCCAACAACGCCACCGACATCGCCAGCATCTTTGCCCGTATGGTGATTGCCAATGGGCCGGACGAGCTGACAGCGCTGGCCGAAGGGGCTCAGCTGGTCATCGTCAGCCGCGATGGAAGCACCTGGCGCGCCACTTTCGATATCAATCCGGCACCGTTTGCGACACCTTCCAGCGTGGTCTCCAGCACTACCGGTGCCAGCACGGTGACGATTACCGGCACGCCGCATCCGCGCGAAGTCTGGACGCTATTCGTTGCGAACCAGCGCGTCGAGATTTCCGTCGGTGAGACCTACACCGTCAATGGCGTGGGCATCGTGGCCAACACAGTGCAGGACCTTGCGACGATATTTGCCAGCCTGGTGAACGGCCTGGGCGGATTCGATGCCATGGCCTCTGATGATGCGCTGGTCATCGTGCAGCACAACGGAGGAGCCTTCGTCACCAGCTTCCGCTTCACCCCGGCGCTGGATAGCACCGTTGATTTGGCCCATGTGACCAGCGCTGCGGGCGGCGCCCATACCATCACGCTGTCGGGCTCGCCGGTGCAAGGCGAACAGTGGACGCTGACCCTGGCTAGTGGCTTGTTCACCACCTACACCGTGGTCAAGGGCGATCGGCTGGTCGATGTGGCGCAAACCTTGGCGCTGTGGGTCAACGCCCAGTCCGGCTATGTCGCCTCGGTCGAGGGTGACAGCCTGGTGATGGTCAAGACCAGCACCGGCGCGTTTGCCCCAAGCCTTGCCCTGACACCGGCAACTGCTGCCGGTGGCAACCAGGCGCTGGCGTCCAGCAGCCATCTGTTTAGCGCTGTGCTCTCAGGCTCACCCAAGGTGGACGATGTCTGGAAGGTGACCCTGGGCACCCAGAGCTACACCTACAAGGTGCTCGCGGGTGACACCACCGTCACCATCGCCACGCAGTTGGCCGGGCAGATTAATCTGGCGGGCATTTACGCTGCCACCTCGGATGGCAGCACCCTGGCGATTCTGGATGCCAGCGGCACGCTGTCCGCTCCGGTGTATCTGGTTCAGAACGCGGTCAGCAACGCCTTTGTCGCAGACGCCATTGCGCAGCCATCCATTCAGGCGGCCAGCCTGCCGGTTGCCACCGATCTGGACGGCGGCCTGGTCTACACCGTGATGTTGCGGGTCGGTGTCGCGGGTATCCAGTTCAGCTACACCACGCGGCTGCATGACCCGAGCATTCCCGGAGACAGCTCTGCCGATGTCATGGCGGCATTGGCGGCTGCCATCAACGTGAATGCAGGGGAAAGTTACCGTGCCACGGCGCAAGGCAGCAACCTGCTGATCGTGAACCGCAGCGGCACGACCTTCAGTCTGACAAACTTTGCGGGTGGAGCGCAACAGGCCGTTGCCTCGGTGGTGAATCTGACGGCCACCACGCTATTCGCTGGCGAAGTCTGGACGGTCATTCTGGACGACTCCACCTTCACCACGACGCACACCCACACGGTGCTGGCCGGTGAAACCCTGGCCGATGTGGCCCGCGAACTGGCCAAGAGCATCAACTTTGGCGCGACGGTTACCTTCACAGCCACGTCAACGGGTAACAGTCTGGTGATTGTGAACATGGCCAACCAGGCCTTTGTCACCCAGGTTGAAATCACGCCGGTGGGCCAGGTGTCGGTCATCGAAAGCCGCAAGGTCAGTGCACCGATAACCGGCAACCACTATGTGTACCGCCCCGTCAATCTGAACACCCGTGTCGATGAGGCCACGCAGGTCGACACCCTGAATATCTTCAACGGCAATAGCCCGGCCAATGATGTCGGCGTACTCACTGCCGACCACCTTACCGGTCTGGGCATGGCCGGGGATACCGTGATTGGCGGTCGCACCTTGCCGGGCGGCATTGTCTACAGCGGCATTGAAGTGCTCAACATCATGCTGGGTAGCGGCAATGACAACTTCACGGTGCTGTCTACGCACACGGGTGCCACCAACATTTACACCGGTGCTGGAAACGACACCGTCACGATTCAGACCATCGATGGCCACACCACCTTCGACGGCCAGGCCGGTGACGACAGCTTCTGGGTTGGCAGTGTCGCAGTGCCCAACCTGGTAGCACCTACCGGCAACCTGACCGGCACCGTGCGCGCCTTGCTCACCCTCATCGGTGGCGGCGGTCAGGACAGCCTGTTTGTCGATGACCAGGCCGCAACTTTGGCCACCGCCGCAGTGCTGACCGGCAGCACTTTGACCGGCTTGTCTATGCCCTCGGTCTCCGAGGTGCAGACGATTCGGGTGCAGGCCGCAGCGGGTGTCTACACGCTGCGCATTGCTGACCACACCATCAACTCCAAGACGGCAACCACTTCGCTGGTTCAAATTACGGGTACGCCGATCGAGGGCGACAGCTGGAGCATTCTGATCAACGGCCAGAACCGCTTCACCGTGTTGGTGAACGCTGCCAATCACATCGGCACACTGGCCGAGATAGCTGCCGCACTGGCCGCACAAATCAACGGCCAGCTGGGCTTCACGGCTGCTGCGGACGGCAATATCGTGGTGCTGGTGAATGCAGCCGGAGTGGGCTTCCAAGCCAGTTTCGAGAATGTGACGAAGGCAGTAGCACCCGTCATTTCAGTGACGACGCTCACCGGCGCCACGGCAGCGGCCTTGCTCTCGGGCACGGTAGTGGAGGGCGATAGCTGGAACTTCACCATCTCCGGCCACGCCTACAGCATCCTGGTTGGCACGGGCGACACCTTGGCGCTGATGGCCGCCAGACTGGCCACCGCCATCAATGCCGATTCAGCCTTGCCCACCTATCTGGCATTGGGCGTGGGCAACACGCTGGTCGTCGTGGACCGGGGCAGCAGACCCACCTTGCCAACCATCAGCCTGTCCATCGTGCTGGCCTCACTTAACAGTGGCAGTGCGATAACCCTCGGTCGCGATGCGCCGCAGGCACAGACGCTGACCCTGGGCGGTGTGCCCGTGGTGGGCGAGCACTGGTCGCTGACGTTGAACGGTGTGGTCTACGGTGTGGACGTACTGGCTGTGGCCAACGGGGTGG
>CANFIH010000262.1 GCA_947446855.1 Burkholderiales bacterium
AGGGGCGCACTCGGATGACACTGTGGCTGGCTCGCCATGCCCGCCCGCTGATCGCAAGCGGCATTTGCTATGGCGCGCTGGACATGGACGCCGACCCGGCGCTGACGCTGCTGGCTGCACAGACTCTGGCGGCCGCCTTACCCCAGGGCATCACCGTGAAGGTGTCGCCGCTCAGGCGCTGCCAGCAACTCGCGGTGGGTTTGCAGGTCTTACGCAGCGATTTGCAGTTTTGTACCGATGGGCGTTTGTCTGAAATGGACTTTGGCCATTGGGAAGGCACGGCCTGGGCAGACATTCCGCGCGAAGCCGTTGACGCCTGGACCGCCGACTTCGCGCAGCACCGCTTTGGCGGCAGGGAATCGGCCAATGAGGTGTTGGCGCGGGTTGGCAGCGCCTGGGACGAACGCGAAACCACAGGTGACGCGCTCTGGATCGCCCACTCGGGTGTGGCCCAAGCCGCCACGCTTTTGCAGCAGGGCATCCGGCAAGTCGGGCAGGCCAAGGACTGGCCGATTTTCAGTCTGCAATACGGCGCTTGGGTGAAGTTCTAGCAAGCTGACTCGATCTGCCACGCGTGGCGTCTGCGTTGCCGACAGCGATGTGTCCAGCTCCGAGTCGGGCCTGTTTTTTTCTTGCTCACGGCATTTTTTGTAATGTTTTGGATGCTGCTGCGACGGATAAGGGCAAGCAGGTGGAAAGGCCTCATAGCCCTCCCGTCGACCGCATTGCACATCGCCTTATCGTTTGAATCATCACAGGAAATACCATGTCAACCAACCTCAAAACCGCCTTCGCCATTGCCAGTGCAGCCGCAGCCATGTTCGCCGTGAGTGCACCGCTTTCGGTGGCACATGCAGACGATATGTCGGTGCATTGCGCAGGCATCAACAGTTGCAAGGGAACGTCAGATTGCAAGACGGCCAAAAACGAATGCAAGGGCATGAACAGCTGCAAGGGCATGGGCTGGAATAGGAAAGCCTCTGCCACAGAGTGCGTGGCCGCCGGCGGCAGCGTCGTCAAATAAGCAAGCAGTTCCGGCCCCAACAGGGATGCCCTCTGTGCGCCGTCCATCCATTCACTTGAATCCATCCATGTTCCAGCGAGGTCCCACCCCATGACTCCAATTTTGGTTAAGGCACTGCCTTTGCTGCGGGCGGCGCAAACTGCACTGTGCTATCTGCAGGCGCCCGCAACGCTGGCCGCCCGCATATTTGTCGGCATGGCATTTTTTCGCTCAGGGTTGACCAAAATTGCCGACTGGGATACCACCTTGGCATTGTTCTCCGACGAATACCACGTGCCCTTGTTGCCAACCCATGTGGCTGCTGTGGCCGGCACATCGGGCGAACTGTTTTTGCCGGTGCTCCTGATCCTGGGGCTATTCGGGCGATTCTCCGCACTGGGTCTGTCCATCGTCAACGTGGTGGCGGTGCTGAGCCTGTCCGAGATTGCGCCGGCCGCGCTCCAGCAGCATCAGTTCTGGGGCACGCTGCTGGTGGCTGTGGTTCTGTGGGGGCCCGGCAAGTGGTCGCTTGATGCCTGGTGGTGGCCCAAAATGTCGCGCCCATAAGATGACCTGAGCGCCGAGCCGGATCTGCCCCAGGCTGCCGGTTTCGCTGACCCCATGGGCCAGTCGTGGCAACCTCAGGCCGGTGCGGCCGTCTTGGGTTTGAAGTCGCACACCGCACTCACCGCGCATTGCCAGCACAGCGGCTTGCGCGCTTGGCAGATATAGCGGCCATGCAGGATGAGCCAGTGGTGCGCATCCACCAGGTAAGCGGCGGGTATGCGCTTAAGCAATTTGTCTTCCACTTCGCGCGGTGTTTTGCCAGGGGCCAGGCCGGTGCGGTTGCCCAGGCGGAACAGGTGGGTGTCCACCGCCATGGTGGGTTCGCCAAAGGCCACGTTCAGCACCACATTGGCCGTCTTGCGCCCTACGCCGGGCAGGGACTCCAGCGCCTCGCGCGTGCGCGGCACCACGCCGCCAAAGTGTTCCACCAGAATGCGGCAGGTCTCCAGCAAATGGCGCGCCTTGCTGCGGTACAAGCCAATGGTCTTGATGTGTTGCTCCAGACCTTCGAGCCCCAGGTTCAGTATTTTTCGCGGGGTATTGGCCACCACAAACAGGCGTCGTGTGGCCTTGTTCACGCTCACATCGGTGGCCTGGGCCGACAGTAGCACGGCGGCCAGTAACTCGAACACGGAGGCAAATTCCAGCTCGGTTTGCGGCTGCGGGTTGGCCGCCTTCAAAGTGGCGAAAAAGGTTTCTATCTGTGCGTTGTTCATGTCAGCCCGGATGCAGGAATCAGCTGACGTTAACAAACTTTTGCCGGTCGGGGAATGTATTGCGCAGCCACTCCGGCTCCAGCTGCAACACAGCCAGCACGTCCATGGGCAAAGAGGCAACCGATTGCGGGCCCGCGTTGGGCAATTCGGCCAGCCGGCCGGCCAAATGCACAATGGCCCCCAGGCGCGAAAAGCCGTCTTCGGCCATGGGGTCTGAGGAGCGCTGCAGTGCCTGCACCATTTGCGGCGGAAAGTTCCAGCGCCTGGCCATCTCGGCGGTGATTTGCCCTTCGGTAAAACCCAGCAGCCTTTGCTCACGCTTCCAGCGCACACCCGGAATGGCGGGCAGTTGTTCAATGTCTTGCAGCACTTCTGGCTGTGCCTGGGCAATCAGCAACTGGCCCATACGCAGCATCATGCCGGTCAGCCAGGCAATGTGCCCATGGATGCCCACACGCAAGGCCAGCCACTGAGCGTAGCCGGCGCAGTCCATGGCGGACTTCCAGAATGCTTCGCGGTCCAGGCCGGGAAAGCGGTGGATCGAGTCGCTCAGGCTGGCACCCACTGCCAAGGAGCGCACCCGGTCCAAGCCCACCAAAGCGACGGAGTCTTCCAACAGGCCGACACTGCGTGAGAGACCAAACTGGCTGCTGTTGGCCAGCTTGAGCAGGCGTGCTGCAATGGCCGGTTCGCGCGCAATCAGGGCGCATACGTCGTCGATGGACGCATCATCGCGCTTGAGCATCGTGATCAGAGCCTGTGTCACATGCGAGATGCTGGGTAGCTGGACGGAGGCAAAAAAAGATTCGATATCTGACACGGTGATCCCTGTATTTTTCAAAGCACAATCAGGTTGAATTTACCCTAAACAACCGCATACAACCCCATGAAATTCGCTGATCGACTCGCTAATGTAGAGACTTCCGCTATCAGAGAGCTTTTTAAGCTGCTTGGAAAGCCTGGAATCATCAGTTTCGCCGGAGGTTTCCCGGATAGCGCGATGTTTGACGTGGAAGGCATTCGCGCAGCCACCAACCAGGCGCTGAATGAAGAGCCCGGCGCCGCCCTGCAATACGGCGCTACCGAGGGTTATCAGCCACTGCGCGAACAGCTCGCTGCCTTTATGCACAGCAAGGGCGCCCTGGACGTGGCCCCGGAGCAACTCATCGTCACCACCGGCAGCCAACAGGCGCTGGACCTGCTGGGCAAGACCATGATCAGCCCGGGTGACAGAGTGATTGTGGAAGGCCCGACCTTTTTGGCCACTATCCAGTGTTTTCGGCTGTATGGCGCGCAATTGATCAGTGCGCCGGTGGATGGCAACGGCGTGGACACCGACCAGCTGGAGCAACTGATTGCCGAGCACCAGCCCAAGATGGTCTATCTGATCCCCACCTTCGGTAACCCGAGTGGCGCCTTGCTCAGCCTTGCGCGGCGCAAGCGCATTCTGGAGCTGGCCGTGAAGTACCAGACCTTGATCGTGGAAGACGACCCATATGGCGACCTCTACTTTGGCGATGCGCCACCGCCCAGCATGCTGGCCTTGAGTGCCCAAGTGCCTGGCAGCCGCGATTTGTTGGCGCATTGCGGATCGTTGAGCAAGGTGCTCAGCCCCGGCTTGCGCGTGGGCTGGATGATTGCGCCTCCTGCCTTGCTGGCCAATGCCACCATGTGCAAGCAGTTCAGCGATGCCCACACCAGCACCTTTGCCCAGGCCACCGCCGCCCAATACCTCAAGGCCGGGCGCATGCCGGCCACGCTGACCCATGTGCGCCAGGTCTATGCCGAACGGGCCGGGGCCATGGGTAATGCGCTGCGCCGGGAACTGGGTGACGCCATTGAATTTGTGCAGCCGCAGGGTGGTTTGTTTGTTTGGGCCCGCCTGACCGGCGCCAACGGCAAGATCAGCAGCGGCGCCGAGTTTGCCAAGCGTGCCATTGAGAAAGGTGTGGCCTTTGTACCCGGCGTGCCGTTTTACGCGGCCGACCCGGATACTTCCACCCTGCGGTTGAGCTTTGCCACGGCCGATGTGGCGCGCATCGAAGAAGGTGTGGCGCGCCTGGCGCAGGCTTTGTAAAAAGGGTCCAAAAGTTCACATGAAAAAAACGATCAAGATCGACTTTGTCTCCGACGTCTCCTGCCCCTGGTGCGCGGTCGGTTTGCAGTCTTTGCAAATCGCGCTGCAGCGCCTGGAGGGTGAACTCGACGCCAGCCTGACCTTTCAGCCCTTCGAACTCAATCCGCAGATGGTGGCCGAAGGTGAAGACATTACCGAGCACCTGAACAAGAAGTACGGCTCCACACCCGAGCAGGCGGCAGCGGCGCGTGAAAACATCCGTGTGCGTGGCGAGGCCCTGGGCTTCACCTTCAACATGGACAAGCGCGGGCGTATCTACAACACCTTCAACGCGCATCGGCTGCTGCACTGGGCTGAAGGTGAAGGAAAGCAAATCGCGTTGAAGAAGGCGCTGCTCACGGCCTATTTCACCGAGGGCGAGAACCCGAGCGATGCCGCCCTGCTTGTGCGTGTGGCTGCCTCCGTGGGGCTGGATGCTGCGCGGGCGCAGGCGATTCTGGACAGCGACGCGTTTGCCGAAGAGGTCAGGGCGCAGGAGCGCTTCTACCAGCAGGCCGGCATCAATTCCGTGCCCGCTGTCAT
>CANFIH010000263.1 GCA_947446855.1 Burkholderiales bacterium
CCCAGCAGGGCGTCGTAAAACTTGCGGGATGCTTCGAGGTCGTTAACACCGACGATGACGTGGCTGAACATGGGGGCTCCTTCTGTTTTATGCCATGGGCGTGCACAGCTCCACCAAAAAGCCGTTGATGTCGGCCACATAGGCAATCGTCTGGCCCCAGGGCATGACCTCCACCGGGCGCATGGGCGTGGCCCCGGCGGCCACGGCGCGCTCCAGCGCGGCGGCTACATCCGGCGTGCACAGCGCAATCTCAAAGCAGGGCGCTGTGGGGCTGGCAGCCTGCGGGTTCTTGCCCAACTGCTGCATCAGCCGGTGGCTTGAGAACGCCAACGCCGTGCTGCCTGTCTCCAGCTCGCCGTAGTCCCCGCTTTCATGCAGAAAGCGCGTGGTGAGCCCGAAGGCCGCCTCGTAGAACTTGAGCGTGGTGGGTACGTCGGGCACGTAGAGGATGGTGTAGCCGAGTTGCATGGCAAGTTTCCTTTTTGGTTTGCAATACCCGCACGATACGCTGCCAGCCCGTATGCGCATGGGAACACAATGCAACACCAGCCCCATTTTTTCCAAAAGAGTTTGCAATGAAAAATCGATTTGTCGCGCTGCTGCTGAGCAGCCTTGCGCTGGGTGCCAGCGCTGAAACCATTGGCACTGTCAGCACCACCTTCAAACTGCTCAGCCCCAACGACAAAGTAGTGGTCGATGTGTTTGACGACCCGGCGGTGGACGGTGTAGCGTGCTATTTGTCCCACGCCAAAACAGGCGGCTACACCGGCGCACTGGGCCTTGCAGAAGACACGTCAGACGCCGCGGTGGCCTGCCGCCAGGTGGGTCCTATCCGCTTCAAAGAGAAGATTGACAAGCAAGACGAGGTGTTCAACGCCCGCTCTTCCTTCCTTTTTAAACACGTGCGGGTGGTGCGCATGGTGGACGTGAAGCGCAACACCCTGGTCTATCTGGTGTACTCCGACAAAATCATCGACGGCAGCCCAAAGAACAGCGTGACGGCGGTGGCGGTGCCGGCTGAGCAGCCGATTCCTGTCAAGTAGGGCTGTTTAAGACTAACCCGGGCAGACCCACTGGTCGGGGTGCTGGATGGCCAATCAGCCCTACAGCGAAGCCGTCAAACGCCGTTGGGATGTGCTGCAGGCGGAGGCGGTGCAGGCGCCACAGGGTATCGACAAGCAGCACACAAGCGTTACGATTTCACATCCTTTGGAGCACGCAGCATGGCCACCACTAGCATCCGCATGAACGACGAACTCAAGGCCCGTGTGGCGGCCGCGGCCGCGCGTGCCGGCAAGACGGCTCATGCCTTCGTTCTGGACGCCATCACCCAGACGGTGGAACAAGTCGAGCACGACGAAGCCTTCCATGCGCTGGGCAAAGCGCGCTGGGAAGATATCCAAGCCACCGGCCAAACCGTGCCATGGGACAAAGCAAAGACCTATCTGGGCGCCCGCGCGCAGGGAACATCGGAACAGGCCCTGCAGGACCTTGCACAACTGTCTGAAAAACTGGGGCTGGAGTTTTGACGCAAGCGCGCATCCCATGACCGCCCTTGAACTGCTCGAAAGCCTCAACCTGCTCGATGAAAACGAGCACATTGAGGCTAAGCGTGCCTCGGAAATCGGCAAGTCCATTCTGGAAACCATATGCGCGTTTGCCAACGAGCCGGGTTTGGGCGGCGGCTGGTTGCTGTTGGGCGTGGTGCGTGAAGAGCAGGCGCTGTTCCCGGCTTACGAGGTGGAAGGCATAGACCAACCGGAAAAGCTCAGCACCGAGATCGTCACCCAATGCCGCAACACCTTTAACCAACCGGTGCGCGTCGAGATCACTACCGAAACCGTTCACGGCAAAGCCGTATTGGTGGTGCATGTGCCCGAGGCGCAGCCACAAGACAAACCGATTTTCTTTAAGGCCCAGGGCCTGCCCAAAGGCGCACTGCGACGCATCAGCAGCACCGACCAGCACTGCACTGACGAAGACCTGGCCGTGTTTTACCAAGGCCGCCAAACCGAAAGCTTTGACGCCACCCTGGTCGCGGACGCCACCCTGGACGACCTGCAGCCCGAAGCCATTGCCGACTACCGCCAGTCTCGCGCCGAGGCCAACCCCGATGCCGAAGAACTGCGCTGGAGCGACGAAGACCTGCTGCAATCCTTGGGCTGCATCCGGCGCAACCCGCAAGCGGCGTGGCAGCCCACCGTGGCCGGCCTCATGCTGTTTGGCAAACCGGTGGCGCTGCGTCGCTGCTTCCCCATGATGCGGGTGGACTACATCCGCGTGCCCGGCCGGGAATGGGTGCCACACCCAGACCGGCGCTTTGACACCATCGACCTGCGCGACCCGCTGCTACGCCTGATTCGCCGCGCCCAAGCGGCAATTCTGGACGACCTGCCCAAGGGCTTTGCGCTGGACGAAGGCGACTTGCAACGGCGCGACACACCCGCCATTCCCCTGCGCGTGATCCGCGAGGCGCTGGTGAACGCCCTGATGCACCGCAGTTACCGCAGCCACAGCCCGGTGCAAATCATCCGCTACGCCAACCGGCTGGAAATTCGCAACCCCGGCTTTTCGCTCAAGCCGCAAGACCATCTGGGCGAACCCGGCTCCCAGTTGCGCAACCCCAAGATTGCCGCCGCCCTGTACGACACCCGGCTGGCCGAACCCAAAGGCAGCGGCATCCGCGTCATGCGCGAGAGCATGGAGCAGGCCGGCCTGACGCCGCCCTTGTTCGAGTCCGACCGGGGCAATGACCAGTTTGTGGCGCGCTACTTCTTCCACCACTTTCTGGGGGCTGAAGACCTAGCCTGGCTGGCCCAGTTCAAAGACCTGCACCTGAGCGAGGACGAGGCCAAAGCCCTGATCGTGGTACGCGAGGCGGGTGCCCTCAACAATGGCACCTACCGCGAGCTGACCAAGGTGGATACCCTGACCGCCAGCCAATCCATGCGCCGCCTGCGCGATGCCGGGCTGCTGGCGCAAAAAGGGCGGGGGTCAGCAACTTACTATGTGCCGACCGAGCGCTTGGTAGATAAGGGCTTATCTAGTAACTCCCCGCCCTTATCTAGTGAGTCCGACGGCTTATTGAGTAAGCCTCCGGGCTTAATAAGTAACCCCGCAAGCTTATTGAGTAACCCCCCGGAGCCGGTGTTTGACGAAGCTCGCCGCCGCGAGCTTTTGAACGGCTTGCCAGGGGAACTGGCTGCCAAGGTGGGTGCTATCGGGCAGCGACACCCGCCCGAAGATGTCCGTGCCCTGGTGCTCTCCCTGTGCCAGTTCCGGCCGTGGCGAACCGAAGAGCTAT
Organism: Burkholderiales bacterium; assembly: GCA_947446855.1. Classification (GTDB taxonomy): domain Bacteria; phylum Pseudomonadota; class Gammaproteobacteria; order Burkholderiales; family Burkholderiaceae_C; genus Allorhodoferax. Next base: position 3,305 of record CANFIH010000263.1, read on the forward strand.
CAGACCTACTGCGCCGTCGCCCAGAAACCATCCGACAACACTACCTGCGCCCATTGATGCGTGAAGGCCGCCTGACGATGACCAACCCGCAAGAGCCGAACGACCCGCAGCAAGCGTATCGGGCTGTGGGGGCTCGCCCGTAAGCGCGTGCCAGGCAAGTGCACAGCATGGCAATAAGATGCCAACAGTCCTTGTGTCAGGAGCCATCATGAAAAAAACGGTGCGTATTGCCACTGGAGGCGACGCCGAGTCGGCGCTTTTTACCAACATTCGTACGCTGATCGAGTCCGCCCGCAGCACGGTTGCGCGTGGCATTGATCTGGTGCAGGTGCACACCAACTTCGAGATTGGGCGGCACATTGTTGAGTTTGAGCAGCAAGGCGCGGAACGTGCGGGGTACGGCAAGCAAGTGCTGGGGCTTCTGGCTGAACGTTTGACCACAGAGTTCGGTGGCGGTTTTTCTGTTACCAACCTCAAACTCATGCGGCAGTTTTATACGCTGCATGCGCAACGAATGGGTCAGACAGCGTCTGGCTTATCTGAGCCCAAGGCACGGCCACCAATAAGTCAGACACTGTCTGACTTATTGGCAACTACCGCAGGCCGCCCCTTCTCCCTGAGCTGGTCCCACTACGTCTTCTTGCTGGGCATCAAAAAAGCGGATGAACGCAGCTTCTACGAGATCGAAGCCACCAGCCAGAACTGGACGCTGCGTGAACTGCGTCGCCAGTTTCAAAGCGGCCTGTACGAGCGCCTGGCCCTGAGCCGCGACCAGGATGGCATTCGCCAACTGGCCCAACAAGGGCAAATCGTCAGCCAGCCCAAAGACCTGCTCAAAGAGCCGCTGGTTTTGGAGTTTTTGGGTCTGTCAGAGCAGGCCCGGTTTTCAGAATCCGATCTGGAGGCCGCCATCATCAACCAGATCGAACACTTCTTGCTGGAACTGGGCAAGGGCTTTCTGTTTGAGGCGCGCCAGAAGCGGTTCACCTTTGATGACGACCACTTTTTTGTGGACCTGGTGTTTTACAACCGGCTGCTGCGTTGTTATGTGCTGATTGACCTCAAGATCGGCAAGCTCACGCACCAGGACTTGGGCCAGATGCAGATGTACGTCAACTACTTTGACCGCCACGTCAAAACCGACGCCGAAGCCGCCACCGTCGGCATCGTGCTGTGCAAAAAGAAGCACGAGACACTGGTGGAAATCACCCTGCCCAAAGACGCCAACATCCACGCCCGGGAATACCAGCTCTATTTGCCGAGCAAAGAGGAACTGCAGCAAAAGCTGGCGGAGTGGGCAGGGGGCGGTGATTGATTGGAATTGCGAAGGAAATCAGTACCGCCCAATGACCTCGTCTGCGGAACAGGTCTGACTGTGTCCTGCGCCCACACTGGCAGCGCTGCGTGAGCGGTCACGGGTATCAAAAGCGTAGCAACTACACCTTGGGCGGGCGGTGCAAGGCGCAAAGCTTGTTGCCGTCCGGGTCGCGCAGGTAGGCCAGGTAGAGCTTGCCCGTCGAGCCATCGCGCCAGCCGGGCGGGTCTTCGCAGGTGGTGCCGCCATTGGCCACGCCAGCGGCATGAAACGCATCTGCCTGCTCGGGCGAATCCATGGTGAAGCCGATGGTGCTGCCGTTGCC
>CANFIH010000264.1 GCA_947446855.1 Burkholderiales bacterium
AATGGCAAGCCCACCCTGATCTGTTGCAAGACTGTGATTGGTATGGGGTCGCCCAACAAGGCCGGTACGCATGATGTGCATGGTGCGGCGCTGGGCGCAGCGGAGATCGCGGCAACACGCGCGGCCTTGGGTTGGACTGCGGAGCCTTTTGACATCCCGGCGGATATTGCCGCAGCCTGGAACGCAGTGGCGCGTGGTGAAGCCCTTGAGACAGCCTGGAATGCCCGCTTCTCGGCCTACCGTGCGGCGTACCCGAACGAGGCTGCCGAATTTGAACGCCGTATGGCCGGTGGGTTGCATGCAGGCTATGCAGACAAGTTGGCGCAACTGCTGGCCGCTATTTCTGACAAGCCAGAGCCTGTTGCGACACGCAAGGCCAGCCAGAACGCTTTGGATGGGCTGGCTCCGCTGCTGCCCGAGTTCTTTGGTGGCAGTGCCGACCTGACTGGCTCCAACCTCACCAACTTCAAGGGTTGCACCAAGGCCGGGCGCGACCAATGGGGTAACCATTTGAGCTATGGAGTGCGGGAATTCGGCATGGCCGCCATTATGAATGGCCTGGCGTTACACGGTGGCTACATTCCGTATGGCGGCACCTTCCTGACCTTCAGCGACTACAGCCGCAATGCGATCCGCATGGCCGCACTGATGAAGTTGCGCGTGATCCATGTCTTCACCCATGACAGCATCGGACTGGGAGAGGACGGACCCACCCACCAGAGCGTGGAGCACATTCCCAGTCTGCGCCTGATTCCCGGCTTGGATGTTTGGCGTCCGGCCGATGGACTTGAAACGGCTGTGGCCTGGGCCCATGCCGTGGAGCGCAAGAATGGCCCCAGCACACTGTGTTTGTCGCGTCAGAACCTGCCGCGGCTGACGGACCTCACCATGGTCAAATCCATCCGCCGGGGCGGCTACGTGCTGTCCGACATGGAAGACGCCCGTGCGGTAATTGTTGCCACCGGTTCGGAGCTTGAACTGGCGCTGCAGGCGCAGAAGGCGCTGGCAAGCCAGGGCATACCCACTCGCGTGGTGTCCATGCCCTGTACCAACGTGTTTGACCGCCAGAGCGCCGTCTACCAGGAATCCGTCCTGCCCCTGCGTTTACCCACGGTTGCGGTGGAAGCGGCGCATCCTGACTTCTGGCGCAAATATGTGGGCCGCAGCGGTGCGGTGGTGGGTATGCCGACTTTTGGCGAATCTGCCCCGGCTAAGGATTTGTATGCCTACTTCGGTATCACGGTGCAGAAAGTGGTGGACGCGACCTACACCTTGCTGCAGCACCACAATGTGGCCTCACTGGACGAAGATCGGGTTTGATGCTCGGTCGATTCGGCTCCGGCCTGGCGCCGGTGCCTGGGTTCGCTCCTTTCTGCACGTAAAATCTGCCTGCACAGCCCGTAGCTCATCCGGATAGAGCACGAACCTTCTAAGTTCGGGGTAACTGGTTCGAGTCCAGTCGGGCTGGCCATCTCCTCGTTTTCCATGGCCATTTTTTAAAAGCCCGGTTCCTACGCAGGTTTGGTCTAAGCGTCATCGCCACGCACATCCCATTGCGCACATTCCCGTTTGACAGATGTTCGGTAGATATCTGATGGTGTTTGTACATAAATTTGGAAATTCTGTCCAAACATGGACAAAGTGCGGTTTGGATTCCTTTGGTAAGAACGATAGTTGGTCAACACGGCAGACGAATTCGCCGTGCGAGGCCCGTGCACGACACGGTTCGTCCAACCGATGCCAAAGGGGAAGCGGTGACGCTTCGTACATTGATGACTACCCTATTCAAGTTCGCAAACTACACATTTGATGCACATGCCGGGCTCGTCTATGACGGCCAACCGGTCCACCTCCCGCCCAAGGAAAAGGGACTGCTGCAGGCTTTGCTGGGCGCACGGGGTCAGATCGTGCGCAAGGAAGACCTGATGGTCAAGGTGTGGGGTACCAGCGAAACCTCTGACGAGAGTATTTCCCGCACGGTCTACCGCTTGCGTGTGGCCATGCAGTCATCCGGCGGACCCGAGGTGGTGGAGACGGTGTACAACTCAGGCTTTCGCGTGATTGTTCCCATTCGGGAGGTCACCATGAAAGAGTCATCCTCCCTGAATGCGTTGACCCATTCCATGCGGCCGAATGCCATTGCAGCCCTGATCAGTGCGCGTGAGTTTCTGGCTCGCCAGTCGGTGGGCGATATAGAGGCCGCAGCCAATGCCGTGCGTGTGGCCATCAGTCTGGATCCCACTTTTTCTGCCGCATGGTCAACGCTTGCAGAAATCCGAATTTTTCAGGCCGTGCGTTCACTGCGGCCACCACGCGAAGCCGGTTGGCTGGCCAAGGAGGCTGCGCAGACTGCACTCCACATCGACCCGCAGTCGGCGTCGGCACTGGCGATTCTTGGGTGGGTGCGTGTCCTGATTGATCAGGACGGCGAGCGCGGCTTGGAGGATCTGGACCGCGCCGTCTCGATTGATCCGGACTATTGGGTTGCCACCATGCTGCGAGGTTGGGCGTTACAAGCAGCAGGACGCCATGAGGACGCAGTGCACATGATGCGGCGGGCGCTGGAGTTGAATTCCGTCAGCCACGCGGTTAACTCCATGTTGGCCCTGTACCTGATGTTTGCCGGCAAGCCTAGCGAAGGCCTCGAAGTCGCATTGATGCTGTCGAAACGCTTTGCCACCGTGGACAGCTCGCAAGGGATTGCTTCTATCCTTGCCTCAGTGAATGGTTTACATGACGAGGCGGTGGCTTTTGGCTTGAAAGCCATGGAACTGGCACCGCACACGCCCATCATGCACACCCCGCTGGCCTATGCGTTGGCCTATGCAGGTCGCAACGATGAGGCACGCAAAGTGCTTACTTCGATTGAAGATTCCAGCTTGCCTTTGCCCACGGCAGCAATGGCGCCCGTCTATCTGGCATTGGGGCAGCGTGAGAAGGCGATTACCTTGCTCCAGGATGCATATGAACGGGGCGTGCCCCAGTTTGCCTGGACCCGGGATGATCCGCGCCTGGCATCCTTGCGCGGGGACCTGACGGTGGAACGCATCTGGTCTCATATCTGGTCGCGGCAATCGATTGCCGGCTAACGCCAGGGCCTCACAGCCCATGTTGGGACTGGTGTTGTCGGCTAAGCCAGCTGTAAAGGCAGCGTTATGCATTCCTGCATCAACCAGCGCCGTACGGCAGACTCCAGTAAATCCAGCTGGCCGGTCGAATAGAACCGTGGTGCGTAGGGTCCCTGTGCTGCAAGATTTGGGGCGATTGTGTCGGGCTGCATTTTTTCCAGCAGGCGCCGGGTTTGCCGGGCCACGGGCTGGCCGCCTTCGATCAGGCTGACCTGGCCGCCGACCAGCTTGGTCAACTCCGGGGCTGCAAACGCATAGTGGGTGCAGCCCAGCACCAGGCAGTCAATATCTCCCTCCGCGTTTCCAAACCGCCCCATGCTTTGCGTGTATTGCGTGCACAAGGCCAGGGTCCGGTTGGCGTCCGATCGCTCTATGGCGTCGGCCAGCCCATCGCAGGCTTGCAACACAAAAGTGGCGCTGCCTTGCAGGCCTTCCAATAGCTTTCGGAATTTCTCGCTGTTGAGGGTGCCACGGGTTGCCATCACGCCAATCACGCCGGTTTTGCTGATGACTGCTGCCGGCTTGAGCGCCGGCTATATGCCAATGATGGGCAAATCGGGGTAGGCTGCTCGCAGGGTATGAATGGCCGCTGCGGTGGCTGTGTTGCAGGCCACGACCAGCGCCTTGATGCGGTGGCTGGCAATCAAGTAATCAGCAATGACATGCGAGCGCCCCAACACATGGGCATCATCACGCTCGCCATAGGGCGCGTGGCCGTTATCGGCCACATAGACAAAGTGCTCGTGGGGAAGTTCTCGCTGCAACGCCAGCAGCACGCTCAAGCCGCCCACACCGCTGTCAAAGACACCGATGGGGCGAGTGCTGGCGGAGGCTCCGGTCAAAGGACTTAGCGCGAGGTCACCGGAATGTTTTTGAATTCGCCGGTGGCAATCTTCTTTTGCCATTCAGCCGGTCCGGTAATGTGGGCACTGGTGCCGCCGGCATCCACGGCCACGGTGACCGGCATGTCGACCACATCGAATTCATAAATGGCTTCCATGCCCAGGTCGGCAAAGCCCACCACCTTGGCATGTTTGATGGCCTTGCTGACCAGGTAGGCGGCGCCGCCCACGGCCATCAGGTAGGCGCTTTTGTGCTTTTTGATGGCTTCGATGGCGACCGGGCCGCGCTCGGCTTTTCCTACCATGGAGATCAGGCCGGTTTGCGACAGCATCATTTCGGTGAAACCATCCATGCGGGTGGCTGTGGTGGGGCCGGCTGGGCCTACCGCTTCGCCAGCCACCGGATCCACCGGGCCGACGTAGTAGATGACGCGGTTGGTGAAGTCCACCGGCAGCGGCTCGCCCTTGGCCAGCATGCCCTGGATGCGCTTGTGTGCAGCGTCACGGCCGGTCAGCATCTTGCCGTTGAGCAGCAGGGTGTCGCCCGGTTTCCAGCTGGCGACTTCTTCCTTGGTCAGGGTGTTGAGGTCGACCTTTTTGCTCTTCACGTAGTCGGGCGTCCAGTTCACGTTGGGCCACAGGTCCAGGCTAGGCGGGGTCAGGTACACCGGGCCGGAGCCGTCCATCACAAAGTGGGCGTGGCGGGTGGCAGCGCAGTTGGGGATCATGGCCACGGGCTTGCTGGCGGCATGCGTTGGGTACATCTTGATCTTGACGTCCAGCACCGTGGTCAGACCGCCCAGGCCTTGGGCGCCAATGCCCAGGGCGTTGACCTTTTCAAACAACTCCAAACGCAGGTTTTCAACCTTGCTCAAGGCCTCACCACGTGACGATTTGGCTTGCAGCTCGTACATGTTGATGTCTTCCATCAGCGACTGTTTGGCCA
>CANFIH010000265.1 GCA_947446855.1 Burkholderiales bacterium
CCACGAAGCGCATGAAGAGTGCTATCTCGCCAACTCGGTGAAATCCGAAGTGCGCTGTGCGCCGGTGTACGGCGATCTTCCTGGTTAAACAGGTTTGCTCTTTACCGCGGCGTGCATATTGGCAAGACCCTTCTCAAAGTCCTTGCCGATCATCTTGTCCAGGTTCATCAAAAGCCCCATCAGTTTGGAAATGAAAGGGCTCGGGCCGAACATGGCCCATGTCACCTGCGTGCCTTCGCCCTGCGGCACCAAAGTAAATTCCGCCGTATTGCTGGCTGCAAAAGGCTTGGAAAAATCAAGGCGGATGACGATGCGTTCAAGCGTGGACTCCAAAATTTCCATTCGTCCTGCGCCGGCTTTGCCTTTGCTATTCCAGGCGTAGGCTGCTCTCACACCGCTGGCTGCACCGCTGTAGCTGCGCTCCATGGTGGGGTCGATTTTTTCCCAGGGTGACCACTGCACCCATTGGTGGAAGTTATTGATCAACGCGGCAACATCGGCCTGCGCTGCGGGCACCAGCGCGCTGCGCTCCACGCGAAAGCTGTCGGGCCGCAAAGCCGCAGACACCAGTAGCAAAACCAGACCGGCAAGCAAAACCCAAAAAATCAAAGCGACGGTAGACATGACGTTCTTTCCAAAAACAAGCGTGCGCTACTATTGTCCGGCAACTGCCCCACAACAAAGTCCATGGATCTCAAACCGCTCATCACTCTGCTGGCCATCGTGAACCCGTTGGCCATCGTGCCGTTTTTCATCCACTACACACAGGGTTTCTCGCGCGAGCAGCGCCGTCAGACGGTGATGGTGTCGTCCTTCAGTGTGTTTGTGGTGATCACAGTTTGTGCCTTGCTGGGCCTGCAGATTCTGGAGTTCTTCGGCATTTCGCTGGCCAGCTTTCAGGTAGGCGGCGGCATGTTGCTGTTAACTAGCGCGCTGAACATGCTCAACGCACAACCGGCGGAAGCCAAGTCCAGCGGCCATGAACTCGAAGACGGCGTTGCCAAGGCTGCGCAAGGCGCCAGCATCGCAGTCGTCCCCCTGACCATTCCACTCTTGACCGGCCCGGCTGCCATGTCCACGGTGGTGATTTATGCGGACAAAGCCAAAACGATTTTTCAGCTGAGCACCCTGATCGGCTACGGCGTTGTGATCTCGCTGGCCACACTCCTGTGCTTCTCGCTGGCCGCGCCGATTGCACGCGTACTGGGCAAAACCGGTATCAGTGTGATGACCCGTTTAATGGGCTTGATACTCGCGGCGCTGGCGGTGGAGGTGATGTCGGACGGACTGGTCAAACTCTTTCCGGTATTGGCAGCGCGCTAAACAACTGGTATTTGTTATTATTTATTAACAACTTCCGGAGATGTTCTATGCCAACCAGTATCGCTCTCAGCCCGCATTTTGAGTCCTTTGTAAAAGAGCAGGTCAATACGGGTCGCTTCAATAACGTAAGCGAAGTGGTACGGGCTGGCCTTCGGTTACTAGAAGATCAGGAACAGCTCAAGTCTTTGAAGTTGCAAGAACTTCGGTCTGCGATAGAAGCGGGTGCCGCGAGCGGTGGTGGTGTGGATGCAGGCAAGGTCTTCGACCGCCTACAAAGCAAGTACCAAAGTGCAGCCGATGCGGCTTGAGCTCTCGCCACTCGCTGAAATAGACCTTGAAACCATTGGTGACTACATAGCGCTGGACAGTCCCGGCAATGCGCTTCGCTTTATTGATGATTTGCGGGATCAATGCCGGAAAATCACGAAAATGCCGTTGGCCTATGTCGCTAGATCTGAGTTGGGCGATGGCTTACGTAGCTGCGCGTTTGGACGGTACGTGATTTTTTTCAGGGCGCATGATGCGGTGGTTCGCATCGAGCGTATCTTGCACTGTGCTTTGGATATCCGTTCAGAGTTGCTTCCTTAGGTGGATTGGAACGGAATTTCCTGGGCGTATACGCATTGAGTTACTGTGGCCGCTGACGAATGACAGCACCACCAGCCATGCGGTGTCATGGTGTCTAAGTGCGCTGGCATTGCTGCTGCTGGCAACGATTATTCGCAATAGCCCCATCTACACCGGCTTGGGCTTGATTTTTGTGATTTTGGCCCTGGGCTTATCCAGCAGTGTGTTGTTGGGTTTTGATTCACCTCGCGTGCAAGTCGCCGCGCATCTGGTGGAGGCAGTGGCGTACTTTTATGGCGCGGCCGGTCTGCTGATGTACATGTTTGAGGATGAATACCTGACCCAGGATGAGCTTTTTGCAGCGGCAGCGGTATTCACGCTGCTGGCCTGGGGGTTTGCGTTCCTGTTCAGCGTTTGCCAAGTGTGGTACCCGGGAAGTTTTAACGCGGTGGCCACTGAACAACGCACCTGGGTGGAGTTGATCTTTCTGAGTTTCAGTATCCAGTCTGGAACGGGCCTGAGTGATATTGTTCCTCTGACGCCTGCGGCACGCCTGCTGGTGACGCTGCAATATATCGCCCACGTTCCCAAAGATAAACACTAGGGGCGCTGAGGCTGCAGGTAGTAAAGGTTGGCAATCGTGGGAATCACCCGGATAGGGGATATTCGTTGTAGCCAACGGCTGTCAAGATTGCCGCGAAAGCGGTCTTTGGCTTGTGACAGGTAAAAGGCTGCAGTGGGCCAGTTGCCGTCATTCGCCAGTGACCGCTATCTAGCAATTGAAATTTGCTCTGCTGTCCTGCCAGGGATCGGTCACTCAAACGCGCCGGTTGGTGCCCAATGCGGTCACACGTGCAGCCTAGGTGATTGGCGGCAGGACCGGAGCGATTGTGGTCTTTGGCCTGTGACAGCTTAAAGGCCGGCATGGGCCATCAGCCGACTTTGGCGATGACCTGCAACTGGAAACGCAACTTTTGGGCTTCCGACGGGTCTGTTTGGTGCGATCGTCAAATCCGCCTTACCAGGGATGGGTTAGATGATTTGCTTACCAAAACTCAAGCCAACCACTCCTTCACGCGCGCCACCATTTTTTCGGCGGAGATTCCGTAGCGGTCGTGCAAGGTGGGCAGGGCTCCGGCGTCCAGGAAGGCATCGGGCAGGGCCAGCATGCGGTACTTGGCAGGCGCCACGCCTTCACACAGCAGCAAGCTGGCGATAGCTTCACCCAAACCACCAATGACCGAATGATTTTCTGCCACCACGACCAGGCGGCCGGGTTTGCGTACTTCGGCCAGGATGGTGGCAGAGTCCAAAGGCTTGATAGTGGGGCAGTGCAGCACTGATGCGCTTACGTTATCGGCTTCTAGCAGCTTGGCAACCTCGAGGGAGCGCATGGTCATGAAGCCGCTGGAGATGATCAGCACATCGTTGCCATCGCGCAGGCGCTTGGCTTTGCCTAGCTCGAAGGTGTAGTCGTATTCGTCCAGCACCAGCGGCACGTTGCCCCGCAGCAGCCGCATATAGACCGGGCCTTTGTGTGCAGCAATCTGGGGCACAGCCTGGGTGATGTCGAGTGCGTCGCAAGGGTCCACTACGGTCAGGCCAGGGATGGCGCGCATCATGGCGAGGTCTTCGGTGGCCTGGTGGCTGGGGCCGTAGCCGGTGGTGAGGCCGGGCAGGGCGCAGCAGATTTTGACGTTCAGGTTTTCTTCGGCAATCACCTGGTGGATGAAGTCATAGGCGCGGCGTGTGCCGAACACGGCATAGGTGGTGGCAAACGGAACCAGGCCGGTCTTGGCCATTCCCCCTGCAGCGCCCATGAGCAGTTGTTCGGCCATACCCATCTGGAAATAGCGCTCCGGGTACGCCTGTCCAAAGAGGTTCAGGTCGGTGTATTTGCCTAAGTCGGCAGTCATGCCTACGACTTCGGGGTGGGTGGCGGCGTATTCCACCAGTGCTTTGCCAAAGGGGGCAGCTTGCACACGCTGGCCCTCGGACGCAATCGAGGCGATCATGGCTGAGGTGGTGAGGCGAGGCTTTTTTTCGGTGGCGGTGTTCATGGCTCGAATCCTTAAGGGCGGTTGGCGTCTAAAACTTCCAGTGCCTGTTGCCACTCGGGCGGGTCAACACGGATGAAGTGGTTCTTCTCACGCGCTTCCAGGAAGGGCACGCCCTTGCCCATCAGCGTGTCGCACAAGATGACGCGGGGTTTGGGTTCAGCCAGCGTGCGGGCAGTGTCAAAAGCACGCAGCACGGCGGGCAGGTGGTTGCCATCCACGCGTTGCACATGCCAGCCGAACGCGGCCCATTTGTCGGTCAACGGTTCGAAGCCCATGACCTTGGATGAGGCGCCGTCTGCCTGCTGGTTGTTGATGTCCACCATGCAAATCAGGTTGCCCAGGCCGTGGTGGGCTGCAGACATGGCAGCCTCCCAGGTGGAGCCTTCGTCAAGCTCGCCGTCCGACATGGAGTTGTAAACAAATGCACTGTTGCGCTGGTGGCGTAGTCCCAGTGCTATGCCCACCGCAATTGGCAGGCCCTGGCCCAAAGAACCTCCCGAAATCTCCATGCCCGGTGTGTAGCTGGCCATGCCCGACATGGGCAGGCGGCTGTCGTCGCTGCCGTAGGTTTCCAGCTCGGACTCGGGGATGATGCCCGCCTCAATCATGGCGGCGTAATGGGCAATTGCGTAGTGGCCGTGTGAGAGTAAAAAGCGGTCGCGTCCTTCCCACTCAGGGTCTTCGGGGCGAAACGTCATGGCGTGGCCGTAGGCCACCGCCAGTACATCGGCATAGCCTAGGGCCTGGCCCACATAGCCTTGGCCTTGCACTTCGCCCATGCGCACCGCGTACCGGCGGATGCGCGCCGCGCAGCGCGCCAGCTCAGTCAATGCATCTTGTTGGTTTGACATAAAAACTCCAGATCAATGGATGGGCTGTCACTTCAGGATGACAGCAGGAACATAGGAAACCAGCAGCAGCACGCCAAATGCCACCAGATAGAAAGGACTCATGGCGCG
>CANFIH010000266.1 GCA_947446855.1 Burkholderiales bacterium
GTGAGCATGCGCGACGGCGTGCGCCTTGCTGTAGACGAGATCAACAAGGCCGGCGGCGTCATGGGTCGGCAACTGGAGCTGATCGAGCGCGACGACGAAGCCAAAAACGAACGCGGCGTGCAAATCGCGCAGGAATTGATTGGTCAGAAGGTCACCGCGACTGTGGGCTATATCAATACCGGCGTGGCGCTCGCATCCCAGCGCTTCTACCAGGAAGCCAAGATTCCGGTTATGAACAACGTGGCAACAGGTTCCCTGGTGACCCACCAGTTCGATGACCAGCCTGAGAACTACATTTTCCGCAACGCGGCGCATGACAGTATCCAGGCGCCCATGATTGTGGAAGAGGCTATTACCCGCCGCAAATACAAGAACGTCGCCATCCTGGCGGACTCGACCAACTATGGTCAACTGGGCCGGGACGATCTGGAGCGCGCTTTGGCGGCGAAAGGCATCAAGGCCGTCGCCGTTGAGAAATTCAATATCAAGGACGTCGACATGACGGCCCAGCTGCTGAAGGCCAAGGCGGCTGGTGCAGAAGTGGTTCTGACCTACGCAATTGGCCCTGAGTTGGCACAAATTGCCAACGGTATGACCAAGCTGGGCTGGAAAGTCCCGATGATTGGCAGCTGGACCCTGTCCATGGCCAACTTCATTGACAACGCAGGCCCTGGCGGCGAGGGTGCGCGCATGCCCCAGACCTTTATCCAGGCGCCCACCACGCCCAAGCGCCAAGCCTTCATCATCAGCTACCTGAAGACCTTCAAGCCGAAAAACGCGCGTATTGACTCGCCCGTTTCTGCAGCACAAGGCTATGACTCGATCTACCTGTTGGCCGCCGCCATCAACCAGGCGCAGTCGCTGGAAGGACCCAAAATCCGCGCCGCGCTGGAAGATCTGAAAACCCCAGTGGTGGGTGTTGTGACGACTTACAACAAGCCTTTCACGGCGAAAGACCACGAAGCCATCACGGCTAACATTCCGGTCTTCGGCGAAGTCAAGAGCGGCAAAGTGGACTACGCCTATGAAGAAGACCAGAAGAAGGCCTCTGAAGTGCGCGTGAAAGACGCCAATGCCAAAGGCGCTTTGGAAGTGAAGACGAAATAAGCTGAACCCACAGTAGCGTTCTCCTTCATTACCGCGTTGGCTTGAACAGGCCGACGCGGTAATTTTTTAGGTGAACCCGGGTTTGCGTGTCCGACGGTTTCAACGGGTGAAATAGAAAATGGAAATATTGCTTCAACTGGTTTACAGCGGTATCGCGCTGGGGATGATCTACGCAGTCATCGCTTTCGGCTATCAGCTCACGTTTCAAACCTCGGATACCTTGAACTTCGGTCAGGGTGATGCGCTGATGCTGGGCGCCATGGTGGGTTTGTCTTTGGTCAATGCCGGTGTGAATTACTGGTTGATGCTGCCTATCGTGATTGTGTTCGGCTTGGTTCAAGGAAGTGTCGTGGAGCGCATCGGTGTGGCCCCTGCGATCAAGATCAAAAGCGAATTCGGCTGGATCATGTCCACGATTGCCTTGGGCATCATTGCGAAAAACGTAGCCGAGAACGTGTGGGGTCGGGACGACCTGAAATTTCCCTCACCCTTGCCGGAAGCACCCATGCACTTGCTGGGCGCCAACATTTTGCCGATGGAAGTTTTGGTGGTGATAGGCGCTGTGGCGATGATGCTGGCAGTGGAGTTCTTCAACCGCAAAACGATTTACGGCAAAGCGGTGGTTGCCACATTCAATGACCGCGATGCGGCCAAATTGATGGGCATCAACACCAGCCTGGTGATTACCTTCTCGTATGCGCTGTCGTCTGCGACTGCCGGTTTTGCCGGTGCGCTTATTGCGCCGCTCACTCTGACCGGAGCAACCATGGGCGCAGTGTTGGGCCTCAAGGCTTTCGCCGTGGCCATCATTGGCGGCTTGACCAGCGGCTTGGGCATCATTGTTGGCGGCGTCATTTTGGGCATTGCTGAAACCACCACCGGTTTCTATATCTCGACCGGCTACAAGGATGTACCCGGTCTTGTTTTACTGCTGATGGTATTGGCGCTCAAACCCGCCGGTTTGTTCGGAAAAACCGCGATCAAGAAAGTCTGAAGATGAACCGCACAAACATTCTGTCCGCTTTGATCGGATTGGTGCTTCTGGCGACTGCGCCCTTTTATCTGCACAACTCTTACTACATCCACATGATCGGCACGATCATGATTTACGCCATTTTGCTGTTCGGCCTGGACATCGTCGTGGGCTACACCGGTCAGGTTTCGCTGGGCCACGCCGGTTTATTCGGTGTGGGTTCCTACACCGCAGGCGTGCTTTTCTTCAAGCTCGGAGCGCCCGTTTGGGTCATATTGATTGCCAGTGTGGGCATCACCTCCATGTTTGGCGCCATTCTGGCCCTGCCTGCGCTGCGGGTAACCGGCCCTTATCTGGCCATGGTGACGCTGGCTTTCGGGACCATTGTCCAAATCCTGATCAACGAAATGACTTTCCTCACCGAAGGCCCGCTCGGGATCAAAGTGCCCAAGCCCAATATTTTGGGGATGAAGTTCACCGAAGATGGTTTTTACTGGCTGGTGCTGGCGCTGATGGCCTTGTCGGCGCTGGTCGTCGACCGCATCCTGCGCTCCCAACTGGGGCGCGCTTTCGAAGCGCTGCGCGGCAGCCCCGTCGCATCAGACTGTATGGGCGTATCGGTGTACCGCTACAAGGTGTACGCCTTTGTGGTGAGCGCTGGTTTCGCAGGTCTTGCCGGGTGTCTGTATGCCTACTCAGAGCAATACATTTCGCCCAACACTTACAACTTCGAATTGACCGTTCTGTTTTTGCTGGCCGTCATCATGGGCGGTCGCAAGTCGCGCTTGGGCTCATTCCTTGGCGCAGCCATCATCGTGATCCTGCCCAAACTGCTGGACGACCTGGCGCTGTTCCGCTCGGTCGCCACCACTTTGGCGGTTCTGATGGCTGTGGGCGCTGCGATTGCGATCAGCAAGAAGATTGCCACGCCCCGCAATATGGCAATCCCCGTGGTTGGCACAGCGGCTTTGGCCGGCTTCTCGTTCTGGCTCACTTCCATCACCGACTGGCGTCTGAGCATTTTCGGCCTGATGATTTTGTTCGTGGTGTATTACCTGCAAGACGGCATCGTGGGCTTCTTCCGCAACCTGCTGTTCCGCAAGACCCGATCTGCAGATGCAGACACCGCTTTTGACTCGCAGCTTGATGCACTCAGCCAGGCCGCTGCAGGCCGTAATGCCGGTGACGTTCTGGTTGCCCAGGGTGTGCTGATGCAGTTTGGCGGCCTCAAAGCGCTGAACATGGTGGACCTGCGCATCAAGCGCGGCTCTATCCACGGCCTGATCGGCCCCAACGGCTCGGGCAAGAGCACCATGATGAACGTGCTGACCGGCATCTACGTGCCGACGGCGGGCAGCATCGCGTTTGATGGTGATTCGGTCGTTGGCCGCACGTCGTCGGACATCGCACTCTCCGGTATTGCGCGCACGTTCCAGAACGTGCAGTTGTTTGGCGAAATGACGGCGCTGCAAAACGTGCAGGTCGGTCTGCACCATACCTTCGAGAGCAATTTTGTGGATGTGGCGCTCAACTCCTCGCGCTACCAACGAGAAAACGACGCCTCGGTTCAACGTGGACTGGGCCTGCTGCATTTCGTCGGTCTGGGGGAATTCGCTGGCGAGGAGGCACGTAACCTGCCGTATGGCAAACAGCGTCTGCTGGAAATAGCGCGGGCCCTCGCGCTGGATCCGCAATTGCTGCTGCTGGATGAGCCCGCTGCCGGATTGACCGCACCCGACATCAAAGAACTGATTGCCATCATCCGCAAGATCCGCGACCACGGCATTACGGTGATCCTGATCGAGCACCATATGGACGTCGTGATGACCATTTGCGATGAAGTCACTGTGCTGGACTTCGGTCAAAAAATAGCGGAAGGCAAACCTGCCGCTGTGCAAGCCGATGAAAAAGTCATTGAAGCCTACCTGGGCGCACCCGCCGCCTGACCCCCAAGGATTTACCGCCATGTTGAGCATTCACAATCTGGAAGCCGGATACGGCAAGGTGCAGGTCTTGCACGGAATTTCGATGACCGTCCCCAAAGGCAAAGTCGTCACACTGATCGGCTCCAACGGTGCCGGCAAAACAACCACCATGCGCGCCATCTGCGGCATGGTCAAGCCTGCGGGCGGTGAAATCAGCCTGAATGGCAAACGCATCGATGGTTTGGAGTCCTACACCATCGCCAAGCTTGGACTGGCGCATTCACCGGAAGGCCGTCGTGTGTTCGCCACCATGTCGGTGACCGACAACCTGATTCTGGGCGCATTCCCGCGCCTGACCGGCAGCCGCCCCAAAGGTGATGTCGCGGGTGATCTGGAGCGCGCTATGGAGTTGTTCCCCCGCTTGAAAGAGCGGCGTAACCAGCTGGCCGGGACACTCTCGGGCGGTGAACAGCAGATGCTGGCGATGGCGCGCGCCGTCATGCTCAATCCGGACATCGTGCTGCTGGATGAACCCTCCATGGGCCTGGCCCCCATCCTGGTCGAAGAGGTGTTCCGCATCATCAGCGACCTCAAGTCGCGCGGAGTCACCATGCTGCTGGTGGAGCAATTTGCTGCCGCAGCCCTGAAGGTGGCGGACTATGGCTACGTTATGGAAAACGGACGTATTTCGGTACACGGCGATGCGGCCAAGTTGCGTGACGATCCGGCGGTCAAAGCGGCGTACCTGGGCGGCGGGCACTGAGGTATTTCTCTGCCCCTAAAATGGACGGCTGACGTTTCCTTCAGCAGCCTGTTCATAGAAAGACGCTCCCATGACCGCTATGCCGCCCTCCATGTCCGACCGCGACGGCAA
>CANFIH010000267.1 GCA_947446855.1 Burkholderiales bacterium
CAATTCGCCAGGCTCAAACTTGAATTTCATAAAGGCGTTGCTGGCCGCCGTGGTGAATATTTCAGGTAAATCGGTTTGTTCGACGTCCACGGCTAGCACTAAGCCTGCGTTATCAATCACCAGGTTGAAAACCATCTTTCCAGTGGCGAGCAGCGATCGTGTATCCGCCGTCTCTAGGTCAACTTCGTCGATGACTCTGGGGCGTTTGCTGAGTTGCCCGGCGGGATAGAAGCGGGACTCAAGGGGTAGCCAGGCAATTTCCTGTGGCTGTGTCGGCCCAAAAACCGCATCAGAAGCAATATCGTTTCCTTCGATTGACACACCTGAATTGTTTGATTTTGAATCTTTAACTGCTGGTTTCTGTGTCAAAAACCATTTGGAACTAGAGTGTTGATTGCCAATCGCCGAGCTGTGCCATAGAACTTTGCTGAGGTGAAAATGAACCGGACTCGCTATTGCCTTGCCATGCAAAGGAATCCGCAACACCGCGATATGTATCAGGCACGAAATAATAATAGCCGCAGACAGAATGCGGTAGCTTGCAGCGCTAGCCATATCTTCAATATTGTTTCGAAAAATTCAACTCATCGGGCGGCATGTCAACCGCCCGATGGAAAAAACTGTCTGAAACAACTCTCCAGTACTCAGTCAACAATCAGTTCGCGCCAAGATGCTCGCTTAGGCAGAATATTTTTTGAGCCGACAGGGGTCTCGGTTACGGTGTGCTTGTTATCCGCCGTCGTTGTAATTGCAATGGTCTTGCCATTGCTCAACCGGATAACGTTAATGCCGACTGCAAGTGCATTGGAAATCTTATAACTAGCAACATTAGCAGCGTTGCTTTGCGAGTTATCAATAAATGATCCGGTCCTGATATCCAGGAAGTTCACCCACGCATGTCCACCGGCAGAACATTCATTGCCGCTTCCTGCGTCAGGTACATTGGAGACGATTACCAAAGTTCCCAACTGTATCTTGGGATCCACATTGACCCGCTCGCCCGCCTCAAGCAGTTCAGTAAACCAGCCGGACTTTGTCGCCCAATCTACCGTCGCGGGCGAGGGCACAGTTCTTTGATTAACATTTGTTGAGGACACAGCAAGCGTTTGCTTAACCAGCTTTCCTGAAGTCTTGACATTGGTAAGCGCCCCAGTCGCCGATGGGTCGTCCTTTATGCCATAGATACTTCGTTTGGTCGATTCGGATCGATCTGCGGTTTGCAAAAAGAGCCCGGTACCGAAAAAGACCGCTCTGTTGTTGGACACCATGGCCAATTCCGGTTTGACAGTAATCGGCTCCGCCACTGCAGCAATCTTGAATGCCGTTTTGGCAGCCAAGTCAAATCGCCATAGGTCACCGTTGAGATCTCCGCCATACGCATAGAGTGCTGTATTGTTTGTCAATGGGTCGGTAACCCAGGAGTTTATTTTTGCTAAACCCGAAGGTGAACCGCTTGACCCGGAACATGTCGAGGCAGTCGCTTGATCAGTGCATGTTTTAATTCGGAAATATTCCACACCCGTATAGGCGTCAAGCACATACAAAATTCCAACACCACCCGGGTTGTTATAACCGGAGGTTAAAAGAACCACCCACTTACCGGCACCGGTGGTCGCAGTCGTAGGTAATTTAGTGATGACCGGGTTACCAAAGGTATAACCCATAGTGGTCGCATCAGTGAACTCCCAAAGTGCCTTGGGCGCAGTGGGGTCAGTCACATCAAGTGCATAGTATGAGTTGCCACCCGTATTTAGTCCTCCAACTAATATGGTTTTCCAATCTCCACCGGTGGTAACGTCACCAAGAGTTATCACACCATCAGCATAATATTGGTGTGTGTAGGATGTGTCGGCCAACTTGTACATATTGGGTACCACCGCTGTCGGTAGATATGCCCAATCTTCATGGCCGGTGCTCGCATCGAAGGCATGCATGAAGCCGTCATTCGCACCCACATAAACCATCGACTTTCGAGTCACGCCTTTGAATGTAGCATATCCCGCATCACTATAGTTTAGGGCAGGTTGCTTCGCATAAACGGGCTGTGAATTAACAATATCCCCCAATATGTGATCACGCGTTCGATACGATTTATTGGTGGTGGTATCTGCACCACCCATTAAATAGGCGAAAAGGTTGGCGCTTGTGGCCCCGGGGCAGTTCGACAAAGTAGTGCATTGTGGAACGCTCGTGGGATTGAAGTAGGAAGCCCAAGCCGTTGGTAATGTTGCAGTGGTATTAGATTTAATTAAGACTTTCTTATCTACGCCGCTGACAGTTCCATCAAATCCATAAATCTTCCGATCGTTTTGAGCGTCTAAAATTGCTTGCACTGACCAATTGGAGGTTGGATTTAGAGCACCCGAAGTCAGATCAATTTCTTTGGCCTCCATGTTGCCCACCCAGGTTTGGGTTTCAAAGCTCGCTACATAGGCAAAATTATCGCCAGCAACTGGTTCCAAATTGGATGTGGCTGCCGCTGCTGCAGCCCCTACGACTGCTGAAATCGCAGTTAGCGCTTTATCCAATGAAGCAGTTACTTGAACTGGATCGGTAGCTGAAAAATAGAGACCTCGCCCGTTGACCGCGGCGTGCCACAAATCATCGATGCGCGAATCGGTCGTGTTTGTAATTGGATTGCCCCAATTTTTGGTTCCCTGGCCAATCGCGTTGTAATCAGCGGAGCCACCCGTTTCATAATCTGCTGAGTAAGTTATAAGACCGCTGACACCCAGACCCATGGTAAATGTAACCATGTGCTGCTTATTATTTTTATCTTTGGTAGAAATTGGAACATCATCGGACATTGAGGGTCGCAAATCTGTCAAATAATAATATTCAGCAACGTCTGCGAGTGTGTCCGATATTGCCAAAGCATCCTTCCTGAAACTGGTCTCAGTGCCGTCCTGATCGCCAACATTGGTACTTCCATCTGTCTTCAAGGGCCCAAAGCTTGCGTCCTCGATATCAGTATTCCAATATCCATCGGTTGATAGAAATGTAAAATTTTGCTGACATGAATACTGAACAGGGTCAGGATCCGCACTCGATTTCAATTTACTTTGTCCTGCATATACGCGCCCTGCCAGCGACAACGCTCCTCTTAGGGGCGTAAAAGAACAGGTTTGGACAGCGAATAAATTGGTATAAAAGGTGCTCTTCTGGGTAGTATTAAAATCACTAATAGGTAAACGTAATGCTTTATTGGCCGTGTAGCAAGATGAACTAATCTGAGATGAAGACGCTCCAGCATCAATAGTTGTAAAGCCAATTCTAAAACCGTTACCAGGGCTTGTGTCAGTGATATCTGCGTAGGACCTGCTTATGGCAGTCTTCATCATCTGAATGCGTGTGCGATAGAAAGAATACCAATTCGCAAAATTTTGCAATTCTTCTGCGTAAGTGCAAACCCCGGTTGTGGCCACGCAATCCGTTCTTTTCGAGGAATACGGATAACTCGTTGTAGATGAAACGATATCTACACGACTAATTACTACACCTGCTGATGCTGCCGATGCATCAACACCACCGCTAAAATTACCCAAACCAGAAAATGAACTACTGGCGTAATCGCCCTGCACATCCAGACTCAAGCCGTTAAGGGCAGTGTTGTTAGTTGATGCGCCTGCATTTTGCAAGTTTTGAATCTGTATTTTCGCGCAATTTGGCGTATTTCCTCCGTTGGTACTGGTGCTGCAGCTGGTGGAGGATGAATTATTCGAATCCGAATTCAGTAGCGTCGCATAATAAGTGCCATTATTGTTAATGGAACTAACAATTAAGTTGGCTAAAGCATTTCTGTCTGCAGTCTTTGTCGCTGTGTAAGTTGTTGGTATCGTCAAAACAACAACATTATTTATTGATACGGTGACAGTTCCCGTTCCAGCCTTTCTTACGTAGAAAGTTCTAACTGCTGGCTGCCCAGTTGTCGCCGCAGAGCCATTGAAATTTGGATACTTGTAGGTTGAAGTTCGTTTTGCCTGACATGCTGTCAAAGACTTGTTGCTACACCAGTTGGGATCTCCCGTCATGGTGTAGTAGTAGGGATGGCCTGTAGTGACCTTTTTGGCTACATTGTACGTTCCGTCCGGATAACTATATCCATAACTCGGAAATGTTGTATTTTGTTTGCAGTTAACGGACGGCGGATTGTCGTTCTGACTCGTGCACCAATATAGATCCGAGTAGCCCGTCGTAAGATTTATCGTACTGGTGCTAAGAAACGGGTCTTTTTTCGGAGTGGATACAGAGGCGGCGGCCCATTCGGTTCCAGTTGAATCTTTGGGTGGACTGTAACGTATCGTCGGGTTGTAATACTGAGAATTGAACTTCGGCGCATTGAAAGCCACATCGCCCAAATCACATTGATATGTATTGCCAGGACTGGACATATTGCTTTGGCATATAGAGTCGTTCACACTGTCCGGTGTATAGTCTTGCGCCATACTTCCAGAATCATCCAGAATGAACAGCAGATTAGGTTTTACGACGTTAGTGCCAGATGCGCCTTGAGGGGTCGTCGCGATCGATAAACTATTGGCTGCATGGATGTTGCTGGAAAGTAGCAGCCCAGTCGCAATGCAAAAGGTAATGACAAGTGACTTTTTGAGAAATAGTGGAATCATTTGAATCTCCTAGTATTCAACCAGCACTTGAGACTGAACATAACTTACTGTGTTGCGAACACCCTCGGTGCGGGTCGTGATGCGGTAATACAGCATTGCTTTTCCGGTAATAGCGTAACTGCCGTAGGACGGACTACCTTGCGATGACCCTCCTGAAACATTTGCGTTGCTGGTGGCACATTGAATTGTCGATCCGGCAATGTAGGCACCGGTCTAGTCGCACATCCGCTGAATAATATA
>CANFIH010000268.1 GCA_947446855.1 Burkholderiales bacterium
CTCCCGAAGAACTGCAAGACCTGCTGTTTGCCTGGAAGGTCGCTCAGTATGTCAAGAGCAACGCCATCGTCTTTTGCAAAGGCGGTATGACCATGGGCGTAGGTGCAGGCCAGATGAGCCGTCTGGACTCGGCCCGCATTGCCAGCATCAAGGCTTCTCATGCCGGTCTGTCGCTGTCGGGCACGGTGGTGGCCAGTGACGCCTTCTTCCCGTTCCGCGATGGTCTGGATGTGGTGGTGGATGCAGGTGCTACTTGCGTCATCCAACCCGGCGGTTCCATGCGCGACGACGAGGTCATTGCTGCTGCGAATGAGCGCGGTGTAGCGATGGTGTATTCGGGTGTGCGCCACTTCCGGCATTAATTTGTTCGTTAGGTTTTTCGCCTGCTTTTGTGGGGGGCAGGCGAACCGGGTATCCCTTCTCCAGCCCTGCTCGCGGGCGTCTGCTTCTGGTGCGCAAATACCCTTTTGTTAACACCTTGGTTTGGGCGCAACCTCTGTGGCAACCGCGAATGGGGGCTTGCGAAGGGACACCCAGTCCGCCTGCCCAGGGCGGTTTTGGTATTCAGCTGAACTCCACAACGCTACTTGGCGGCGGGTGGTGGGACTCGCGGGCGCAGGCCCCCATTCGCGGTTGCCACAGAGACAGCGCGCCAACCATCTTGTTGACACAGCAGTGCAGGCGCACCTGGAGCAGACGCCCGCGAGCAGGGCCGGAGAACGCGAGTCACGCCGGCCGCCGCACGCGAGGTCGAGG
Organism: Burkholderiales bacterium; assembly: GCA_947446855.1. Classification (GTDB taxonomy): domain Bacteria; phylum Pseudomonadota; class Gammaproteobacteria; order Burkholderiales; family Burkholderiaceae_C; genus Allorhodoferax. Next base: position 757 of record CANFIH010000268.1, read on the forward strand.
AGAGCAACGCACCACGCGAGTCACGCCGACCGCCGCACGCGAGGTCGAGGAGAGCAACGCACCACGCGAGTCACGCCGACCGCCGCACGCGAGGTCGAAGAGAGCAACGCACCACGCGAGCCAAGCAGCACGCGTTACGCACGGTCTCATCCATCAAGGGCAGTTTCTCACTCCCACCGAATCCAAACCCAGCCACTCAGCGCCACACCAACACCCCACAGCATCCAGGTCTCGGAGACCGCATAGGGATAGAGCATCAGCGCCAAGCCCGTCCAGCGCAACACGGGGTTGGAGGCCGCCTTGCCGCGCCGGTAGGCTACCCAGCCGTAGAGGCCGAACAGCAGCGCGCCCAGCAGGTAGGCGGGAGTCGGCAGGCTCAGACCCAGAGCGCCCAGAGCGCCAGTCGCTTCCCGGGCATCCATGGATTACAGCGCGTTGAAAATGTCTGCAGCTGCCGCCACCGTCTCCGCAATGTCCGCATCCGTGTGCGCGGCGCTCATGAATCCCGCTTCGTACAGCGCCGGCGCGATGTAGACACCGCGGTCCAGCAGGCCGTGGAACAGGGTGTTGAAGGTCTTGTTGTCGGTGGTCATCACCTTGGCGTAGTTCTGTGGCAGTTCGGGGAACAGGAAGAAGCCGAACATGCCGCCTTCGCTGTCGCCACAGAAAGGAATGCCGGCCTTGGTGGCTGCGGCGGTCAGGCCGCTGACCAGCAGTTGCGTCTTGCGGCCCAGGTCTTCGTAGAAGCCGGGCTTGCCAATCTCGGCCAGGGTGGCCAGGCCGCAGGCTGTGGCCACCGGGTTGCCCGACAGGGTGCCGGCCTGGTAGACCGGGCCGAGCGGCGCGAGTTGCTCCATCAAATGGCGCTTGCCGCCGAAGGCCGCCAGCGGCATTCCGCCGCCTATCACCTTGCCCAGCACCGTCATGTCGGGCTCAAAGCCGGGAATGTCGCGGGCATACACGCTTTGGGCGCTGCCAAAGGCCACCCGCAAACCGGTCATGACTTCGTCAAACACCAGGAGCGCACCGTATTCGGTGCAGAGTTCGCGGCAGCGTTTCATGAAGGGCACGGAGGCGCGCACAAAGTTCATGTTGCCGGCAATCGGCTCGATGATGATGCAGGCCAGCTCCTTGCCGTGGGTGACAAAGGCTTCTTCGAGTTGCTGGAGGTTGTTGTACTCCAGCACGATGGTGTGCTGCACCACCTCGGGTGGTACACCGGCGCTGGTCGGGTTGCCGAAGGTGGCTAACCCGGAGCCGGCCTTCACCAGCAGGGCGTCGGCGTGGCCGTGGTAGCAGCCCTCGAACTTGATGAACTTGCTGCGTCCCGTGGCGCCACGCGCCACGCGGATGGCGCTCATGCCGGCTTCGGTGCCGGAGCTCACCAGGCGCACCATGTCCATGCTGGGCACGCGCGCCAGAATGGCTTCGGCCAGTTCCACTTCGCGCTCGGTGGGCGCGCCAAACGAGAAGCCTTCGAGCAGTGCCTTTTGCACCGCTTCCACCACCGCCGGGTGGCCGTGGCCCAGGATCATGGGGCCCCAGGAGCCGATGTAATCAATGTATTTTTTGTCATTGGCATCCCAGAAATACGCACCCTGGGCGCGCTGCACAAAGCGCGGTGTGCCACCCACCGCCTTGAAGGCGCGCACGGGGGAATTGACGCCGCCGGGGATGACTTGGCGGGCACGGTCGAACAGGGTTTGGTTGCGGTCTACGGTCATAGCGGTCTTGTCAATCAATGGCGGGTGTCGTTGGGGGAAATTTCAAAACTGGATTCCTGGGCTTCTTCTTCCTCGTCGTCCTCGGGCTGGGCCCAGAACAGACGGTCCGGAATCACATTGCCCATGCCGGGCCGAAAGCCACTGTCCAGGCAGCGGTCCAGATAGCTCAGGGCTTCTGCAACGGCTTCGGTCAGCTCGGTTTCGCTGGCAATCAGGGCGGTGACGGCGGCCGACAGGGTTTCACCGGCACCGGTGAACACCGCCTCGAAACGCTCGAACTTGTGCGAGCACAGCACGGCGGTGGGCGAGCACAGCGCGTTGTCGATGAACTGGTCGGGCAGGGGGATGCCGGTCACCAGCGTGAAGGCCACGCCAAACTCGTTGGCGGCACGGGCAATGTCGCGCGCGGTGGGACTCTTCTCGGCACTCCACTCCGGCAGCAGCCAGCGCGACAGCGTGCTGTGGTTGCCCACCAGCACCGTGGTTTGCGGCAACAGCAATTCGCTGCAGGCATCCTGGTACATGTCGATCTGGTCTTCGCGCCACCAGGACAGGTCGGGCATGTAGGTGAGCAAAGGTACATCGGCGTAGTCCGAGGCCAGCTCGGCAATCGCGCTCAGGTTTTCGGGGCTGCCGACAAAGCCGACCTTGATGGCTTGTATGGGGATGTCTTCGAGGATGGCACGGGCCTGCTCGGTGACAGCCTCGTCATCCATGGCGTAGTGGTCAAACACCTCGGAGGTGTCACGGGCATAAGCGCCGGTCATGATGGGCAGGGCATGCGCGCCCACCGAGGCAATCGCCATCAGGTCTGCGGTCAGTCCGGCGGCGCCACTCGGGTCGTTGGCGTTGAACACCATCACACAGGCTGCGGGGCCTTCGTCTTGGGCGCCCGCTTCGGGGTCGGGGATGGTCGTTGCGGTCATTGTGTAGCCTGTCAAAGTGAGTAGCCATCAGGCAGAATGGCGCTGTTTCGGCGGACGCCTCAAATCGAGCCCATCGCCTCTATACAATCGTTGCATTCTATTCGAAGGCCCCTTAAGCTGTGACTGATACCAAAACCTGGATGTGCCTGATTTGCGGTTGGATTTATGACGAGGCGCTCGGTGCCCCGGACGAAGGAATCGCACCGGGAACACGCTGGGCCGATGTGCCCATGAACTGGGTATGCCCTGAGTGCGCTGCACGCAAGGAAGATTTCGAGATGGTTCAAATTTAGCGCAACGTGCCGGCCCGGCGAAACAGCCGGCGGCACGCTGTGTTCAGGAGAGGAGCGAGGCCTTGTGAGTACCCAAGAAACGGTATTGAAAGTGCTGGTGGTGGACGACAGCAACACCATACGGCGCAGCGCGGAGATCTTCCTCAAGCAGGGCGGTCACGAGGTTTTGCTGGCTGAAGACGGTTTTGATGCCCTGTCCAAGGTCAACGACTACCAACCCCATCTGATTTTTTGCGACATCCTGATGCCGCGCCTCGACGGCTACCAGACCTGCGCCATCATCAAGCGCAATGCCCGGTTTTCCTCGGTCCCCGTGGTCATGCTGTCCTCCAAAGACGGTGTGTTTGACAAGGCGCGCGGGCGCATGGCGGGCGCGCAGGATTACCTGACCAAGCCCTTCTCCAAAGAGCAATTGCTGCATGCGGTGCAGCAGTTCGGCACCCTGTCACAAGGGGCCGTCTGATGGCCATTCACAAAGTGTTGATCGTGGACGACTCCAAGACCGAGACCCTGTTCATGACCGACATGCTCCAGCGCAACGGCTATGTCGTGCGCTCTGCCGGCAATGCCACCGAAGCCATGGCACGGCTGGCCGAAGACAAGCCCGACCTGATCCTGATGGACGTGGTCATGCCCGGGCAGAACGGCTTTCAGCTCACGCGCGCCATCCACCGCGCGCCCGAGTTCACCGGCATCCCCATCATTCTGTGCACCAGCAAAAGCCAGGAGACCGACCGCGTGTGGGGCATGCGCCAGGGCGCGCGGGACTACATCACCAAGCCGGTGAATTCCACCGAGCTGTTCGCCAAAATCAAGGCCCTGGGCTAAGCCGCAACCATGGCCAACCGCGAAGCAATCCGGGAACTCCAGGCGCGACTGGCCAAACGACTACAGGCTGCCCAAAGCGAGGGCATGGCGGTGTCCTGGCTGGCCGTCAAGGCGGGCGGCCACAACTACCTGCTGCCCCTGGGGCAAAGCGGCGAGATCGTGGCCCTGTCTCCTGTGCAGCCTGTGCCGTATGCCAAGGCCTGGTTCCGGGGCGTGTTCAATGTCCGTGGCAGCCTGTTGGGGGTGGTGGACCTGGCTGCCTTTGTTGCAGCCACTGCTGCCGTGCCCGCCACGGCTGCGCCCGTGCCAATGGACGCCAGC
>CANFIH010000269.1 GCA_947446855.1 Burkholderiales bacterium
ATCTCGGTGTCCTTGGGCTTGGGGATGCCGTAGGCGTCTTCCTCCATGGGGCAGCCCGGGTACCGGGCATGGAAGGTCATGGTGCGGGTTTCCTTGTTCACCACCGGCAGGCCGATGCGCCGCGGCTGCGGCTGGTCCAGCAGTTCGCCGTCTTCCTTCCAGCGGTGCAGGGCGGGCAGGGGGTCAAACTCCCCCTTGATCGGCCAGTACGCCCCGATCACGATCTCGGGCCGGCCCACCAGCCAGATGCGCATCACGCGCTGCAGCAGGTCTTCGCGCCGCTGCCGGTCGGGCAAGTTGTTGCGTTGATCAATCAGGGCGGCCCGCAGGGCCTTTTTCTCAAGGGCTTGTTCTGAGTTGTCCATAATCACCACATGCAGTTTTCAGCCATTCTGACACCGTTAGCCCTTGCGGCCTGTGTCTTCTTGCCAGCCCTCTCTCCCGTTTGCGCCCAGGGGCGCGACAGCAGCCATTACGACGAAGCCATTGGCGACATGGCCCAAGCCTACAAAGCGCGTGACCACAAACGCCTGGCCAGCCTGTTGCCGCAGGTGCGCGGCTACATTCTGGAGCCCTGGGGCGCCTACTGGGAATTGTCGGCGCGCCTGGATCAGGCCAGCAATGCCGAGGTGCAGGACTTTTTCAACCGCTACAGCGGCACCTACCAGGAAGACAAGCTGCGCACCGAATGGCTGCTGCAACTGGGGCGCAACCGCGACTGGGGCGCCTTCAACCGCGAATACCCCAAATACCGCATGCTGGATGACAAATCGGTGCGCTGCTATGGCTTGCTGACCGAACACCTGGCCAACGCCGCTGATGTCAACGCCGCCGTGATGCAGACCTGGCTGTCACTGAAGGAAGCCGACGAAGGCTGCGCCGCTGCGGCCGAACAGTTGGTGAAAGACCATTCCATGATGCAAGCCGCGGTCTGGCTGCGTGCGCGTCTGGGGTTCGAGAACGACCGCTTGCGTGTGGCTACCCAGGCCGTGGGCATTCTGAACGACGGCTGGGTCAAGAATGTGGCCGACATCTATGCCAGCCCGGCCAAGTACCTGAACGACAAGCTCACCGCCCTGCGCCCCAAAACGCGCGAACTGGTGTCGCTGGCCATCATCCGTCTGGCTTATCTGGACCCGGAGGCTGCGGCAGTCGAGGTCAACCATCTGCGTTGGCGTGCCCAGCTCACACAGGAAGAGCGCAGCTGGATCTGGGGCGTGATCGGCAAGCGCGCCGCCCTCAAGATGTCGAACGACGCGGTGGGCTACTTTGCCCAGGGCCAGTTCAACCACATGCACGAAGACCACCTGGCCTGGGCCGTGCGCGCCGCGCTGCGCGCCGGTAACTGGAAGATGGTGCATGAGGCGATCGCCGCCATGCCGCCGGCCATGGCGGCCGAGCCGGTCTGGGTCTATTGGCATGCGCGGGCCCAGCTGGCGCTGGCCGATTCGGAAGGCAGCCGCAGCGAGGCCTTGGGCCTGCTGCAAAGCATTGCCGGGGTGCGCGGCTTTTATGAACAACTGGCCCTGGAGGAACTGGGCCAACGCATCAGCGTGCCCGAACGTCCCGCACCGGTGACGCCCGAAGAGCGCGAGGCCGCCCGCAACAACCCCGGCCTGAACCGTGCGCTGTACGCCATCCAGATCGGCCTGCGTGCCGAGGGCGTGCGCGAGTGGAACTACAGCACCAATCTGCATGAACGCGGTGGCCTGGACGACCGCGGTCTGCTGGCTGCGGCCGAGCGCGCCTGCCAGGCCGAGGTGTGGGACCGCTGCATCAACAGCAGCGACCGCACCAAGGGCGTGATCGATTTCGACACCCGCTTTCCCATGCCCTTTAAAGCCGCGGTGCTGGCGCGCGGCAAGCAGATCGGCCTGGACCCGGCCTATGTCTACGGCCTGATCCGCCAGGAAAGCCGCTTCATCATGGACGCCCGCTCCGGCGTGGGCGCCTCCGGCCTGATGCAGGTGATGCCGGCCACCGCCAAATGGACCGCCAAGAAAATCGGCATGACCGATTTTCAGCCGCACCAGATCACCGACCGCGACACCAATATTGCGATTGGCACCGGCTACCTCAAGCTGCTGCTGGATTCGTTCGGCGGCTCCATGCCCATGGCCGCAGCCGCCTACAACGCCGGGCCCGGCAGGCCGCGCAGCTGGCGCAATGGCCCGGTGCTGGAGGCCGCCATCTGGGCGGAGAACATCCCCTTCAATGAAACCCGCGACTACGTCAAAAAAGTGCTGTCCAACACCACCAACTACGCGGCGCTGATCACGGGTCAGCCGCAGTCGCTCAAGGCACGTATGGGTGCGGTGGGCCCGCTGGATGCCACAGTGCCGGACACCAGCACTGAACTCCCCTGAGATATTGCCCCCACGCTTCTCGCTACGCGTAGTGCGCTGCCCCCCCAAGGGGGCCAATCCCGCTTGGGGTGGCCCGGCGCGGGATTGTGCGGCTTGGATTAGCATGGTGCTTTTATGAAGGGTAACCCTATGCTCAAGCTGTTCGTAGGAAACAAAAACTATTCGTCCTGGTCCATGCGCCCCTGGGTGCTGCTGCGCCAGGCCGGCATCCCTTTCGAGGAAGTGGTGGTGCGCTTCGACTCGTTCGATGCCGGCTCCCAATTCAAGACCACGATGTCCGCGCTGGCCCCCACCGCCAAGGTGCCGGTACTGCTGGATGGAGAACTCGCCATCTGGGACACCCTGGCCATCGCCGAATATCTGGCCGAGCAATTCCCCGACAAGAAACTCTGGCCGCAGGACAAGGCGGCCCGTGCCCGCGCGCGCAGCCTTTGCGCCGAGTTGCACAGCGGCTTTACCGGCTTGCGCGGCAACTGCCCCATGAACATCGAGGCTGCGCTACCCGATGTGGGTGCGCTGGTGTGGCGCGACAAACCGGCGGTGCGCAGCGATGTGCAGCGCCTGGTGCAAATGTGGACGGCGCTGCTGGAGCAGCATGGCGGGCCTCTGCTGTTTGGCGACTTCAGCATTGCCGATGCCTACTTCGCGCCCATCTGCACCCGCCTGAAAACCTATGCCCTGCCGGTGCCGCCGGCCATTGCGGACTATGTGCAGCGCGTCCTCGCGTTGCCCGGCGTGGCGGCCTGGGTGGACGGCGCGTTGGCGGAAAAAGACTTTCTGGACTTCGAAGAGCCCTACAGGCTCAAGCCTTGAAAACCTACCTGGTCGGCGGTGCCGTGCGCGATGCCCTGATGGGCCTGCCCATGTGCGACCGCGACTGGGTGGTGGTGGGGGCCACGCCGCAGCAGTTGCTGGACCAGGGCTACACCCAGGTCGGGCGCGACTTTCCCGTGTTCCTGCATCCGCGCAGCCACGAGGAGTACGCGCTGGCGCGCACCGAGCGCAATACCGCTCCGGGCTACAAGGGCTTTGCCGTGCATGCCGAACCCAGCGTCACGCTGGAAGAAGACCTGGCCCGGCGTGACCTCACCATCAACGCCATCGCGCTACCCGCCGAGGCCCTGCAGGCCGATGGCGGCTTTGACCCCGATGCGCTGATCGATCCCTTCCACGGCCGTGCCGACATTGCCGCCCAGGTGTTGCGCCATGTCACCCCCGCTTTCCGAGAAGACCCGGTGCGCATCCTGCGTCTGGCGCGTTTTGCTGCGCGCTTTGCCGGCTACCACGCGGCCCCCGAAACCCTGGCGCTGATGCAGCAGATGGTGGCCGATGGCGAGGTGGATCACCTGGTGGCCGAGCGCGTGTGGCAGGAGCTGGCCAAGGGACTGATGGAGCACGCTCCCACCCGCATGTTTGCCGTGCTGCGCGACTGCCACGCGCTGCAGCACCTGCTGCCTGAACTCGACCGGCTGTGGGGTGTGCCGCAAAGCGTGCAGCACCACCCGGAGGTGGATACCGGCCTGCATGTGATGCTGGTGCTGGACATGGCGGCCCGGCTGGGTGCCGGCCTGGCGGTGCGCTTTGCCTGCCTCACGCATGACCTGGGCAAGGGCACAACCCCGGCGGATGTGTTGCCGCGCCATATCGGCCACGAGGGCCGCAGCGTCAAACTGCTGCAGGCCCTGTGCCAGCGCCTGCGCGTGCCGCAGGAGTGCGCGGGTCTGGCCGAAGTGGTGGCGCGCGAGCATGGCAACATCCACCGCTCGGCCGATCTGGGGGCCGAAGCCGTGCTGCGTTTGCTGGAGCGCTGCGACGCCCTTCGCAAGCCGGAGCGTTTTGCCGAGGTGCTGCTGGCTTGCGAATGCGACGCGCGCGGGCGCACCGGCTTCGAAGACAGCGCCTACCCGCAAAGAGCGCGTCTGCTGCATGCGCTGGAGCAGGTGTTGGCCGTGGCAACGGCGCCGGTGGCTGCTGCTGCGGCAGCGCAGGGCGCCACAGGTGTGCAGATCGGCCAAGCGGTGCGCAAGGCCCGCCTGGACGCCCTTTCGCTGTAACCAGGTAGTACCCATTACCGCAGCAGGGGGAACCTAAGCGTTTCCCCTAGTGTCTATTTTTCCCGAAACCGTGATACTTGGTTTTCTGTCCGAACTAACTCCTGAGCCTCAGGGTTGGGGCCGGCAGGAAGTCGATTCAACAAGGTGCCCGCAACGGGCTTTTTTTCTGGAGACAAATATGAAATTCAAACGTCAACTGACCGCATTGGCATTTGCCATGGCCGCAGGTTCTTCTTTCGCGCAACTGGGTGTCGGCGTGAGCTACGACGCATTCCAGGAAGAACGCTGGAAGACCGACGAAGCCGCCATCAAGGCCGAACTCGCCAAGCGCGGCGCCACCTACGTCAGCGCGGACGCCGGCGGCTCGCCGGAGAAGCAGCTCGCCGACGTCGACGGCCTG
>CANFIH010000270.1 GCA_947446855.1 Burkholderiales bacterium
CAGCGGCTACTCCGTGGTGCGTGAGTTCTGCGGACACGGAATCGGCAAGAAATTCCACGAAGATCCGCAAGTGCTCCATTACGGCAAGCCCGGAACAGGGACGAAATTACAGGCTGGGATGATTTTCACCATCGAGCCCATGATCAACGCCGGCAAACGCGACATCAAAGACGGCCCGGAAAAAGACGGCTGGAGCATCGTCACCAAAGACCATTCCCTCTCCGCCCAGTGGGAACACACCGTGCTGGTGACGCCCACCGGCTACGAGGTGCTGACCTTGTCGGCCGGCAGCCCGCCCATCCCCGCCTTTGTACCTACCCAAGGCTGATAAGGCCTACCCCATGACCGATATCGCAACGCTGCGTGACGCTTATCGCGCGAAAAAGGCAGCGCTGCTGGCCACCCTGGGAGAGCGCGCTGCGTCCACCCGCACCGTGCGCAATGCACTGCACCGCATGTCGGTTCTGGTGGACAGCATGCTGGTCCAGCTCTGGGAACTGGCCGGCATGCAGGAGCCCTACGCGCTGCTGGCAGTGGGAGGCTTTGGCCGGGGTGAGTTGTTCCCGTCGTCCGATGTGGATGTGCTGGTGCTCCTGCCCAACGGCAGCTCGCCCGAGCAGGACGCCGATCTCAAAGGCCGCATCGAGGCCTTTATCAGCAACTGCTGGGACCTGGGGCTGGAGATCGGCTCCAGCGTGCGCAGCCTCAGCGAGTGCCTGAGCGAAGCCGAGCGCGATGTCACCATCCAGACCGCGATGTTGGAGCACCGCCTGATTACCGGTAACGCCATACTGGCGCAGGAATTCAAGACCGCATTTTTTGCCGCCATGGACCCCAAGGCTTTTTTTGTCGCCAAGACATTGGAGCTGCGCCAACGGCACACCAAGTTTGAGGACACGCCCTACTCGCTCGAACCCAATTGCAAGGAGTCGCCCGGCGGCCTGCGCGATCTGCAGATCATCCTCTGGGTGTCCAAGGCAGCGCGTCTGGGTGACAACTGGAAAGCCCTGGCGCAGAACGGCCTGGCCACCGCCTTTGAGGTGCGTCAGATCCAGCGCAACGAAGCCCTGCTGCTGCAAATCCGCGCGCGCCTGCACCTGCTAGCCAAACGGCGCGAAGACCGGCTGATTTTTGATTTGCAAACTGCCGTGGCGGAGGCCTTTGGCTACAGCAATGGCGGTGGCGATGCGGACGGCAAAGGCATGGTGCGCGCCAGCGAACTGCTCATGAAGCGTTACTACTGGGCGGCCAAGGCGGTCACCCAGCTCAGCCAGATTTTGCTGATGAACATCGAGGAGCGCCTCAGTCCCTCCACGCACACCCTGCATCCGATCAACGAGCGCTTCAACGAGAAAGCCGGCACGCTGGATGTGGCGAGCGACGACTTGTACCAGCGCAACCCGCACGCCATTCTGGAGACTTTTCTGGTCTACCAGAACACGGTGGGCGTGAAGGGCCTGTCGGCACGCACGCTGCGCGCGCTGTACAACGCCCGCGAACTGATGGACAGCCGCTTCCGCAAGGACCCGGTCAACCGCGCCACCTTCATGCGCATCATGATGCAGCACGACGGCATTACCCACGCCATGCGGTTGATGAACCAAACCTCGGTGCTGGGGCGCTACCTGTGGGTGTTTCGCCGCATCGTGGGCCAGATGCAGCACGACCTGTTCCACGTCTATACAGTGGACCAGCACATTCTGATGGTGCTGCGCAATGTGCGGCGCTTCTTTATCGTGGAGCATGCCCACGAGTATCCGTTCTGCTCCCAACTGGCCTCCGGCTGGGACAAGCCCTGGCTGCTGTATGTGGCTGCACTCTTCCACGACATTGCAAAGGGCCGCGGCGGCGACCACTCGGTGCTGGGCATGGCCGAGGCCAGGCGCTTTTGCAAGGACCATGGCATCGATGCCGAAGACACGGACTTGATCGAGTTCCTGGTGCACGAGCACCTGACCATGAGCCGTATTGCGCAAAAGTCGGACCTGAGCGACCCGGCGGTGATTGCAGCCTTCGCCAAACGCGTGGGCAACGAACGCAATCTCACCGCCCTCTATTTGCTGACGGTAGCCGACATCCGCGGCACTTCGCCCAAGGTCTGGAATGCCTGGAAGGGCAAGCTGCTGGAAGACCTGTACAAATACACCACGCGCGCCCTGGGTGGGCGTGCGCCCGATGCCGACGCCGAGGTGGAAGCCCGCAAGCGTGAAGCGCTGGTGATGGTGCAGCTGTACGCCATGCCGTTTGAAGCGCACAAGCCCCTGTGGGACACGCTGGACGTGGGCTACTTCATGCGCCACGAGGCCAACGACATTGCCTGGCACACCAAGCAGATCTCTCGCCATGTGGACACCAAGACACCCATCGTGCGGGCGCGCCGCTCGCCCATTGGCGAGGGCCTGCAGGTGCTGGTCTATACGCAGGACCAGACCGATTTGTTTGCCCGCATCTGCGGCTACTTTGACCAGGGTGGCTTCAGCATTCTGGATGCCCGCGTACACACCAGCAAAACGCACTACGCGCTGGATACCTTCCAGGTCATCATGGCTGGTGGCATTGATGAGCATTTCCGCGAGCTCACGGCCATGCTGGAGACCGGACTGGCCAACGCCATTGCCAAAGAAACCCCGCTGCCCAACCCCAGCCGTGGACGGGTGTCGCGCCGCGTGAAGAGTTTCCCGATTGCCCCGCGCGTCACCTTGCGACCGGACGAAAAAGCCCAGCTCTGGTTACTCAGCATCTCGGCCAGCGACCGCCAGGGCCTGCTCTATTCCATTGCCCGCGTGCTGGCCCGCCACCACATCGAAGTGCAACTCGCCAAGGTCGTGACCCTGGGTGAGCGCGTGGAAGACACGTTTTTGATCCATGGCCCGCAGCTGCAGCACAACCGGGCGCAAATCGAGATTGAGACGGAGCTGTTGGACGCGCTGGCGTCATAGCGCCCCCAATTCAGCCGCAAGCCGGCTCCTTTGCTTCGGCTGGCGAAACCTAATCGTCCTCGTTGGCGGCAATCTCGGGAAACAGCACCTCGGTGTAGCCGAACTGGCTGAAGTCGCGCACACGCATGGGGTAGAGCCTGCCCCACAGGTGGTCACACTCGTGCTGGACCACGCGGGCGTGGAAGCCTTCCACCGTGCGCTCGATGGCGTCGCCGTACTGGTCAAAGCCGGTGTAACGGATATGCGCCCAGCGCGGCACCTTGCCACGCAGACCGGGCACTGACAGGCAGCCTTCCCAATCACTTTCCTCGACATCGCCGATCGGGGTGATGGTCGGGTTGATCAGCACGGTGGGCGGCACCGTGGGGCGGTCCGGATAGCGCGGATTGCGCTCGAAGCTGCCGAAGATGACCAGTTGAAGATCAACGCCGATTTGCGGCGCGGCCAGGCCTGCGCCGTTGGCCGCGCGCATGGTGTCCAGCATGTCGGTGATCAGCAGGTGCAGGGCATCGCTGTCGAAGTCGGTCACCGGCTGTGCCATGCGCAACAGGCGGGCATCGCCCATTTTCAGAATCTCTCTGACGGTCATTTCAGCATCTCCAAAAGGGCGGCTTCGTCCAGCACGGCCACACCCAGTTCCTGCGCTTTGGTGAGCTTGCTGCCTGCCTCGGTGCCGGCTACGACGAAACTGGTTTTCTTGCTAACCGAACCGGAGACCTTGCCCCCGGCGGCCTCTATCTTGTCTTTGGCGTCATCCCGCCCCAGCGTGGGCAGGGTGCCGGTCAGCACAAAGGTCATGCCCGCCAGCGGCTTGGGTGCGTCGGACGTGGGCGCGCCCTCCTCCCAGCGGATGCCGCAGGCGCGCAGTTGTTCGACCACCTCGCGGTTGTGCGCCTGCTCGAAAAATGTACGCAGGCTTTTGGCCACGATGGGGCCTACATCATTTACCTGCAGCAGCGCCTCTTCCGTGGCATCCATGATGGCATCCAGGCCGCCGAAATGCCTGGCCAGCGCCTTGGCCGTGGCCTCGCCCACATGGCGTATGCCCAGTCCGAACAGAAAGCGCGGCAAGGTGGTTTGTTTGGATTTCTCCAGCGCATCGACGATGTTTTGCGCTGACTTGTCGGCCATGCGCTCCAGGGCGGCCAGGGCGGTAAAGCCCAGGCGGTACAGGTCCGGCAGGGTGCGGATGATGTTGGCATCGACCAACTGCTCCACCAGCTTGTCGCCCAGGCCCTCGATTTCGACCGCACGGCGCTGCGCAAAGTGCAAGATGGCCTGCTTGCACTGGGCGTTGCAGAACAGGCCGCCGGTGCAGCGGTAGTCGGCCTCGCCCTCTTCCCGCACGGCCGCAGAGCCGCACACCGGGCAGATGCGGGGCATGGTGAATATCGCGCTGCGTTCGCGTGGCGGCTGGTCGGGGGCTTGCGGCACCATGCCCACGACCTCCGGAATGACATCGCCGGCGCGGCGCACGATCACGGCGTCGCCCACGCGCACGTCCTTGCGCCGGGCCTCGTCCTCGTTGTGCAAGGTGGCGTTGGTGACGGTGACTCCGCCCACAAACACCGGAGCCAGTTTGGCTACCGGCGTGAGCTTGCCGGTGCGGCCCACTTGCACATCGATGGCCAGCACTGTGGTGATTTGCTCCTGTGCCGGAAATTTGTGGGCCACGGCCCAGCGCGGCTCGCGGGTGACAAAACCCAGGCGCTGCTGCAGTGCCAGGCTGTTGACCTTGTAGACCACACCGTCGATGACATAGGGCAACTGGTCGCGTGTGCGGCCTATGTGCTGGTGGAAGGCCACCAGCGCCTCCGCACCGCGTACCACGCGGATTTCGTCAGCCACCGGAA
>CANFIH010000271.1 GCA_947446855.1 Burkholderiales bacterium
CAACCTGCGGTGCTCACAACAGGCGGGCAGTTCGCAAACTCGGCTATCGCCTCAAACATGCGAACTGCTCCTTCCGCCTGTTGCTGCGCTCCTCGGCACGCGCACACGGGAAGGGGAAGGAACTTCCCCTCGCTTCGCATCGGTTGGTGGCAATCGAGATGCTTCTGCTTCTGCAACCAAACAAGCACCCACGATAACCAAAGCCCTCTCTCACCCGAGCGGTAGTCCTCTCCTGCCTTCGCGCTGGTGCAAAGCACCAGCCGCTGCCCCCGGTATTCCTGCACCCCAGCTCCCTTGTGGTTGCGCCGAGCAGCGCAGTGAAGCGCGGAATAAGCGAGACGCATGTCTGAGCCCGCAGGGCGAGTTTGCGACACGCCCGCGCTTCGCGAGCAGCGCAGGTTGCCCCGGTGCTGCGCACCGGGGTCGCAGACACCAGGGTCGCCTTTCTTTTGGGGACTTTTCTTTGGCGAAGCAAAGAAAAGTGCCTCGGCCGCCGGGCCGAAACCCGGCTTGCCACGCAACTACTAACCTCACTTAAAAAGGAAATACAACCATGACTACCAAACAAAAAATCGGCTTCATCGGCCTGGGCAGCCTCGGCGAAGGCCTGTGCAATAGCCTCGTCACCGCCGGCTACCCAGTCACCGTCAACGACCTCAACAAAGACCTGGCCAAGAGACTCCTGCAAGCCGGCGCCACCTGGGCAGACTCAGTAGCCGACACCTGCAAAGACGCCGACGTCGTCATCACCGTCCTCCCCTCCCCCGCCATCTCCCGCAAAGTAGTGGAAAGCCCCGGCGGCGTGTTCGACAACCTCAAGCCAGGTGCCACCTGGATCGAGATGAGCACCACCGACATGGACGACCTGCTGCGCCTCACCGAAGTCGCCAAGGGCAAAGGAATCCACGTACTGGAATGCCCCGTCACCGGCGGCGTACACCTGGCCAACTCGGGTGAAATCACCGTGCTGGTCGGCGGCGAAGAGAGTACCTTCAAGGGCGTGGAAGACATCCTGCGCACCATCGGCGGCGAGATCATCTACATGGGCAAGATGGGTAATGCCTCCGTCGTCAAGGTGGTCACCAACATGCTGGCCTTCATCCACCTGATTGCCGCCGGTGAAGCCATGATGCTGCCGGCCAAATACGGCGTCGACCCGGACGCCACCTACCGCGCCATCCGCGCCAGCTCGGGCAACAGCTTTGTGCACGAGACCGAATCCAAGCTGGTGCTCTCCGGCAGCTACAACGTCAAGTTCACCATGGACCTGGCGTGCAAGGATCTGGGCCTGGTCAACGGCATTGCCGAGAAGTTGGGCGTGCCGCTGGAGTTGGGCAGCATGGCGCAGCAGATCTTCCGCCGCGCGCGCGGGCTGATGGGCGGCAACGCGCAATCGCCCGAGGTGGTGCGCATGATCGAGAAGGCTTGCGATCTGGAACTGCGCGCACCGGGTTACCCGACCGAACTGGTTGCTGAATAGACGAGGACATCACCATGAGCGCTCCCACCACCCATGCCGAATGGGCCGCCTATGCCGCCTCCCTGAAGATTGAGACCGGCCTGTTCATCGACGGCCAATTCGTCGCAGCGAAAGCCGGTGAGAGCTTTGACTGCATCAACCCGGCCACTGGCAACGTCATCGCGGTCATGGCCAAGGGCCAGGCCGCCGACATCGACGTGGCCGTGGCCTCCAGCCTGGCCGCGTGGCAGGATGGACGCTGGCACAAACAGGCACCGCGCACGCGTTTGGGCGTGATGCTGAAATGGGCCGATCTGGTCGAGGCGCACAGCTTTGAGTTGGCCGCGCTGGAGTCCATGGACATGGGCAAGCCGATTTCGGACATGTTCAATATCGACCTGCCCGAGGTGCTGAAAACCATTCGCTACTTTGCCGAATGCATAGACAAAGTGGAAGGCGCGGTCACCCACACCGACGCGTCGGCCCTGCACCTGATCACCCACGAGCCGCTGGGCGTAGTGGGCGCCATCACACCCTGGAATTACCCCATGCTGATGGCGGTGTGGAAGCTCGCACCGATTCTGGCGGCCGGTAACTGCGTGGTGCTCAAACCCGCTGAGCAGGCTCCTCTCACCTGCCTGAAACTGGCGCAGCTGTTTGTGGCGGCCGGAGGCCCGCCCGGTGTATTCAACGTGGTCAACGGTTTCGGTGCCGACGCGGGCAAGGCGCTGGCCCTGCACCCCGATGTGCAGAAGATCACATTTACCGGCTCCACCGCAGTGGGCAAGCTGCTGATGGGCTATGCGGGCCAGAGCAACATGAAGCGCGTGGCGTTGGAGACCGGGGGCAAGAGCCCGCAGATTTTCCTGCCCGATCTGTATGACCTGGACGCGGCCATCAACCGCGCCATTGGCGGCATTTACGACAACGCCGGCCAGGTCTGCAACGCCGGTTCGCGCCTCTTGGTGCACCGCTCGCTGCACGACCGTTTTGTGGAGCGCTTTGTCGCGCGCACGGACGCGCTGTACCGCATGGGCGACCCGCTGGACCCTGCCACCACCATGGGCCCGCTGGTCAGCCAGGCGCAAAAGCAAAACGTGTTGAAGAAAATCCAGCTGGCGCAGGAACAGGGTGCGCAGATGGTGCTGGGCGGCAACGCGTCAACGCCCAACGCAGCCGGTGCCTATGTGCCGCCCACGCTGTTTATCAACGCAGGCCAGAAAATGCGCATCGTGCAGGAAGAGACCTTCGGCCCGGTCACCTCGTTGCAGGTGTTTGACACGGAAGCCGAGGCGATTGCGATGGCGAACGACTCCATCTATGGCCTGGCCGCGTCGGTGTGGACGGCGGACCTGAAGACCGCGCACCGCATGGTGGGCGCGCTGGAGGCCGGTGTGGTCTGGGTCAACTGCTTTGGCGATGGCGACATGACGCAACCCTTTGGCGGCTACAAGCAAAGCGGCAACTCGCGCGACAAATACAAGGACTGCCTGCTGTCCTATATGCAAACCAAATCGGCCTGGTTCAACCTGGCCTGATGCCCTCACCTTTTCGGAGACTCACTTGACCCATTGCAACTTCTACATCGACGGCGCCTGGTGCGAACCTGTTGAACCCGGCCCGCTGTTCCCCATCATCAATCCGGCCACCGAAGAGTCCGTGGGCACGGTTGCCATGGGCGGTAAGGCCGATGCAGATGCCGCCGTAAAGGCCGCACGTGCCGCCTTTGACACCTACAGCCAGACCCCGCTGAGCTACCGCACGGAGATGCTGCAAAAGCTGCAAGCCATCTTCGAGCGCCGCTACACCGAGATGGCACAGGCCATCAGCACCGAGATGGGCGCGCCCTGGGACCTGGCCTACGACTCGCAGGCCGAGTGCGGGCCCGGCCACATCAAGGCCACACTGGAAGCGGCCAAGGACTATCCGTTTGAAGTGAAGAGCGGCAACGGTGATCTATTCAGCGAGGCCATTGGCGTCTGCGTGCTGATCACGCCCTGGAACTGGCCCATGAACCAGGTCGTGGCCAAGCTGGCCCCGGCCCTGCTGGCCGGTTGCACCGTGGTGCTCAAGCCCAGCGAATTTGCGCCGCTGTCCGCCAAGCTGGTGGGCGAGTACATGGACGAGGCCGGCTACGCGCCCGGCGTCTTCAACATGGTTTATGGCGATGGCCCGGTGGTCGGTGCCGCCTTGAGTGCCCACCCCGAGGTGGACCTGGTGAGCTTCACCGGGTCGACGGGCGCCGGCATTGCCGTGGCCAAGGCGGCGGCCGACACCGTCAAGCGCGTGGTGCAGGAACTGGGCGGCAAGTCGCCCAACATCATCTTTGCCGACAGCGATGTGGACAAGGCGGTGGCGCGCGGCGTCAAGCGCTGCATGAACAACACGGGCCAGAGCTGCAACGCGCCCACGCGCATGCTTATCGAGAAGTCGGTGTACGCGCAGGCCGTGGCCGCGGCGATTGCCGCTGGCGCGCAGGTGAAAGTGATCCAGCCCACAGAAAAAGGCGACGGCATTGGCCCCTTGGCCATGAAGCGCCAGTTTGAAACCGTAAACCGCTTCATCGACATCGGCATGGACTGCGGTGCGCGGCTGGTACTGGGTGGCCCGGGCCGTCCGGAAGGATTCGACAAGGGCTACTTTGTGAAGCCCACCATTTTTGCCGACGTGAGCAACGAGATGCCCATCGCCCGCCAGGAAATCTTCGGCCCGGTGCTGTGCCTGATTCCGTTTGAGGACGAAGAAGACGCAATCCGCATCGCCAACGACACGCCCTATGGCCTGGCCGCCTACCTCTCCACCAACGACAAGACCCGCGCCCGCCGCGTGGCCAAGCGCCTGCGCGCCGGCAATGTCTCGGTGAACGCCAGCGGCAACGAATACTGCAACCCCTTTGGCGGCTACAAGCAGTCCGGCAACGGGCGCGAGTGGGGGCGCTTTGGTCTGCAGGATTTCCTCGAATACAAGATCGTCAACGGGTTGTGAAAGTGTGCGCCGCTGCCAGCGCGCCTCTGTGGCTCGGGTACGCCGCTGCCAGCGGGGTAGATGGTTCCGTCCGTGTCCCCCGCCCTGCGGGCTCCTCCTTTACCTACCAGAACCATCTACCCCACTGTCATCGGCAGCCTGCATGGTGGGCACGCAATCATTTAATAACCAATAACCAATAACCAATAGCCAATGCCCAACATCCAATGCATTTCTACCATCGCGCGCCAAAACGTGGGCAGACACAGGACGGCGTGGCGCTCCGATTCGGGAGG
>CANFIH010000272.1 GCA_947446855.1 Burkholderiales bacterium
CAAGACCTTTACATCGGGCAGGAAGCTCATGCCGATGGTGCGTATGCCCTGCCCTTCGCAGCCTGGGCAGCGGCCTTCGCCGGTGTTGAAGCTGAAGCGGTTGGATGCGTAGCCTCGGGCCTTGGCTTCGAGTGTGTCGGCAAAGAGTTTGCGGATGGTGTCCCAGAAGCCGATGTAGGTGGCCGGGCAACTGCGCGGGGTTTTGCCGATGGGGGTTTGATCCACTTCAAGCACGCGGTCCACGGTCTCAAAGCCGGAGACGGATTCGCAGCCGGTCCAGGGGATTTGCTCACCGGCGTCCAGGGCATCGCGGCCGGCTTTGGTGCTGCGTTTGTGGACGCCTGTCTGCACGTTGGCCAGCAGCACATCTCTTGCCAAGGTGGATTTTCCCGAGCCGGAAACACCGGTGATGGCGACCAGGCGTTTGAGCGGGATGTGGGCGGTGACGTCCTGCAGGTTGTGCAAGCTCGCCTTAGTGACGGTGAGCCAGTCGATTGGTTCGTGTTGAACGGCAATGCCTTTCAAGCCCGCCAGAGTTGCTGTACCCGCAGCGCCGAGGGGTGGGGCGGGCTCCTCATGGTGCGAGCACAAATCGTCACCCGCCCCACCCCTCGTCCCTGCTGCGTCGGTGCCGGCTGGTACGCCTGCGGCTGCAGCAGCATCCAACTGCGCCTGGTCCGCGGCCGCGTGACCAGCAGCCAATGCAGTAGCGTAATCCTGTGACTCTTGCTCACGGGCCAAAAATTCCACGTTCGCCGCCACGCTGGCGGCCGCATTGGCAGCGATGACCGCCGCCTTAGCAGCTTTGCCCGACAGCTTCTTTGGTGCCTTCGCGCCCAAGCCACCCGCGGCCGGAGCCGGTGTGCCGGGTGACGATTTGCGCTCGCGCCATGAGGAGCCCGGCATACCGGCTTCGGCCGCAGCGCGCTCCAAAGCGTCCTCGGCTGCGTCCAAAACCAGCGCCTCGGGATAAGAGACCATGTAACGCCGGTCCCCCAGCGGATGGCGAATCGCATGCAAGAGATAACGCCCGGTCTGCGACTCCGACACCGCCTGCACATCCGACACAGAGCCCTGTGCAACAAGCCGCCCACCACGCTTGCCCGCGCTAGGCCCGATGTCAATGATGTGGTCGGCCGCGCGAATCGTGTCCTCATCGTGCTCCACCACCACCAGCGTGTTGCCCTTGTCGCTGAGCAGTTGCAACGCACCCAAGAGGATCTTGTTGTCACGCGCGTGCAGACCAATCGTCGGCTCGTCCAGCACGTAACACACACCCTGCAGGTTGCTGCCCAGCTGCGCCGCCAAGCGGATGCGCTGCGCCTCGCCACCACTCAAGGTCGGCGCACCCCGGTCCAGCGTCAGATAGCCCAGGCCCACTTCTTCCATGAACTCCAGGCGGCTCTTGATCTCGGGGATCAGGTCGCGCGCGATATCGCTCTGGCGCTGTGTCAGGCCACCCACCAGCTGCAGCGTCTCCACCCATTTGCGCACATCGGTGACCGAGAGGCGCGCCACGTCGGTGATACCGATGCCGGCGAACTGCACCGCGCGTGCGGTGGCGTTGAGGCGCGTGCCCTGGCAGGTGTGGCAGGTGGTGTCGACCAGGTCTTCCACATCGGCCTCGGCAAAGGTCTGCTCGCGGCCCTGGTTGGCGTCGTCCTTCACCGAGTCGTCAAACACCTTGCGCTGCTCCTTGGTCAACGCCACCCCGGTGCCCACGCAATCCGGGCACCAGCCGTGCTTGCTGTTGTAACTGAACAGACGCGGGTCCAGCTCGGCGTACGAGGTGGAGCACACCGGGCAGGCGCGCTTGGTGGAGAAGGCCTGCAGCCTGCCAATGCCAGCGGCAGGCGTGCCATCGCGCATGGCCTCACGCAGACCACCCAGGTCACTCAGCACCTGCACCACGCCCTTGCCGTGCGTCAGCGCATCGGCCAGGCCCTGGCGCAGCGCGGCTTCGTTGGCGGGATGGACATCCAGGCTGAGCACCGGCAGCTCGATGTTGTGCTCCTTGAAGCGGTCGATGCGCGGAAAGCCATTGGTGGGCAGGAAGTTGCCATCCACCCGCAGGTGCGTAAAGCCGCGTGGGCGCGCCCAGTCGGCCAGCTCGGTGTAGACACCCTTGCGGCCAATCACCAGCGGCGCCAAGAGGCCGATGTGTTGGCCGCGGTAGGTCTTGAGCAGCTGCGCCGCAATGCTGTCGGCCGACTGCGGCTGCACCGCCGCGCCGTCCTTGAAGCAGTGTTGTGTGCCCAGCTTCACATACAGCAGGCGCAGGTAATGCCAGACCTCGGTGGTGGTGCCCACGGTGGACTTGCGCCCGCCCCTTGAGAGCCGCTGTTCAATCGCCACGGTCGGTGGAATGCCGTACACCGCGTCCACTTCCGGACGCCCCGCCGGCTGCACGATGGAGCGCGCGTAGGCGTTGAGCGATTCGAGGTAACGCCGCTGGCCTTCGTTGAACAAAATGTCAAACGCGAGCGTCGATTTGCCGGAGCCGGAGACGCCAGTCACCACACTGAACTTGCCGCGCGGAATGTCCACGCTCAGGGATTTGAGGTTGTGTTCCTTGGCATTGACGATGCGGATGTTGTTGTCCAACACCGGCCTGTTGCTTTCTGGCCCAAGTCTGTTCAAGCCTGCGTTAGGCTGCGCACCTGCGTGTGGGCGCGCAGAGGCGGGTAGGGCGGGCTCCTCATAGTGCGAGCACAAATCGTCACCCGCCCTACCCGCCTCTGCTCCCAGCGACTTGCTGCGCTCGCCTGCAGGGGAGTCCAAATTGCCGCTTGCGCCACTACCACCGCTCGTTCCAGATGGGGAGCCCCCAACGTTAGCGCCCAAACCACCCGCGGTGGAAGGGGATGCGCCGGGCGACGATTTGCGCTCGCGCCATGAGGAGTCCGGCGTATCCCCTGCCGCCGCAGCGCGCACAGTAACGCCCGATGCATCGCCCGAAGGTGCGCCAGAAGCGGCAACAAAAGAATCCCCAGAAGCCGCCAGCCCAACAGCAGTCCGTATCGCCTGAGACCCCGCCAAGAAAGCCAGTTCCCGCGCAGTCTCAGAGGCCGACTCCGCATACGCATCGGCCGCAGAAAACTCACGCACCTCATGCACCACCCCCATGGCCGCCGCGTAGTCGCGCAAGGCCTTGCCGGTGTGCGAGGTCGGATGCAGCAGCATCTCCTCCGGCGTGCCCACTCCCACCACATGACCGCCACCCTCGCCACCTTCGGGCCCCAGGTCGATCAGCCAGTCGGAGGCGCGGATCACGTCCAGGTTGTGCTCGATCACCACCAGCGAATGACCGGCGTCGAGCAGCTTGCGCAAGGCGCGCATCAGCTTGGCGATGTCGTCAAAGTGCAGCCCGGTGGTCGGCTCGTCGAGCATGAAGAGCGAGCCACGCCGCGCCATGGCCTGACGGCTGGCACTGCTGCTCTTGGCGGCCTCAGCCAGGAAGCCGGCGAGCTTGAGGCGCTGCGCCTCGCCGCCCGACAGCGTGGGCACGGGCTGGCCCAGCTTCACGTATTCCAGACCCACATCCACAATCGGCTGCAGCACGCGGATCACGTCGCGGTCGCCACTGAACAAGTCAGCCGCTTCGCTGACGGTCAGGTCCAGCACATCGGCCACGTTCAAGGCGCGGCCCTTGCGTTCGATGGTGACTTCCAGAATCTCCGGCCGATAGCGCTTGCCGTCGCAGTCCGGGCAGCGCAGGTAGACGTCGCTGAGGAACTGCATCTCGATGTGCTCAAAGCCCGAGCCACCGCAGGTGGGGCAACGGCCGTCGCCGCTGTTGAAGCTGAACTTGGAGCCGGTGTAGCTGCGCTCGCGCGACAACGGCGCAATGGCGAACAGCTCGCGGATGGCATCCCAGGCACCCACGTAGCTCACCGGGTTGGAGCGCGCCGTTTTGCCGATGGGCGACTGGTCCACAAACACCACTTCGCTCAGCATCTCCGCACCCAACAGGCGCTTGTGCGCGCCCGGTGTTTCGGTGGCCTTGCCGAAGTGACGCAAGAGCGCCGGGGCCAGCACGTCCTGCACCAGCGTGGACTTGCCGGAGCCGCTAACACCGGTGATGCAGACCAGGCGCTGCAACGGGATTTCGATGTCGATGTTGCAGAGGTTGTGTTCGGTCACGCCCTCCAGAATCAGGCGCGGCGTGTTCTGGGCCACCATGCGCTTGAAGCCCATGCCGACCTGTTTGCGGCCACCCAGGTAGGCGCCGGTCAGGGTGTCGGCACTGCGCAGTTCTTCGGTGGTTCCGTCAAACACAATCTGCCCGCCCTTCTCACCGGGGCCGGGGCCCATGTCGATCATGCGGTCGGCAGCCAGCATGACGGCCGGGTCGTGCTCCACCACCACGAGGGTGTTGCCGGCATCGCGCAGGCGCTGCATGGCGACGATGATGCGATGCATGTCGCGCGGGTGCAATCCAATGCTGGGTTCGTCGAGCACAAAGAGGGTGTTGACGAGGCTCGTGCCCAGTGCGGTGGTGAGGTTGATGCGCTGCACTTCACCACCGCTGAGTGTTCTGCTTTGTCTGTCGAGGGTGAGGTAGCCGATACCGACGTCGCACAGGTATTTGAGCCTTGTGCCTACTTCTTCGAATAGCAGTTTCAGGGTTCTGAAATCGGCTTCACTGCTTGTTGCTGTTGTTTGTGCTTTCTCCGGCAGAGCGGAGTCAGGGGG
>CANFIH010000273.1 GCA_947446855.1 Burkholderiales bacterium
CCGGAAGACAAGATCCGCAAGATCATGAAGATCGCCAAAGAGCCGATCTCCATGGAAACCCCCATCGGCGACGATGACGACAGCCACCTGGGTGACTTCATTGAGGACGGTGCCAACACCGCCCCCATGGAAGCCGCCATGCAGGCCGGTCTGCGCGATGTGGTGAAAGACATCCTCGACAGCCTGACGCCGCGCGAAGCCAAGGTGCTGCGCATGCGCTTTGGTATCGAGATGACGTCCGACCACACGCTGGAAGAAGTGGGCAAGCAGTTTGACGTGACGCGTGAGCGCATCCGCCAGATTGAAGCCAAGGCTTTGCGCAAACTGAAACATCCAAGTCGCTCCGACAAACTGCGTAGCTTCACCGACACGCTGTAATAGGAAACCAAGTGGGCTGACAGCCCACTTTGGTTTTTAGGAGCTTGATTTGGACGATGTCTTTGTCCTGCTGGACGACTGCCACGCCACTGCGGCTGCGCCCAGCAGCAGGCTGTACAGCGGCTTTGTGCACGAACACTGCTGCACCGACCCGCAGACGCTGGATGCAGTCTGGCTTGCGGTAGAGGCCGATCAACTGCGAGGCCTGCATGCGGCCGTGTTTGCCGACTACGAATGGGGTGCCAAGCTGCAACAGGCCGGGCTGGCACAGGTCACCGGGCAGGACAGCAGCGCCTTGCGCGTGCTCATGTTCGAAAAGCTGCAAAAACTGGATGCCAATGCCGTGGCGCAATGGCTGGCACAGCAGGACGGCAGCGATGCACCCTCGCCGGCCGGCATCTGCGACCTGCAGGCCGGTGTGGACCAGGCTCAGTTTGAAACCGACATTGCCCACATCCACGCGCTGATTCGCCGCGGCGAAACCTACCAGGTCAACTACACCCTGCGCATGCGCGGTTCGCAGTACGGCACCCCCGTGGGGCTGTACCGCCGCCTGCGGGCCATGCAGCCGGTGGCCTTCGGGGCACTGGCCTTGCTGCCCGGTCTGCCGGGCGCGTCGGGCGGTAAGGCAGGCGCATGGGTGCTGTCCTCCTCCCCCGAACTGTTTGTGCGCAACACCGCGGGCCAGCTCTCGGCCCGCCCCATGAAGGGCACGGCCGCGCGCCTTGGCGATCCGGCATTGGACCAGCAGCGCGCAGACTGGCTGGCCCGCGATGCCAAGAACCGTTCTGAAAACGTGATGATCGTGGACCTGCTGCGCAATGACCTGGGGCGCATATCGGAAACCGGCTCGGTCCGGGTGCCCACGCTGTTCGCCGTGGAAACCTACAAGACGGTGCACCAGATGACTTCCACGGTCACGTCCAGCCTGCGTGCGGGCGCCGATTTTCCCGAGGTACTGCGTGCCCTGTTTCCTTGTGGCTCGATTACGGGCGCACCCAAGCTGCACACCATGGATTTGATTGCCGGTCTGGAGGCCGGTCCGCGCGGCCTGTATTGCGGTGCCATCGGCTGGGTGGACGCGCCAACCGCGACGTCTTCTGTCGGTGACTTTTGCCTCTCGGTGGCCATTCGGACTATCGTGCTGGGAGCGGAACAATCCGGGCGCCGTGCGGCCCTGCTGGGCGTGGGCAACGGCATCGTGCTGGATTCGGATGCCGGCGAAGAATTTGCGGAAGTCCAGGCCAAGACGCGCTACCTGCGGGAGATGGACCCCGGCTTCACCCTGTTTGAGACGCTGCGCGTGAGCCGGGGTCGTCTGGTGCGCCTGCCGCGCCACCTGCAGCGCCTGCAAGCCAGCGCCGCCGCCCTGGGCTTTAGCTGCGACCTGGCCGCCGTGCAAAGCACGCTGGCAGCCTGCCTGCTGACCCTGGACCCGCGGCAGTCTTACCGTCTGCGCCTAGATTTGCAGCACCACGGCGGCACCCGTGTGCAGCACAGCCCACTGACCGCACTGCCTGCAGGCCCGGCCGTGCTGGTGCTATCAACCATCCCGGTACCCGCACAGGAAGCGGCGCTGCTGAACCACAAGACTTCGCTGCGCAGTGCCTACGACGCAGCCATTCAAAAGGCAGTCGCCTGCAATGCCTTTGATACGATTTTCCTCAACGCCCGTGGCGAAGTGTGCGAAGGCGCCCGCAGCAGCCTGCTGGTGCAACTGGAGGGCCGTTGGTGGACGCCGCCTTTGCGCAGCGGTGTGCTGGCCGGTGTGATGCGCCAGCGCCTGCTGCAACGCTACCCGCACATTGGCGAACGGGTTCTGCGCTTGGACGAAGTGCTTTCGGCGCAGGCGCTTGCCGTGTGCAGCTCGCTGCGCGGACTGCAGCGTGCGCAGTGGCTCACCGACGCGGCTGGACATCTCCTGCGGGTTTAACGACTGGGGAGAACCAGCGCAGCGTGTCCACGGCCCCTCTCCGGTAGTACATGGCGAATTGGGATAAGCTGGCGTACGAACGATTGCGAACAAGGGTTAATTGCATGAGTGCAAAAGAATTGCTTGCCATGGGCCAGTTGCTAAGTCTGCTGGAGGCCCGCTATTCCATGCGGGTGCTCTGGGCCCTGCGGGACGGCCGTGCGCAAACCTTCCGGCTTTTGCAAGACAGCGTGGGCAGCATCACGCCCAACACCCTCAACACCCGCATCAAGGAATTACGTGAAGCGGGCTTGCTCACCCACGTCAGCGAGGGCTATTGCCTGACCGCCGCGGGCACCGACTTGTGCAAGCGACTGGCGGAATTACCTGCCTTCGCCGCCCGTTGGGCCTCCGGCCAGTCCAAACCAGCCACGTAGCCGCTCGCACAAGGCCAATGCGGCATAATTTAGGGTTGCCCCGCGTGCGGCACCTCATGCAGCGCGGGACTCGCAACAACCCCAAGGAATATTCATGCAAACCACAGCAAGCGGACTTCAATATCTGGACACAGTAGAGGGCAGCGGAGCCCAGGCAGTTGCCGGCAACAACGTCAAGGTGCATTACACCGGCTGGCTGTTTAACGATGGCGTTCAGGGCGCCAAGTTCGACTCCAGCAAAGACCGCGGCGATCCGTTTGTGTTCAGCTTGGGTGCCGGCATGGTGATCAAGGGCTGGGACGAAGGTGTGGCTGGCATGAAAGTGGGCGGCGCGCGTACCCTGATCATTCCTGCGGCTCTGGGCTATGGTGCACGCGGCGCCGGCGGCGTCATTCCACCGAACGCCACGCTCAAGTTTGACGTGGAACTGTTGTCCGTCTAAACAAACCCAGTGCCCGCCCTTGCCCTCGCTGCAAGGAGGGGCTCTTGAAACCGGTTTGACTGCCCCCAACTGCGGGGCATCGTTTTATTTGCAGCCTTCATTGCGACCCCACCAGCATGTCTGAACCAATCCACAACACCCCCCCGTCCCAAGACCAGGCCGCCAGCCAGCAGAGCGCCGAGGAACTGGTCGCTGCCCTGAACGCCACGGAAGCCGATGCGATGGCCGCATTGCAGGCAGAACTGGCCACACTCAAGGCCAAGAGTGCCGAAATGGCCGACCAGTATCTGCGCGCCAAGGCCGATGCAGAAAATGCCCGTCGCCGTGCCGAGGAAGAAATATCCAAGGCGCGCAAGTTTGCCGTGGAAGGCTTTGCCGAGAGCCTGCTGCCTGTGGCTGACAGCCTGGAAGCTGGACTGGTCATCAAGGACGCCACCGCCGAACAAATTCGCGAAGGCGCGCAAGCCACCTTGCGTCAGCTCGTCGCAGCGCTGGAGCGCAACAAGGTGATTGCCATCAATCCGGCCGCCGGCACCAAGTTTGACCCGCACCAGCACCAGGCCATCAGCGTGGTGCCTTCCGAGCAGGAAGCCAACACGGTGGTCAGCGTGCTGCAAAAGGGTTATTCCATTGTCGAGCGCGTACTGCGCCCGGCCCTGGTGACCGTAGCCGCCGCCAAATAAACACCGCGTGCGCTGATTGAGCGCGCGAAATCCGGGCAGATGGGCTTGAAAGCCGGCCATCAGCCCACACCTCGTAAACATCTGAAATTTGCATTAGCAGGAGTACATCATGGGAAGAATCATCGGCATTGACCTCGGCACCACCAACAGCTGTGTGGCCATCATGGAAGGCAACACGCCCAAGGTCATTGAGAATGCTGAAGGCGCGCGCACCACGCCAAGCATCATTGCGTACCAGGAAGACGGCGAAGTGCTGGTGGGTGCCTCCGCCAAGCGCCAGTCAGTCACCAACCCCAAGAACACCCTGTATGCCGTGAAGCGCCTGATCGGCCGCAAGTTCACCGAAAAAGAAGTGCAGAAGGACATCGACCTGATGCCCTACAAGATTGCCGCTGCTGACAATGGCGACGCCTGGGTCGAAGTGCGCGGCAACCGCATGGCCCCGCAACAGGTCAGCGCTGACATTTTGCGCAAGATGAAGAAGACTGCCGAAGACTACCTCGGCGAAGAAGTGACCGAAGCCGTGATCACGGTGCCCGCCTACTTCAACGACGCACAGCGCCAGGCCACCAAGGACGCCGGCCGCATTGCCGGTCTGGATGTCAAGCGCATCATCAACGAACCCACGGCTGCAGCCCTGGCCTTCGGCCTGGACAAGAACGAAAAGGGCGACCGCAAGATCGCCGTGTATGACCTGGGTGGCGGCACGTTTGACGTGTCCATCATCGAAATCGCCGATGTCGATGGCGAAAAGCAATTCGAAGTGCTGTCCACCAACGGCGAC
>CANFIH010000274.1 GCA_947446855.1 Burkholderiales bacterium
AGGCGGAGTTCACGCCATTGCGCTCGGGCAGGCCGAAGCTCACATTCGAGGCGCCACAGGTGGTGTTGACCTTGAGCTCGGTGCGCAGGCGGTGCACCAGCTGCATGACCTGCACGCCGGCCTGGTTGATGGCGCCAATCGGCATCACCAGCGGGTCGACCACGATGTCGCAGGCGGGGATGCCGTAGTCGGAGGCGCGGTTCACAATCTTGCGGGCCACTTCAAAGCGCACGTCCGGGTCTTGCGAGATGCCGGTCTCGTCATTGGAGATGGCGACCACGGCGGCACCGTATTTCTTCACCAGGGGCAGCACGGTTTCCAGGCGGTCTTCCTCGCCGGTGACCGAGTTCACCAGGGCCTTGCCCTTGTAGACGGCCAGACCCGCTTCGAGCGCCGCGACGATGGAGGAGTCGATGGACAAGGGCACATCGGTGATGCCCTGCACCAGCTGAATCGCCTTGGCC
Organism: Burkholderiales bacterium; assembly: GCA_947446855.1. Lineage (GTDB taxonomy): Bacteria > Pseudomonadota > Gammaproteobacteria > Burkholderiales > Burkholderiaceae_C > Allorhodoferax. Next base: position 465 of record CANFIH010000274.1, read on the forward strand.
AGCATGCCGGGCTCATCGGCCAGCGGGATGCCGGCGTTGACATCCAACATGTGGGCGCCGGCCTCGACCTGGGCCAGGGCGTCGGCAATGACACGGCTGTAGTCGCCGGCCAGCATTTCGGCGGCCATGATCTTGCGGCCGGTGGGGTTGATGCGCTCGCCGATGATGACGAAGGGGCGGTCAAAGCCTATGACCACTTCACGGGTGGCGGAGCTGATGATGGTATCGGTCACATTAATTCCTTGGTTTCGGTTTTGAGGGTATCGCGTTCGGGGTACCACGGCACACGGCCCTGGAGTACACCCGATTTTTCAATGATTTCTGCCACGGACTCTTCCTGCCGGAAGGCCATGACGTGCACGCCGGACACGCCCTTGATCTCTTTGATCTCCTGGATCAGGTCGATGCAGATCTGGCGGCCCTCTTGCGCCGGCTTGTCAGCACCGGCCATGCGTTTCACCACAGAATCCGGGATATGGATACCCGGCACATTGGTGCGCATCCAGTCGGCTGCCTTGGCGGTGCGCAAAGGCCCCACACCGATCAGAAAGAAGGCTTTTTCCAGCAGACCCTGGTCTTCCATCTGCTGCATAAAGGTCTTCAGGCGCGGCACATCGTAGCAGTACTGGGTTTGCAAAAACTGGGCGCCGGCGGCGATCTTCTTGGCAATGCGGTCGCCGCGCCATTCATAGGGTGGCACAAAAGGGTTGGCGGCTGCGCCGAAGAAGACGCGCGGAGCAAAAGTGACCTTGCGTCCGCTCTGGAACTTGTGCTCGTCGCGCAGGGTGCGGCCGATTTCCAGCAGGCTCATGCAGTCCAGGTCAAACACCGGTTTGGCCTGCGGGTGGTCACCCGACTGCACGCCGTCGCCGGAGAGGCACAGCATGTTCGCCACGCCCATGGCGGCGCCGCCCAGGATGTCGCCCTGGATGGCAATGCGGTTCTTGTCGCGACACGATATCTGCATCACCGGCGCATAGCCGATGCGCGTCAGCAAGGCGCAGACTGCCATGCTGGACATATGGCAGTTGGCGCCCGAACCGTCAGTGGCGTTGATGGCGTCCACATAGCCATCAAAAATGCGGGCGCGCTTGTAGACGTCTTCCGGGTCGGCCGAGTCCGGCGGATCGAGCTCAGACGTGACGGCAAAGGCGCCTGCGCGCAGCACCCGTTCCAGGCGGCCGGGCGAGGTGTGGCCGGGCAGTATGGGCAGCGGATAACCCGGGACCGGTTCGTCGTCGAATTTCATGGTGCTTTGGGTGGGGTGCTGGTGGCGGGGGCGGCGGCAGTCGTCGCAGGGATGGAGACGGCAGGCGCAGCCGGTTTGGCTGCTGGCGCTGCGGCAGGCTTGGGCGGCGGCGGGTTGCGGTCGCGCGCCACCTTGAGCCAGGAGGAGCGGCCTTCCAGGCGCCGGTCCACGGGGAGCTGCACGATGCGGATGGCTTTTTTACCTTCGACCATGCGCTCGCTACCGGCAAAGGCCTCGACCCAGACGCAGCGCATCTCGGGCTTGACCTCGCAGTTGCCGTTGGCACGCACGCCGCCGCAGGGGCCGTTGCGTATGTTCTTGGGGCAGTTCATGGAGCAGGACATGCCGGTGGCGCTCAGGGCACACTGGCCGCACATCTTGCAGTCAAACAAAAATCCCTTGGCGACCTTCTCGAATGCGGCCACCGGTTTTTCTACGCGCTCATAGCCAATCCAGTTCCAGACCGGATGCAGGGCTACAAAGGCCTTCTCAAAGGCGCTGTAGAAAATCTCCATGCCCCGGGCATGGCGCACGGACCAGCGGCGCACGGCGTACATATCAGGCGTCTCCAGCGTTATCGATGGTGGTGTCGCCGGCAGCTTCGGCGGGGGCGGCAGCTTGGGTCTCGTCCACGCCATGGGCTCGGATCAGGCGCAGCAGGTCTTCGTCGGAGTATTGCGCCTCGATCTTCGCGGCCTCGGCGTCGGCCTCGGCCTGCATGTCGTCGCTGCAGGCGCGCGGCTCGCTGCGTTTCCAGTCGGCCAGGTAGTCGGCCGAGCCGGACTTGCCGGCCCGCATGGCGGCCCGGTCCACGGCCTCCTGGAAGCGGTGCGAGAGCTGCACCTTGCCGGTCTCGCGGCCCTTTTTCACCACCACTTGCGCGGGGATGTCGCGCCAGGAAATTACGATCAGTTTTGCCATGTGATGATGCTTTCGGTCATGCTTGTTGTTGCCAAGGTGTGTGCACGCTCCAGGCTGGTGGCGAGCTCGCCGTAGCCCGTCACGTGGGACTCAAATTCCAGGCCCAGGCGGGCTGCGGCCACGCGTCCGGCGGCCATCTTTTCTTCCGAAGGCACCTGCGCCAGATACGCCAGCTTCTTGTAGTGGCCGAAGTACATGGGCAGCAGTTCGGGATGCTTGGCGATGCCCAGGCCGTGGATGATCAGTCGATCAAAGTGCTGCAGCAGGAAGTCGGTCAGGTAAAAGGTGCCGAGTTCGGCCTCGGCCAGCTCGGCAAACTGCGCGCTGCCGGCAAAAAATTCGTAGCAATGGGCGCCGGGGATGCGCTCCACGCCTTCTTCGGCCAGCACCGCGTCCAGCAGGCCACCGGTGCCGCAGTCGGCATAGGCGACAAAGATGGAGGTGAAGCGACCGCGCGCCGCCCGGATCTTGGCGCGCACGCCTTCCGGGATTTTTTCCGGCCGGTTGTGCCAATCGGCGGGCAGGCATTGCACCACCATGTGCGGCCAGTGATTGAGCGTGCGCAGGGCGACGATTTCACGCGCCAGCGCACCGCAGGCAATAACAAGAATAGCTGGCTGGGCACCCATGGCTGCTACGGGGCTCAAACGGACAAGGGTGCCAGCTCTGGCGTGTCGCTTAGGCGGCAGCGGCGGCGCGGCGGGCGGCGATCAGCGTCTTGGCTGTTTCGACCGCAATGCCGGCATCGCGGCAGTAGGCGTCAGCGCCCACGGCCTTGCCGAACTCTTCGTTCAGCGGTGCGCCGCCAACCAGCACGATGTAGTCGTTGCGAATGCCCTTTTCCTTCAAGGTGTCGATCACGACCTTCATGTAGGGCATGGTGGTGGTCAGGAGCGCAGACAGACCCAGGATGTCGGGCTTGTGCTCTTCAATCGCGGCCAGGTATTTCTCAACGGGGTTGTTGATGCCCAGATCGATCACCTCAAAGCCCGCGCCTTCCATCATCATGCCGACCAGGTTTTTGCCGATGTCGTGGATGTCGCCCTTGACGGTGCCGATGACCATCTTGCCGATGGGCTCCACGCCGGTTTCGGCCAGCAGGGGACGCAGGATTTCCATGCCACCCTTCATGGCATTGGCCGCCAGCAGCACTTCGGGTACAAACAAAATGCCGTCGCGGAAGTCCACGCCAACGATGCGCATGCCTTCGACCAGGGCATCATCCAGCACGCGGGCTGCGGTCCAGCCACGGCCCAGCAGGATGTTGGTGGCTTCCACCACCTCTTCGCGCAGGCCGTTGTACAGATCGTCATGGACTTGCTCTGTCAACTCCTCGTCGTTCAGGGTGTTCAGATCCAGATCGTCTTCAAATTCATTGGCCACCGCTAACTCCTGGTAAAAAATAATGTTCTGGCCCGTGGGTACATCGCCAGAACGTGTTGAAAATGGTACGAGCCGCTACCTGCCCGGGCTGACACAATAGCGACTTTGGATTGTCGTCATACGACAGGGGGATTGTCGCGCAATTGGCCTGGTCGCTAGAGTCGAGTTCGCCGTCGCTGCAAGATAATTCGCGCCGCTGTCAATCCCTAAACTGCCTGCGTGGCAGCACCATTTGAGCCCATAAAACCTATTCGATAACTTCCGGAGCCCTATTCCCATGACCGTCCATCTTGAAGGCAAGCCCCACTACATTCTCACGGCCACCTGCGACAGTCGCATGGGTACCGTGGCCCGCGTCTCGGGCTTTCTGGCCTCGCGCACCTGCTACATCACCGACATGCAGCAGTTTGATGACGTGATCACCGGGCGTTTTTTCACCCGTATCAGCTTCTACGGCAACCCTGGCAGCACACCGGAGCTGGAAGCGCTGCGCACGCAGTTCCAAGAGGTGGCCGACATTGAAAAGATGGAATGGGCGATTGTGGACGCCGAGAAAAAGCAGCGCGTGATTATTCTGGTCTCCAAGTTCGACCATTGCCTGGTCGACCTGCTG
>CANFIH010000275.1 GCA_947446855.1 Burkholderiales bacterium
GAGTCGGTCATGAGCCTGTTTTCCGATCAGGAAAACCTGTTCTGACCCAGGCAAAAGCAAACGCCGCTGCATGCTGCATGCGGCGTTTTTATTAAACCGGAGTCACACTGGTCGCGGTGGATTCCTCTAGGAGTAAATTATGAAATTTGTCGCTTTTGAGCGCGCTAAGCAGGGTACGGGTGCGAGCCGCCGTCTCCGCAATTCCGGTCGCACACCTGGTATTGTTTACGGCAGCAATGTCGACACCACCCTGATCGAACTCGATCACAACGCCCTGTGGCACACCATCAAGAAAGAAGCCTTCCACGCTTCCGTGCTCGACATGGAGCTGAACGGCGTTGAGCACAAGGTTTTGTTGCGTGACGTGCAAATGCACCCCTACAAGCAACTGATTCTGCACATCGACTTCCAGCGCGTGGACGCTACCACCAAGCTGCACATGAAGGTGCCATTGCACTTCTTCGGCGACGAACTGTCGCCCGCTGTCAAGACCGACGGTTGCATCGCCAACCACGTGCTGACCGAAATTGACGTGCTGTGCCTGCCTACCGATCTGCCTGAATTCATCAAGGTGGACCTGAGCGGCCTGAAGAAGGGCAAGTCCCTGCACGTGAGCGACATCGTTCTGCCCAAGGGTGTGACCGCTGTGAAGCACGGCAGCAACAACCCCGTGGTGGTTTCCGTGGTGCTGATCGCCGGCGCCGTGGTCGAGGCTCCTGCTGCCGACGCAGCTGCAGCCGCACCCGCCAAGGGTGGCAAGCCCGCAGGCAAGGCAGCTCCTGCTGCCAAGCCTGCTGCCAAGAAGTAATTCCCTTCTTTGCCTCCTGAAAACGGCCCACCTCGGTGGGCCGTTTTCATTGGTACATCCGATTTCCTCTACCATTCCCGCATGATCAAACTGTTTGTCGGCCTGGGCAATCCCGGCCCGGAATACGAGGCCACGCGGCACAACGCGGGCTCCTGGTGGATAGACGCTCTGGCACACCAACTCAAGGTGCAGATGGTGATGGACCGCAGCTACTACGGCTTTGTTGCGCGCACCACCGTGGGCGGGCAAACCGTCTGGCTGCTGCAGCCGCAAACCTTTATGAACCTGTCGGGCAAATCCGTCGCTGCCCTGGCACGCTTTTTCAAAATCCTGCCAAACGAAATCTTGGTGGCCCATGATGAGATGGACGTGGTGCCGGGCGAAGCCAAGCTCAAGCTCGGCGGCAGCCACGCCGGTCATAACGGCCTGCGCGATATCCATGCCCAACTGGGCTCGGATGCCTACTGGCGTCTGCGCCTGGGCATAGGCCATCCGGGCCTCAAGTCGGAGGTGGTGAGTTGGGTGCTGAAAAAGCCTTCGGCCGACCACCGCATCGCCATCGAGCAGGCCATAGACCGCTCCATCAAGGCCCTGCCCCATTTGTTGGCAGGCGAGATGGACAAAGCCACCATGCTGATCCACACCAGCAAGCCGCCGCGCCCCAAGCCACCCAAACCTGCCGCGCCGCTGTCCGACGCTGCCGGTGTGCCTCAGCCCGCGGCGGCAGCTCCGCCGTCCAAAGAAGCCGGGCTTGGGTAAAAATAACCGCTTCAACCACCAAAGGAAAAAACCATGAAGAGTTTTGAACACCTTGTTCTCGCCAGCCTTGTAGCGGTCAGCACCTGCACGGGAGTTGCGGCGCAGCAGGTATACCGTTGCGGCAGCAGCTACAGCCAGACACCCTGCGCCGGCGCCGTCGTGGTGCCAACCGATGACCCGCGCACGGCCGAACAACGTGCTGCGGCCAAGCAAGGGCTCATCGCGGACAAGGCCCTGGCCAAGGACCTGGAAGCCACACGCCGCAAGGATGCGGCGCAAGCCCTGGCAGCCGACAAACTGGCACTGGCCCGGGCAGAGGCCGCACACAAGAAAACCGACGTTAAACAAGCCACCCCGGCTAATGCCAAGAAGAAGACCGGAGGCACCAGAAAGGCCAAGGCCAAAGAGCCCGCGTTTTTTACCGCCACCGACGGTGCTACCAGCAGCAAGAAGAAATCAAGCAGCAAAGCCGGCAAGTCCTGAGGTGCCAGCCAGGGCAAAACGCACGGCGCACTGACCGCGCTGCGGCGGTCTCAGGCAGATGGGGCGGATGCCGCAGCGGCCTGCAGGCGCCGGTACTTTTCCCACAAGGTCTCTTTGTCTTCCACATGCTGCGGGTTGACCGGTATGCAGGCCACCGGGCACACCTGCACGCATTGGGGCTCATCAAAATGCCCCACACACTCGGTGCACTTGTTCGGGTCTATCTCGTAAATCTCCTCACCCAGGAAGATCGCCTCATTCGGGCACTCGGGCTCGCACACATCGCAATTGATGCACTCGTCGGTAATGATCAGCGCCATGGGGTTCTCGGTAGCATGGGCTGATTATCGCGAGGTTTCGCCGCCGGGACGCCCCGGGGTCAAATAGCCCCGTTGGGGCACCGCATAGTACGCGCGCCGACGCGCCTGGGAGCTTGCGCACGGATAATCACAACCAACACCCACCCCTCAGCGACCCCATCCCATGAGCACTGCCACCGAGCCATCCCTGCCACTGCATGAATGGACTGCAACGGCACTGTCCGATGCCTACCGCTGCCGTGCCCTGTCTCCGGTGGAAGTGACACGCGCGGTGCTCGAACACATCGCGCAATGGGAGCCCCATCTGCAGGCCAGCTACCTGCTGCGCCCCGAACCGGCAATGGCCAGCGCCCGCGCCTCCGAATTGCGCTGGTTGCAAAAAACCCCCTTGAGCCCGCTGGACGGTGTGCCCCTCACCCTGAAGGACAACATTGCCACCCGGGGCGACCGCATGCCCCTGGGCACGCGGGCCACGGACAGCGCAGCGGCCACAGCCGACGCGCCCCCGGCCGCGCGCCTGCGCGAAGCCGGCGCCGTGCTGGTGTGCAAAACCACCATGCCCGACTACGGCATGCTGTCCTCCGGCGTGTCGAGTTTTCATGCGCTGGCGCGCAACCCCTGGGATGTCAGCAAGACACCGGGCGGCTCCAGCGCCGGGGCTGCAGCGGCGGCGGCAGCCGGTTATGGCCCGCTGCATGTAGGCACCGATATTGGCGGCTCGCTGCGCCTGCCGGCAAGCTGGTGCGGCATCTTCAGCCTCAAGCCCAGCCTGGGCCGCATACCGATTGACCCCTGCTACACCGGCCGCGCCGCCGGGCCCATGACGCGCACCGTGGGCGACGCCGCCCTGATGATGCAGGCCCTGAGCTGGCCCGATGCGCGCGACAGCATGAGCCTGCCCTTTGCCGCCATTGACTGGAACAACTGGGAAACACCCCTGGCCCTGCTCGAGGGCGTGCGCATCGGCCTGCTGCTGGACGCCGGCTGCGGCCTGACTGTAGACCCCGAGGTGCAGCTCGCAGTGCAACGCGCCGCGCAGCTGCTGGAAAGCGCCGGCGCCATCGTCACGCCCATGCAACCGTTTTTGACGCGCCAGATGCTCGACGGCATGGACCACAGCTGGCGCATGCGTTCCCACCTGGACCTGGCTGCGCTCAGTGAGGAACGCCGCGCCAGCGTGCTGCCCTACATCCGCGCCTGGGCCGACAGCGCCGCCGGCATGTCGGGTACCGCCATGTTTGCCGCCACCAGCCAGTTCCACGCCACCCGCGTGGCCACCGTCAAAGCCTGCAACGCATTTGACTATGTGATCTCGCCTACCGCACCCGTGGTTGCCTTTGCGGCCGAACTGCCCTCGCCCACCAACGACCCGTTACGGCCGCTGGAACACATTGCCTTTACCGTGCCCTTCAACATGTCGGAGCAACCGGCCGCCAGCATCAACTGCGGCTATACGCAAAGCGGCCTGCCCATAGGCCTGCAGATTGCGGGACGGCGCTTTGATGATCTGGGCGTGCTGCAACTCAGTCGCGCGTTCGAGATGTTGCGCGGGGCACAGCGCCCCTGGCCGCAGCCGCCTAGCCTGTGAGCTTGGCCGTCAGGCGGTCGAACACCTGTGGCGCCACAAACTGCCGCACATCGCCCTTGAGCGTGGCAATCTCGCGCACCAGCGTGCTGCTGATGTACTGGTAACGCGCATCCGGTGTCAAAAACAGCGTGTCCACGTCCGGGGCCAGCGCCCGGTTCATGCCGGCGAGTTGGGCCTCGTAATCAAAGTCGGTGACCGAGCGCACGCCGCGCACCATGACACCGGCGCCGTGACCCACCGCAAAGTCCCGCACCAGCCCGGTGAAGGGCTCCACCCGCACGTTCTCCACAAATGCAAACACCTCGCGCACCGTCTCCAGGCGCTCGTCCAGGGTAAACATCGTCTTCTTGTGGTGGGCCGCTGCCACGGCCACGATCACCGTGGCGAACATTGCAGCGCTGCGGCGTATCAGGTCCTGATGGCCCAGCGTGATGGGGTCAAACGTGCCGGGAAAAACTGCAGTCACTTCCTTGACCATAGAGGCTCCAACGTACAAAGGGTTAAACGTCTGACATGCAAGTTACGCGGTGACTTAGGCCTGCGCAACAGCACCAGCCAGTCGCAGGAGGTGCGCATGCACTGCGCCCGCCTTGAGGTATTTGTGCACCACCAGACCCATGGGCGAGAGCTGCTCA
>CANFIH010000276.1 GCA_947446855.1 Burkholderiales bacterium
AATCCACCTTTGCTGGCGTCACCAGTCCCAACCCGTTCTGGCTGGCCTCCGCCCCGCCCACCGACAAAGCCTACAACGTCAACCGTGCGTTTGAAGCCGGCTGGGGCGGTGTGGTCTGGAAGACCCTGGGCGAGGCCGGCCCGCCTGTCGTCAACGTCAACGGCCCGCGCTATGGCGCGCTGCTGACGCCGGACCGCCGCCTGTACGGCTTCAACAACATCGAGCTGATCACCGACCGCGATCTGGAAATCAATCTGCGCGAGATTGCCGAGGTCAAGCGCCTGTGGCCGGACCGCGCCATGGTGGTGTCCATCATGGTGCCCTGCGTAGAGGAGAGCTGGAAGGCCATCCTGCCACGCGTGGAAGACACCGGCGCCGATGCCATTGAGCTCAACTTCGGCTGCCCACACGGCATGAGCGAGCGTGGCATGGGCGCGGCCGTAGGCCAGGTGCCCGAGTACATCCAGATGGTGACGCAGTGGTGCAAGCAGTACACGAAGTTGCCGGTGATCGTGAAGCTCACGCCCAACATCACCGACATCCGCAACCCGGCGCGCGCCGCCAAGGCCGGCGGTGCGGATGCGGTGTCGCTGATCAACACCATCAACTCCATCATGGGCGTGGACCCCTACACGCTGACCATGAGCCCGAGCACCGGCGGCAAGGGCTCGCACGGGGGTTACTGCGGCCCGGCGGTGAAGCCGATTGCGCTGAACATGGTGGCCGAGATTGCGCGCGATCCGCAAACTGCCGGCATGCCGATTTCTGGCATTGGTGGTGTCGGCACCTGGCGCGACGCGCTGGACTTCATCGCCCTGGGCGCCGGCAATGTGCAGGTCTGCACCGCCGCCATGGTCTATGGTTTCAAGATCGTGCAGGACATGGCCGATGGTCTCTCAACCTACATGGACGAGATGGGTTTCAAAAGCGTGTCCGAAATCGTCGGCCGGGCCACACCCACGGTCTCCGACTGGCGCTATCTGAACCTGAACCACATCAGCAAGGCCGTGATCAACCAGGACAGCTGCATCCAGTGCGGGCGCTGCCACATCGCCTGCGAAGACACCTCGCACCAGGCCATTACGTTTGAAAAGGACGGCGCGCGCTACTTCGAGGTGAAGGAGGACGAATGCGTGGGTTGCAACCTGTGCGTCAACGTCTGCCCGGTGCCGGAATGCATCAGCATGCGCGACCTGGTGCCCGGCGATGTCGATCTGCGCACCAACAAAGTGGTGCCCGCCGAGCACGCCGACTGGACCATGCACCCCAACAACCCCATGCGCAGCACGCTTTAAGTGCCCGCGTATTTACCCAAGACACAGCAGCATTTCTGCCCTATTCTTTGCCAGCAAACTTCATGAGGAATTCTCCATGGCTAGTCTTTTGATTCGTGGCGGCACGGTCGTCAATGCAGACCGTGCATTCCAGGCCGACGTGCTGACCCAGGACGGCAAGATCGTCGCCGTGGGTGAAAACCTGACCGCCCCGATTGGCGCCACGGTGGTGGATGCCGGCGGCCAATACGTCATGCCCGGCGGCATTGACCCGCATACCCACATGCAGCTGCCCTTCATGGGCGCCACGACCATGGACGATTTCTACACCGGCACGGCGGCCGGCATGGCCGGTGGCAATACCACCATCATCGACTTCGTCATCCCCAACCCCCAGCAGCCGCTGATGGAGGCCTATGCCACCTGGCGCGCGTGGGCCGAAAAGTCCGCCAGCGACTACAGCTTCCACGTTGCTATCACCTGGTGGGACGAGACCGTCAAGCGCGACATGGGCACGCTGGTGCAGCAGGAGGGCGTGAACAGCTTCAAGCACTTCATGGCCTACAAGAACGCCATCATGTGCGACGACGAAACCCTGGTGAACAGCTTCAAGCGCGCCCTCGAACTCGGCGCCATGCCCACGGTGCACGCGGAGAACGGCGAACTGGTCTATCTGCTGCAAAGCGAGGTCGCCAAGATGGGCATCACCGGCCCCGAAGGCCATCCGCTCTCCCGCCCGCCGATGGTCGAAGGCGAAGCCGCCAACCGCGCGATTGCAATTGCCGATGTGCTGAACGTGCCCATCTATGTGGTGCACGTCTCCTGCATCGAAGCCGCTGACGCCATTGCCCGTGCCCGCGCACGTGGACAGCGTGTCTACGGTGAGGTACTGGCCGGCCATCTGGTGGTGGACGACAGCGTGTACCGCCACCCCGATTTCGCCACTGCGGCCGCCCATGTGATGAGCCCGCCCTTCCGCCCGGCCGGCCATCAGGAAGCCCTGTGGCGCGGCCTGCAAAGCGGCAATCTGCACACCACCGCCACCGACCATTGCACATTCTGCGCCGCGCAAAAAGCGGCAGGCAAAGACGACTTCGCCAAGATCCCGAACGGCACCGGCGGCGTGGAAGAGCGCTTGGCAGTGCTCTGGGACGCGGGTGTGAACACCGGCCGTCTGACGCCCTCGGAGTTCGTTGCCATCACTTCGGCCAACACGGCCAAGTTGTTCAATATCTATCCACAAAAGGGCAGCGTCTCGGTTGGCGCCGACGCGGACTTGGCGGTGTGGGACCCGGCCGGCACCAAGACGCTGTCGGCCAAGACACAGCACAGCAAGGGCGACTTCAATATCTTCGAAGGCCGCACGGTGCGGGGCATTCCCAGCCACACCATCAGCCAGGGGGAACTGGTGTTTGTACAGGGCGATCTGCGGGCGGTGCGGGGCAAGGGGCGTTATATCAAGCGGCCGGCCTTCAGCCCGAATTTTGCGGCGGCGTCATTGCGGGCGGAGACGTTGAAACCTACTGCGGTTAAACGCTGACTTATGTGCCTGCCGATTGGGTGTGTGCCGGTCACCTCATACTGCGGCATACGCACAAATCGGCGCCCGGCACACACCCAATCGGCGAGAGGAAGCGACTTTGCTGGGATGTCTTTTTTTGAAGTAAACCGAACACCAGCACCTGGTCAGTGAGGAGAGTGACGGGCGGCGATTTCGCAAAGCGAAGCGCGTATGAGCCGCCCGGCACTCTCCTCACTGGCCGCGATAGCTTAAACAACACTAGGAGTGAGACCATGACCACCGCAACTGCCACTGACCTTTCATCGATTCGCATCAACGGCGATCGGCTTTGGGCATCGCTCATGGAGTTAGCAAAGATCGGCGCGACACCCAAAGGTGGCGTGTGCCGCTTGACACTGACCGATCTGGACAAGCATGGTCGTGATCTGGTGCTCGGCTGGGCGCGCGATGCCGGCATGGAAGTCACCATCGACAAAATCGGCAACGGCTTCATGCGCCGCCCGGGGCGCAACAACAGCTTGCCCCCCATCGTCACCGGCAGCCACATCGACACCCAGCCCACGGGTGGTAAGTTCGACGGCAACTACGGCGTGCTGGCCGGCATTGAAGTGGTGCGCACCCTGAACGACCACGGCATCGAAACCGAGGCGCCCATCGAGGTCGCCTTCTGGACCAACGAAGAGGGTTCGCGCTTTGTGCCGGTGATGATGGGCTCTGGCGTGTTCGCCAAGGCCTTCACGCTGGAACATGCCTATGCCGCCACCGACACCGAAGGCAATTCGGTCAAGGGCGAACTGGAGCGCATCGGCTACATCGGCACGCAGGAGCCGGGCGACCACCCGATCGGCGCCTACTTCGAGACGCACATCGAACAGGGCCCGGTGCTGGAGGACAACGACGTCACCATCGGTGTGGTGAGTGGCGTGCTGGGCATCCGCTGGTTTGACTGCACCGTTACTGGCATGGAGGCCCATGCCGGCCCCACGCCCATGGCGCTGCGTAAGGACGCCATGCAGGTGTCCGCCCGCATCATGCAGGAAGTGGTGGCCGCAGCCCTGCGCCACGCACCGCATGGCCGCGGCACCGTGGGCATGGTGCAGGTCTTCCCCAACAGCCGCAATGTGATTCCGGGCCGCGTAAAGTTCAGCATCGACCTGCGCAATGCTACGGACGCGCTGGTGGACCAGATGGCCGATGAGGTGAAGGCCTTTGCCGCCAAGGCCGCGCTGGAGAGCGGGCTGGAGGTGAAGATCGAACTGGTGTCGAGCTACCCCGCGCAAATCTTCCACGCCGACTGCGTAGACGCCGTGGGTCGCGCCGCCAGGATGCTGGGCTACTCCAATATGCCGGCCGTCTCCGGCGCCGGGCACGACGCGGTCTACATGGCCAAGCTGGCACCCAGCGGCATGATTTTCATCCCCTGCAAGGATGGCATCAGCCACAACGAGATTGAAGACGCCAAGCCAGAACATATTACCGCCGGCTGCAACGTACTGTTGCATGCCATGCTGGAGCGTGCTGGCACGTAGTTCCATGGTGGGTGGCGGTATTTGAGTTACCGCCTGTTTACCCTCCTTTTTCGCTGCTCTCAAGCGCATTTCATTTGCATGGAATGATTTGATTCGCATTTGCCCACTAAATTCCGGGCAAAAAAAAGCCCCAGTTTTCACTGGGGCTTTTTTGCTATTAATAGCCTGACGATGACCTACTTTCACACGGGAACCCGCACTATCATTGGCGCAGACGCGTTTCACTGTCCTGTTCGGGATGGGAAGGAGTGGTACCA
>CANFIH010000277.1 GCA_947446855.1 Burkholderiales bacterium
CATGCCAAGTGCCGCGGCGTCTGCTGCAGCCAGTTTGGCAGCGGATGAAGCACTGGCTCCCGCTGCTGACGATGTGTCAATAGCCCTCTGGTCATGAGCTAAACGGAATCCGTTGCTGAAGTACCGGATGTCTGGGTCGTAACTACCGCGGTACGCCGATCGCAAAATAGCCGGGGAGTAGCTCCAAGAACCGCCACGAAGCACCCGAGAGCCGCCATTACAACCTGTCGTCCAAGCGCCGCCATCCGTGGGCGCTCCGAAATAGGTGTTGTGATAGCAGTCCTGCACCCACTCCCACACGTTGCCGTGCATGTCAAACAAGCCAAAAGCATTGGGCAGCTTTTGCCCTACCGGATGCGTCTGTCGCCCGCTGTTCTTTTCATACCATGCGTAGTTACCTGCCTTTGATTCATCGTTGCCAAAGCTCCAGTCGGTGGTGCTACCGGCTCTTGCTGCATATTCCCACTCGGCTTCGCTGGGTAGGCGGTATTTCTGCCCGGTCTTCTGGTTCAGTTTTTGAATGAATTGCTGTACATCGTCCCAGCTCACACTGTCCACCGGGCAACCCGGCCCGCATGCACTAACGCGGCTGGGATTGCTGCCCATGACTTCCATCCATTGCTTTTGCGTGACTTCGGTTCTACCTATCAAGAAGCTGCGGATGTACACCAAGTGTTGGGGTCTTTCATCCGCGTTAACGGCTGAACCCATGTAGAAGCTACCCCCCGGGATCGTCACCATGTCTATCCCGTCGTCAATGGGTCGCAACTCAAGAGGCGCGAAGGAGCGGTTGGTTGCACCTTGGGCGAGCATGGTTTGCGGCAGGCTCTGCCCCAGTAGTACTAGCAACAGAGCAAGCTGACCCGTACTTTTTTTCATGGGGAGCCACCAGCTCATCGGTAGACCAAAACCCGCTGCGGGTCGCCCGCCAATTGGGGTATCTGTATACGGTTGCGAGCGCCAGCCTGCCGAGCGACTTGGTCTTTGAGATAGGCGTACATCTCCCCCACAGTAATGCGGCCGTCGCGGTTTTCGTCGGCCTCGCCTTCCATGCCACGCATCAGAAAGTAGCTGAAGATGCCATGCTGCAGCTCTGGGCTGGTGTTCGCCATCTGATCATGTTGCGCTGCGCTAATTACGGTGAAGTCGCTGGGAAAGGTATTCTGGGTGGACATGAGCGCAACAGGGCGGGCGTCGGCCACCAGGGTCTCGCCGGTTTTAGCCAGGCCGCTGTAGCAACTGTCTAAAAATATGGTTACAGATTGAGGCTTCACCGCCTGCAGCGCAGCATTGATTTCAGACTGCAACACTGCAGTCTTGTCCACAAAGTCCCTGTCGGTTGTCACGGGTAAAAGGTACAAGCCCTTACCGTCCGCAGATGGCAGCCCATGGCCACTGTAGAAGACGTAGACGTCGGTGGTGGGCTTGACTCTTTGCGGTAACCAGGCTCTGAAGGTGCGCAGGATGTCAAGTTGCGTCGCGTCCGCGTCAATAAGCATTTTGATGTTGTCTGGCGCGATCCCAAGCCCCCGGTTGGCGTAATTGAAAAATTCACGTGCGTCCTCGTTGGCGTATTCGGCACGTGGCAGGTTGGCGTAGTCGGCGATGCCTATGATGATGGCCACTGCGTCACGCTTGGCTTGTGCCTTGACATTTGCAGCGTTTAGCCGTGGAAAGGCGAACTTGGTCTCTGCGACCTGGCGCGCCACCTTCAAGGTCTTGGTGTCCGTGTTGCCGTTGATGTCGCGTCCAAGGATGGTGAAGATGGTATCTTGGCCAACCCGGGCAACCTTGCGGATGTTGTAGATGCCGTCGGCCCTGCCACCCATCTCTTCGCCGTTGAGTTGCAGTGAGCTGGTGTCGGCGCCAGTCTTGATCGTGATGAGCACCTCGCCAGTTGCATCCGGTGGCGAAACGCTTGCCTGCAGGGAGATGCGCGACGCCTTTCTGGCCTGTTCCCGCAGAGCCAGGTCTTCCTCCAGTTTGCGCCGCACCTCGGCCAGTGCCTGCGCTTCTGATTTGTATTTGGCGGCTTCCTCAGCAGCTTTGCGGGTTTCTGCCGCCAGAGCCGTTTCTTGGCTGCGGCGCTGTTCCTCCAGCCGTGCGCGAAGGGCTTCATTCTCCTCGCGGTACAGAATCCGCTCCACCTGATTGCCGTCGACGGCCAGCACGCTTTGCTGGGTTAGAACCGCCAAGGCGCTGGTGCTGGGCAGGCCTATTGTGACCTGGCGTGCCGCCTGCGCAGTGGCTGCGCCCTGGCTTGCCACGCCCACCGCGCTCGACCCTGCTCCCACCGCCTTGAGGCCTTTGAGGCCAAACTCACCGCTGGGCGCAATAGCCAGCTCAGCCGTCAATTGCAGCGCAGCGATATCCGTAAGGGCGGTTTTGCGCAATGGTAGCGGCGCATCGGCAAATTCAAAACGGGCTGGCGCTGCACCGTCAATCTTGACATCAAGGTACAGGATTGATCGCTTGGGATCAAAACTGCTTCCTGAGGCCGCAATCTGGGGTTCCACGAGCGAGAGCGCAATCTCAGTAAATTCTTTGCGGACCATGGATGCGACGCGCTCTTTCACAGTACGCGCGGCGTTTACTTGCTGCACGTTTTTATTCCGCTGTTCAACTTGTGCTTTGTAGGTATTCTGGATTTTTTCAATTTCGCGCTGACGCTCCGCGCGGGCGGCTGCCAGCCGTCCTTCGAACTCTTTGTCGCTCTCCCATTTTTCCTGCGCAAGCGACAAGGCAACCGGGAATACCGGCGCCGGTATCTCCTGGATGTTGAGTGAGCCGGTGTCCTCCAGCCAGCTTCGCAAGCTGTTCATTACGGCCTGGGAGACAATTTCGTTCCAGGCCTTGTTTTGGGCTGGTTTTTTTCTGAGAGCGGCCACTTCGCTTTGAATTCGGCCTCTCCAGGCCAGTGCCGTTGACCGCGCCTCTTCGGCGCGCTTGACCGAAGGAGCGGCATCTTCCACCCATAGGCCGTCTTCAATGACAGAGCCATTGGCAGCGTAAAGAACACCCTGTCCTTGCCTTTTCCCACTATTGATTTCGCCGACGTATCGCTCGCCATTGGCATAGCGGTAGCTGCCCCGGCCATGGTATTGGTTGGCCCGGAATTGCCCGGCATAGCGGTCACCGTTAGTCGAGGTGAACACGCCTAAACCGTCAAACATGCTCGATTTCCATTCACCCAGATACTTGGAGCCGCTGGGCGCCGTAAACTCACCAAAACAGTTGTCCCAGGAGGCGCGGGGGTTGTTAGGACACGTCGCCAAGTTACGCAAACTTAATGCTGTGTCCGGCAACGCTGCCTTCAGTTCTTTTTCCCAATTTGCGTGCACCTGATCAGTGCGCTGGCGTTCGCTTTCCTGCCGCTGGCGTTCACTCTCCAATCGCTGGCCTTGCTTGCGCCGTTCTGCATTGTCCTGAAAGTTTGAGACAGCCTGCCGCTGATCATTGGACAATTGCTCCACAAAAAGCTTGAGGCGCACCGGATCAATGCGCTCATCTTTGGCCAGGGCGTCCAAACGCTGGCGCTCCTTTAATATCGACATCCGCAAATCATTATCCGGCTGGAGCGCGAAGAGACTGCCCCAGGCCATCGGTTCCCAAACCTTCACCGCTAGCTTCCATTCGCGCTCCCCATATTCAACGCGGGTTCGCAGTTCCACGATTGCTTTGCGCGCTTCTTTGTCGCCGGTGGACAAACTGTCTGAGGGGGTTGCGCTATCGGTAGCTGTGGCGGATGTGGCATCCTTGGCAAGCGCATTGACCCGTTTTGCCAATTCATCAATCTTGGGTTTGATGGACTGCTGTTTCGCCACATCGGCGCCAGCGGCGACCAAATCTAACTGATTCTTGAAAGCATCTACTTCGGCACTGACTTGGTCAATGCTGCGCTTCGCCTCTTTCAACTCATTAACCAGATTTGTAAGGTTGTCGATTCTTTTTCCAATCTCGAGGATTGCCCGGCGGCCAGCTTCGTCCTCACCGGCGCACGCAACCCCACAGAACGCCAAAAGCGCGACGCATACCAGTCTGGAAATCCTTCTCATAGTGCTCATGGTAGCGGCCTTGCCTGGACTCTGGCCAGCGCCAGATCTGGATCCAATCATAGTGTGGGTTCTCAGGCCAGGAAGGCTTTGCACAACCCCACCTGGAATGACCGCTGACGCGTGACTGTTCACGTGATGACAATGGAGGGGAAACTGTCGCTGATTACTCCCCATTAGGGCTTCTGTGGCCTGCTTTCGGGCCCGTGCCACAGAACATTTCCCACTCGAGTTGGGTAAAGTATCCAAGGTTTAAAGCTGATGTGTTCCGTTTCCTCACATCCCCAGTTTTAAATCTCTGGACGGTTTACGTGGTCGGCTAACTACCCACCAGGGCGGTTCCCCGCCTTCTCCGCCAAAACAAAAGCCCAAGTAGTTCATCTACTTGGGCTTTTTCTTTTTTGCGCGCTTGATGCACAGGCCGCGAGGCGGTCAGACGTCAAACTGGGGGGATTGCCGGGGCTTTCAGCATTACTTCGCCATCGGCGTTCCGCTACCAATCCACAGCGGGCGTTGTTCGAAGGCG
>CANFIH010000278.1 GCA_947446855.1 Burkholderiales bacterium
CTGTGGCTGCAATCTGCGTTGCAGTGCCTACGTGAGCAGTGTTGTAAGCCAGGCTCTCACCGCTGGTGTTGAGCGTCAGTGCGTCGCCTATGATGGCGCCGGATACCGTGCCGGACACTGTCGCGCCCGATGCAGATGTAGCACCGTCATAAACCTTGCTCAGTGTGCCGCCAATGTTGGCCGTGCTGGTCAGCGCCTTCGTCGTAATGCTCGCTCCCACACTCTTGCTAAGGGCGTCCAGCGCGTAGTCGCTGCCGACAGAACCGATGTTGCCCGTGACGGAATTGATGGAC
Organism: Burkholderiales bacterium; assembly: GCA_947446855.1. Lineage (GTDB taxonomy): Bacteria > Pseudomonadota > Gammaproteobacteria > Burkholderiales > Burkholderiaceae_C > Allorhodoferax. The sequence goes on from CANFIH010000278.1 coordinate 294, forward strand.
AGGCCAGTCACAGTCAGTGTGCTGGCCTCTGCCACGTGGGCACTGTTGTAGGCCGCCGCGGTATTGCTCAAAGAAGCATCGGAATCTCCGGCCACCAGACCGGCATAGGTATAGCTGGCTGTGAAGTTACCGGGTGCCGAGGTGCCGCCGTCATAGACCTTGCTCACCCCGGTATTGGCAAGCGTGGCAGTCAGGGTTTTGGCAGAGATGCTGCCCGAGGCATTGGAAATCGTTGGGCTGGCAAAGCTGTAGTCGCTGGCCACACTGGAAGCGCCGGGACTCACAATGCTCAGCCCTGCGTTTCCGCTGGCTGAGATGGTTGTAGCGTTGGCCACATGGGCATCGTTGTAAGTCAACACCAGGCCACTGCTGTCGAGTGCCAATGTGTCACCAGCGATTGCGCCTTGCACCGTGCCGCTGACTGAAGCACCCGTGGCATTGATGTTGCCGTCGTACGTCTTACTCAAGTTACCCGTGATGTTGGCAATGCTGCTCACAATTTGGGGCGAGATGGTAACGGGTGCAGTGCCAACGCTCAGCGTGGGCAGTTGGTAATTGGAGGCCAGTCCGTCTGTGCCATCTTGCAAAGTGATGGCAGTGACGTACTTGGCCGCAGTGGCTGCGTGGCTGTTGCTGGCTGTGGCGCCAACATAGGACAAGCTTTCGCCACTCACGCCTGTATTCAGGGTGACCGCACCGGCCAGACTGGTCGTACCGTCATAGACCTTGTTGGCGCTCAACGACACCGTCTTGGGCGTAATGGCGCCGTTGGTTCCCGTTAACGAGTTGCCACCACTGAGCACATAGTTGGCATTGTCTGCGCCCGAGAGTTGCAGGCCCGCGACCGTGTAACCCAAGTTTGTGCCAGCGTTCTTGCTGGAGAAGCCACCATTGCCAGCGACTGTTACCACGTCAACCGTGACCAGGCCTGACAGGCCCACGGTCAAGCCGGTCATGGAGGTGTTTCCGTCGTAGACCTTACTCACTCCAGTGGCACTGACTGAAACCGATTTTGGCGTAACCGTCTGCACGCCAAGCACCATCAAATTACCGCCGAAATTGGTCGTTGTGCCCGTCAGACCTGTAGCGCCCATTTGCCAGACGCCGACTGGCGTTTGGCCCGCCGAGCTATTGCTCACAACTGCCGGACTGGCACCCACAGTAAAGGGCGTGAGGTTAAAGCTAAACACATTCCCGGCGCCGTCGTTGTAGGTGTAGGTTGTGCTCGAAACAGTGGGGGCTGCAAGCGTTTGCATGACGTTGCTGCCATCCAAATACTGGGCGCTGACCAAACTGGCGTTGGCAGCATACCCTGCTGCACTGCCATAGACGTTGGTGTTATTGATCACGCGTACCAGGAGTTGTCCGGCTGGCACGATGGTGTATGTCCCATTGACATAGGCCAGGCTGTAATTTGCCGACGATAGGGCAGCAGGCACCAAGGCACCGCTGTAAACGCCCGCGCCCACATCGGTACTGGCGTTGGGCCGACTGACGGAATAGGGTCCACTGCCCACTGCATTGACCGACGTCTCGCCGTTGACCAGACCCACAAAGCCCACTCCGTTGTAGCTGCTGGCGTCGCTCAGGGTGACAAAGCGCACATCGTCATTGGCACGCACGGTCAATGGGGCCTTGGTGATGGTCGCCGCCACGCTGGTGCTGGTGTTGGAAAGGCTGTAGTCACTCGCAACCGAACCCTTGGCGCCGGCAATGCTGTTCAGCACCACGCCTGATGCAGTAAGCGCCGTAGCACTGACCACATTGGCATTGTCGTAGAGCACTGCACCCGCGCTGAGGCTTGCCGCCGTGTCTCCGCTGACAAGTCCCGTCACGCTGTAGCTGGGCGCAAAGCCCAGAGGCGCGTTGGTTGTGCCATCGTAGGTTTTGCTTGCGCCGGCATTGGTCATGCTGACCGCCAGGCTCGCTGGTGTGATGCTCACCGGAGCGGTGATGCTGTTGAGGCTAGGCAACTGGTAGTCGCTGGCCAAACCAGCATTGGGGCCAGTGCCGTTGGCCAGTGTGATGGCATCGACGAATTTTCCAATGGTCAGCACATGGGTATTGCTTGCAGTCGCGCCGCTGTAACCCAGAGTCTCAATGCCCACGCCAGCGCTCACCGATACGGCGCCAGTGAGTGAAGTGGTGCCGTCGTAAACCTTGCTTGCACTAAGGGTCACGGCCTTCGCGGTGATGCCCGCCGTGGCCGCCACGATGCTGGGGCCGCTAAAGCTGTAGTCACTGGCCACGCTGCTGTTGGTAGTGGCGCCAATCGTAAAGCTCGAAGTACCCGTGGCTGCAATTTGCGTCGCCGTGGCAACGTGGGCGCTGTTGTACGCCAGACTCTCGCCGCTGGTGTTGAGCGACAGCGTGTCGCCCGCGATGGCGCCTGCGACTGAGCCAGAAACCGTAGCTCCGGATGCCGAGGTAGAGCCGTCATAGACCTTGCTCAGCGTGCCGCCAATGCTTGCAGTGCTCGTCAGCGCCTTGGCGGTGACGCTGGCCGTGGCCGCTGCGATACTGGGGCCGCTAAAGCTGTAGTCACTGGCTACGCTGCTGTTGGTGCTGGAGCCAATCGTGAAATTTGAAGTGCCCGTCGCAGCGATCTGCGTCGCAGTGGCAACGTGGGCACTGTCGTACGCCAGACTCTCGCCGGTGGTGTTGAGCGACAACGTGTCGCCTGCAATGGCGCCGGTGACAGAGCCGCTGAGCGTCGCGCCACTTGCACTGGTGCTGCCGTCATAAACCTTGCTCAGAGTGCCGCCGATGCTGGCCGTGCTGGTCAAGGCTTTTGTGGTGATGCTGGCTGTGGATGTTGCAATGCTGGGGCCGGCAAAGCTGTAGTCACTGACCAAGCTGCTGCTTGTAGTTGAGCCAATCGTGAAGCTCGAAGTACCTGTGGCCGCGATCTGCGTTGCAGTGGCCACGTGGGCGCTGTTGTACGCCAGACTCTCGCCGCTGGTGTTCAACGAAAGCGTGTCGCCTGCAATGGCGCCGGAGACAGAACCGCTGAGCGTCGCGCCACTCGCACTTGTGGAGCCGTCATAAACCTTGCTGAGGGTGCCGCCAATGCTGGCAGTGCTGGTCAAGGCTTTTGTGGTGATGCTGGCCGTGGCCGCCGCAATGCTGGGGCCGCTAAAGCTGTAGTCACTGACCAAGCTGCTATTGGTTGTGGCGCCAATCGTGAAGTTCGCAGAACCTGTGGCAGCGATTTGCGTTGCCGTGGCCACGTGGGCGAAGTTGTACGCCAGAGTCTCGCCGCTGGTGTTCAACGACAGCGTGTCACCTGCAATGGCGCCGGAGACAGAACCGCTGAGCGTCGCGCCGCTCGCACTGGTGCTGCCGTCATAAACCTTGCTCAGCGTGCCGCCAATGCTGGCGGTGCTGGTGAGCGCCTTGGCGGTGATGCTGGCCGTGGCATTGGAAATCGTCGGGCCGCTAAAGCTGTAGTCACTGACCAAGCTGCTGTTCGTTGTGGCGCCAATCGTGAAGTTCGCAGTGCCCGTGGCTGCGATCTGCGTTGCAGTGGCCACGTGGGCGAAGTTGTACGCCAGAGTTTCGCCGCCGGTGTTGAGCGACAACGTGTCACCCGCAATGGCGCCGGAGACCGTACCTGAAATCGTAGCTCCTGCTGCCGAGGTGGAGCCGTCATAGACCTTGCTCAGCGTGCCGCCAATGCTGGCGGTGCTGGTGAGCGCTTTTGTGGTGATGCTGGCCGTGGCCGCTGCAATGCTAGGGCCGCTAAAGCTGTAGTCACTGACCAAGCTGCTGTTGGTGGTGGCGCCAATCGTGAAATTCGTAGTACCCGTTGCAGCGATCTGTGTTGCAGTGGCCACGTGGGCACTGTTGTACGCCAACGTCTCGCCGCTGGTGTTGAGCGACAGCGTGTCACCTGCAACAGCGCCAGAGACAGAACCGCTGAGCGTCGCGCCACTTGCACTTGTGGTGCCGTCATAGACCTTGCTGAGTGTGCCGCCAATACTGGCAGTGCTGGTGAGCGCCTTCGTCGTAATGCTAGCCGTAGCCGCCGCAATGCTGGGGCCGGCAAAGCTGTAGTCACTGGCCACGCTGCTGCTGGTGGAAGCGCCAATCGTGAAGTTCGCAGTACCCGTCGCTGCAATCTGCGTAGCGGTGGCTACGTGTGCGCTGTTGTAAGCCAGTGTCTCTCCACTAGTGACCAGAGACAACGTATCGCCTGCGATGGCGCCAGAGACGGAACCTGAGACTGTGGCTCCGGATGCCGAGGTAGAGCCGTCATAAACCTTGCTCA
>CANFIH010000279.1 GCA_947446855.1 Burkholderiales bacterium
CAAGGAAACCCGCACCATGACCTTCCACGCCTGGTACCCGGGCTGCCCGATGGAAGAAGATGCCTATGGCATTCCCAAACCCAAAGACACCGAAATCATCGTCCCCACCCTGGTGTTTGCACCCTGTGTGGGCTACGGGCCGGGCGGCTACCGGCTGGGCTATGGCGGCGGTTTTTACGACCGCATGCTGGCCGACCTCAGCCCCAAGCCCTTCTCGGTGGGCTTGGGCTTTGGCATGGGCTTTTTGCCGGACTTCGAGCCCGAGCCGCATGACATGCCACTGGACGCCATCCTGAACGACTACGGCGCCGTCTGGCCCGTGTGAGGCAGGCTTCTGCCCTGCGTGCGCTTTGTCACGGCGCCTGCATCAGGGCGCGGGCATCGGCTTCGTAGCCCTGCAAGGTTTTCACCAGATGCGCCTTTTGTTTGGCCGTGCTGCTGTTGTGCACCTCTGCCACTGCAGCGCAGGCCGATTGGGTGATGCCTTCGTGGTACTGGCGTGAAGCCGCATCGGGCGAGGCCGCGGCCCGGGCGTACAGGCCCAGGAACTCGGCCTGTGCCGCAGCCGGAGCCAACGGGCCATTGCGCACACGGGCCAGGGTTTGCAGGCCGTCCTGCTGGCGGCGCAGCATTTCCTTTTGCAGCATCTCCGCGTCGTAGCCGGAAGCCGCCATGTGGGTGCGAATCATCTCGCGCTGGCCTGGCTCCAGACGCCCGTAAAACTGCTCACTGCGCTCCACGACCTGCTGGCTGCGCCGCTCCAGACGCTCGGCGGGGGAACGATCCAGCCACTCCTCGCGCCACTTCCGGTTGCGCTTGCTGAACTCGGCCTCGATGTGCAGCATTTGCGCGGGCTTGAGGCTGGCTGCCAATTGCGCCAGGGCCGGCGCCAGCTGCGCGGCGGGTGCCTGCAGACGTTGCTGCATAAAGTCCCACAGCGAGCAGACCTCGACCGAGCTGATCTCGCGGGTCGCGGCAGGCTGCAGGTTTTTCAGCAGCTCGGCCAGCTGGGGCAGCTCCTGCTTGCGGTGCCAGGCCTGCCATTCCTGCAGACTCTGCTTGAAGGCAACGCTTTGCGGGCCGTCAAAATCAAAATAGGAGTCCAGCCAGTAATACACCAGCGTGGGCGCGTGGGTGTAGGCCAGGCGGTTGGTGCTGCAGCCGGCCAGGGTCAGGCTGAGCAAGGCGGCGCCGATAATACAGATCCAGCGCCTAGCGGCACGTTCAGAATTTCGCATCAAGAGGAAGAGTCCCACATGAGTTCCAACATCAACGTGCCAAGCGGCACCATGCCGATCGACGTGGTGATTATGGCGGCCGGCAAGGGCACGCGCATGAAAAGCGCCTTGCCCAAGGTCTTGCACCGCATCGGCGGGCGCGCACTTCTGCAGCATGTGCTGGACACGGCCGCCAGCCTGCAGGCGCGCAAGGCGGTGGTGATCACCGGCCACGGCGCAGCCCAAGTGGAAGCGGCCTGCACGGCCTCGGCGAGCGACGGATTCGCCCTGGAATTTGCCCGCCAGGAGCCGCAACTCGGCACCGGCCACGCGGTACAGCAAACGCTGCCCCATCTGGCCGATGACGGCGTGGTGGTGGTGCTGTCGGGCGACGTGCCACTGACCCAGGCCGACACCCTGTTCCACCTGATTGCGGCCAGCGGCGGCAACAGGCTGGCCCTGCTGACCCTGGAAATGCCGGACCCGACCGGCTACGGCCGCATTGAGCGCGCGGCCAACGGCGACGTAAAAGCCATCGTCGAACACAAGGATGCAAGCCCGCAGCAACGCGCTATCCATGAGGTGTACAGCGGCATCATGGCCGTGCCGGCGGCCGCACTCAAGCGCTGGCTGGCGCGCCTGGACAACCAGAATGCCCAGGGCGAGTACTACCTGACCGACATCGTGCGCTTTGCCGTGGCCGACGGCGAGCATGTGGTGGCCCACAAGATTACCGACGCGGTGCAGGTGGCCGGCGTCAACAGCCCGGTGCAACTGGCCGAACTGGAGCGTGCCTACCAACGCGGCGTGGCGCACCGGCTGATGGAAGAAGGCGTGCGCCTGGCCGACCCGGCGCGCCTGGATGTGCGGGGCGATCTGGCTTGCGCCCACGACGTGAGCATTGATGTGAACTGCGTCTTTCTGGGCCAGGTGAACTTGGGCGAAGGCGTGAGCATTGGCGCCAATTGCGTGATTGCCAATGCGGTGATTGAGGCCGGTGCGGTCATCCACCCCTTCACCCATATCGACGGCGAGAAGCTGGGCGTGACGGTGGGTGCGGGCGCGCTGATCGGCCCCTTTGCGCGCCTGCGTCCGGGTGCGCGCCTGGGTGCCGAGGTGCACATCGGCAACTTTGTCGAAGTCAAAAATTCCACCCTGGCCCGTGGTGCCAAGGCCAACCACCTGGCCTATCTGGGCGACGCCACCGTGGGCGAGCGCGTCAACTTCGGTGCCGGCAGCATTACCGCCAACTACGACGGCTCCAACAAGCACCGCACCGTGATCGAGGCCGATGTGCATGTGGGCAGCAACTGCGTGCTGGTGGCGCCGGTGACGCTGGGTGCCGGCGGCACGGTGGGCGGCGGCTCCACCATCACCAAGGACACCGCGCCCGGCGCTTTGAGCGTGGCACGCGGCAAGCAGGTTTCCATCGCCAACTGGTCGCGCCCGCAAAAAGCGCCCAAGGTCTGAGGCCGCTGGCATGACGGACAAGGACACGCAGCGCATCGCCGCCCTGGAAGCCGAGCTGGCCGGCCTGCGCGCCGAGATGCAGGACTTCAGCTACACGGTGTCGCACGATTTGCGTGCCAGCCTGCGCCATATCCTCTCGTACGCGCAGCTGGTGCAGGAAGACGCAGGCCCGCTTTTGCCGCAGGAAACCCAGGGTTTCCTGAACACCATCACCGACTCGGCGCGGCACATGGGCGTGCTGATGGACGGGCTGATGGAACTGACGCGCCTGGGCACCGCGGCCCTGCAGATCGCACCTCTGCCGCTGCAACCGCTGCTGCAGGATGTGCTGGCCGAACTGGCATTGCGCCACCCCGGACAAGCCATAGATTGGCAACTGCCGCAGGACCTGCCGGCTGTGCTGGCCGATGCCACGCTCCTGCGCACCGCCCTGCTGTGTGTGCTGGACAACGCCGTCAAGTTCACTGCCCACAAGCCGGCGCGGCGGGTCGACATTGCGTGCTTGTCCGATGGCGGCAACAAGGTGCAACTGCGCGTGCAGGACAACGGCGCCGGCTTTAACCCGGCGATGGGCGCCAAGTTGTTCCACCCGTTTGCCCGCCTGCACACCAGCAAGCAGTTTCCCGGCATCGGCATGGGGCTGGCGCTCACGCGCAAGATCGTGTCCCGGCTGGGCGGTCAGGTGCAGATCGAGGGTGCGCCGGATGCCGGTTGCACCCTGACCATCACCCTGCCTGCCGCCCTGCCAGCCTGAGTCAGGCCGGCTGCAGTGGCAGCTCCGCACCGAACTTGCTGCGCTTGGTGCTGAAAAAGGCTTTGACGTTGCGCACATTGGCGTCACCCGTGAACAGCCGCTGTGCCAGGGCCTGATACGCCGGCATGTGGGCGGTGTGCACCACCAGTACAAAGTCCGGCCCCGGGGAGACGCGGTAACACTGCTGCACGGCAGCGTCTTCCAGCACACGCGCTTCAAAAGCGGCCAGCGCTTCGGCGCTTTGGCGGTCCAGGGTGATCTCCACAATCGCGCTCAGCCCATGGCCAATCGTCTGCGCCAGCTTTTCGGGGTTGAGGATGGCAATCTGGCGCTCAATCAGCCCGGCCTCGCGCAGGCGCTTGATACGCCGCTGGCAGGTGGGTGCGGAGGTGTGCACCGCCAGCGCAAGGTCCTGGTTACTCAGCGACGCATCGCGCTGTAGCTGCGCCAGGATATGCAAATCCATGGCATCTACGTCTATTTCTTTCATTTCTTTTTACTTTTTATGGTTTTATTTCATGAATTGCTATTTATGAAATTTTCAACCATTTAAAATTATTAATCAATAACTTATTTCACATCAGCAGACCTACCATCGCGGCATCGAGTCTTTTTGGAGTGTGCATATGTGTGGCATCGTCGGCGCGGTTTCGACCCGCAATATTGTTCCCGTACTGGTTCAGGGCCTGGAGCGGCTGGAATACCGGGGCTACGACTCCTGCGGCGTAGCCGTCTATGCGCAAGACGACAAGCCCGGCCTGCGCCGCGCCCGCAGCACCTCGCGCGTGGCCGAGTTGGCCGAGCAGGTGGCCAGCACCCATCTGGAAGGCACGCTGGGCATTGCCCACACCCGCTGGGCCACGCATGGCGCACCGGCGGTACACAATGCACACCCGCATTTCAGCCACGGCACGGGCGCCGAGGCCGCAGCCAGAAGCGGGCGCATCGCCCTGGTGCACAACGGCATCATTGAAAACCACGACGAACTGCGCGCCCAGCTGCAGGCACGCGGCTATGTCTTCACCAGCCAGACCGACACCGAAGTCATCGCCCACCTGATCGACAGCCTGTACGACGGCGACCTGTTCGAGG
>CANFIH010000280.1 GCA_947446855.1 Burkholderiales bacterium
GCCGTGTTGACCAGCGGCGTGACCCTGGGCAGCGCTGGACGCAGCGTGCAAAGCGACGGTGACCTGCTGGCCTTCTTCGAGAAGATGACCGCCTGGTATGGCGATCAGCCGGGCAAGCTGGCGCCGGTCGCCAGTTACGACACCTTGATAGTCACCACGGACTCCGGCGAGCAAGAGGTGATTCAGGTACCGGTGCCCGCCGTCCCACAACAGGCCGACTACAACCTGGGCCTGGCGCAGACCACCTACCTCAACGCCTTCAACGTTTTTGCCAAAGGCCAGAAGAACCCGGCATCGGCCAGTGCCACGGCCGACCTGGCCTTGCTGGGTCTGCAAACCCTGTTTGACATGCTGGCCAGCGATGCCTCGCAGGCCAGCATCACCGGCCCCACCGGCTATGGCGCGCAGCAGTTCCTGCCGGCCGACCAGCCGCTGCCGTATACGGTCAATTTCCAGAACGCCAGCACCGCCAGCAGCCCGGTTCACGAGGTGCGGCTGGTGGAAAAACTGGACCCGGCCTTCAGCGTCTACAGCTTCCGCCTGGGTGATATCAAGTTGGGCGATGTCACGGTGCACATTCCCGCCGGACGTGCCAGTTACCAGGGCGATATCGACCTGCGCAATTCGCGCGGCTACATCCTGCGCGTGTCGGCCGGGGTGGACCCCAACACGGCGACGGCCTCCTGGGTATTGCAGGCCATCGACCCGGACACCGGCGAAGTGATGGTCGATGCGACCAAGGGCCTGCTGCCCGCCAACGACGCCAACGGCGCCGGCGAAGGCTTTGTTAGCTACACGATTGACCCGAAATTTGGCGTCACCACCGGACAGTCTGTGCGCGCCAGCGCGCGGGTTACCTTTGACGGAAAAGTGGCCTTCGATACGCCCGAGCTGGTGCAGACTTTTGATGGCCAGGCACCGATCACCACCGTCACCGCGCGGGCGCTCACGGGCGACGCTTACGAAGTCGTTTGGACCGCCACCGACGAGCCTGGAGGCTCGGGCGTGCAGCACACCACGGTGTATGTTTCGACCGACGGCGGCGCCTGGGAAATCTGGCAGCGCCAGAGCACCGACAGCAGCGCCGTGTTCCAGGGCCAGGCCGGTCACCGCTACCAGTTTGCCGCGCTGTCGACCGACAATGCCGGCAACCGCGAACTGCCACAACAGTCGCTCAGCCTGCCCGATGACGGCACGCGCAGCAACCTCGGGTCCACGCCCTCAGTTGGCCGCACGACCATCGACACCGGAACGCCACCGGTGCCGAGCAATGCCACCTCGACCAATGTGCTGTTTGCGCAGGCGGAGGCGGGTCTGCCCGCCAGCATGCCCACGACCCATCTGCCGCAGTTCAGCAGCGTTCTGGCACCGTTCTCGGCCTCGGCCTTCGGCACCGGTGTGGCGCAGAGCAATGCCGGCATCGGGCCATTGGCTATGCTGGAACAACCGGATGGCAATTTCATCGTCAGTGGTGGCCGCAATCGGGGCAGCCTGTACCGTTTTGCGCAGGACGGTGGGCAGGTGCTCAACGCCAGCGTGGTGCTGGACCAGGCCGTGTTTGACCTGGCCTACGACAACCAGGGTGGCCTGTGGGCCACCAGTGGGGGTGGCGAGTTGCTGGAACTCGATCCGACCTCGCTGCAGATTCTCAATCGCTATGGCCAGGGCCTGACCCAATCGCTCGCCTTCGATGCCACCAAGGGCGTGTTCTATGTCTCGTCGAGCAACGGTATTGAGACCTTCAACATCGCCACCCGCAGCTTCGCGCACTACAGCGACCTGCGGGTCGACGATCTGGCCATCGCGCCCAACGGTCAGCTGTGGGCCAGCACCTGGCCGAACCGGGGTGAGGTCGTCAGTTTCGATGCCCAGGGCAAACCCAGTGCCCAACTGCGCATAGATGCCGAGCTGGACTCGCTGGCGTTTGGCCAGAAAGGCACGCAACTCGAAGGCCTGCTGTTCATCTCGGCGCGGCAACGTTCGGGCTACAACACGCCGGTCAGTCTGTACATGGTGGACCTGTCCACGCTGCGTGTGTTGCAGGTGGCCAGCGGCGGCCCCAGCGCCGAGCAACTGCTGGCGACCAGCGATGGCCGCCTGCTGGTGGCCAACAGTGCGCAGGTGGATGTGGTGGCGCCTTTGGTGGCACCCAAGGTGGTGAGCACGAACCCGCCCAACGCCAGTCTGGTGGCACTGCCCATCGCGCAAATCAGCATTGCCTTCAATGTCGACATGAAGCGGGGTCAGTCACGGGCCACCGACTCGGTGTTGAACCCGCTGAATTACCGACTCACCGACTCCAGCGGCAACGCCGTCATCATCACTTCGGTGGACTACAACGCCGAGACGCGCACGGCCACGCTGAACTTTGAATCTCCCGCGGGCGATGTGTACACCGTGACGGTGGACAAGCGTCTGCGTTCGTCGGCCGGGTTGGAGCTCGGCAACGACTATGCCTTCAGTTTCACAGCCGCCCAGGACTTTTCGGCGCTGGTCGACATTGCCTTTGTTGCCACCCGATCGGACCGTGCCAACAACACCGTGTCGTTTGATGTGAAGGTAACCAACCGCACCGACTACCAGTTGCGCGTGCCGGTCATGCTGGTGCTCGATCCGGCACGCTATTTCGCCGGCTCGCCGGTCGGCGCGTCGCTGAATACCGGGCTCTGGTTCCTCGACGTGGGCGCCGACCTGCCGGGTGGCGTACTGGCACCGGGGGCGTCCACGACCGTGCGCACCGTGACCCTCACCAACCCCTTGGCGCAGCACCTGGACGTCGGAAGTGGCGTGTTCTCGGTGCCTTACCCGAACCATGTGCCGGCCTTCACCAGTACCCCCAACACCGATGCCCGCATCGGCAATTCCTACAGTTACACACTCAGCGCACAGGACCCGGACGGTGCGGTGATCTCCTATGTGCTGATGCAGGGGCCTGCCGACGTTTTGCTGGATACCAACACCGGTGTACTGAGCTGGACCCCTGGTGCTCTTGCGCCTGCTGCAGTGCCGATTGAGGTGCGGGCTTATGACACGCGTGGCGGCTATGCCACGCAGGCCTTCACCATCCTTGTGGCGGATGGCAACCATGCCCCCGAACTTGCCTTGCCGCCCTCGGTGCGGCTGTCCGAAGGCCAGCCATTTACGCTTGAAGTGCTGGGCAGTGATGCGGATGGCGATCGCATCACCTATTCGATCGACAACCTGCCGCCGGGTGCCGTTTTTGATGCGGACAGTGGCGTGCTGACCTGGACTCCTGCTTCGGGCACCGCGGGTGAGTACGCAGACGTTCGTGTATCGGCGCGCGATGGCATCAATGTCACGACGCAGTCGATGAAGATGATTGTGGACGCGGTGAATTTGCCACCTGTGCTTCAGGGCATTCCCGACCGCACGGTGCGTCAAGGAGATCCGCTGCGCTTTACCCTGCACGCCAGCGATCCCGATTCCACGGCGCTGCGCTTCAGTGCCGACAACCTGCCGCCCGGCGCCACGCTGAATGCGATCACCGGCGTGTTCGAGTGGACACCGGGCTATGACTCGGCTGCCTCGGTGCAGATCCACTTCCAGGTGAGTGACGGTATCAACAGTGGCAGTCGCGATGTAACGGTGCAGGTGCTCAACGTCAACGCCGCACCGGTGTTCGACACGTTCGATGGCATCCAGGTCAGCGAGGGGCAACCCCTGACGCTGCGCCTGTTCGCCCTCGACCCGGACAATCCCCGCTACCAGCCGCAAAACCGTCTTGCTGATGGCAGCCTGTCGGCTTCGGAAGGGACGGTGGCTTCGGTGAGCTACAGCGTGGCCAACCTGCCTGCTGGCGCCAGTTTTGATGCCGTGACCGGTCAGTTGAACTGGACGCCAGACTTTACGCAAGCCGGTACCTTCAGTCTGCAAGTCACGGCCACCGATGACGGAGACGGCACCGGTACGCCGCTCTCCAGCACGGTGAGCGTTCCGATTCAGGTGTTGAACGTGAACCACCCTCCGGTGGTGCCGAATATTGCGAATCAGACGGTGGCCAAGGGCTCCGTCCTGGATCTCCCGATCAGCGCTAGCGACCCGGATGGCGACCCCTTGAGCATCAGCTTCCAGAACCTGCCGCGTTACGCGACCTACACCGATTTAGGCAGCGGCAACGGCATGCTGCATATTGCGCCGGGTGATCGGGATCGTGGCGACGTGGTCGTCACCATGACCGTTCGCGACGACGGCGATGGCGAGGGACTTGGGCGCGCGTTGTTTACAACCCGTACGTTTGTTATCTCGGCCCAATCGCAGGCGGAGCCGCCGCTTCTGACCTCCACTGGCGCCATGGTCGCGGTGTTCGGCCAACCCCTGGAGTTCACGCTGCAGGCCAGCGACCTGGATCAGGACGCACTCACCTTCAGTTCCACCCAGCTACCGGCAGGTGCGACGCTTGTGCCCTCTGCGGTTTATGGTCGTGCCGTGTTCCACTGGACTCCGACGGCGTCGGATGCCGGAGTGCAGAGC
>CANFIH010000281.1 GCA_947446855.1 Burkholderiales bacterium
CCAGAATGGGCTTGCTGGAGGCGCCCAGCAACGCGCGACCGACTTACACCATCCGATCGCGCTCCACCACCAGTCCCGTGGGGGGGCCCTTGAAGGTCTTGGCGTAGGCCACCGGGATGCGGATGTCTTCCAGGCGGGCGGCTTTGAGCGGCTTGAAGGAGAACACGTTGCCAATCAGGCTGGCGGTCATGTTGGCAATGGAGCCTTCTTCAAACAGGACCAGGTCATAGGCCACCCAGGCGAAGTACTCCCCCGCGCGCCCGGGCACCGGTTCTACCTTGTAGGCTTTGGCGCGGTAACTGTCACAGGCGGTCAGGCGGTCGGTCCACACCACCGTCCAGGTTGCAGTAGACGACTCGCCGGCCACGGCGGCGGCGGCCTCGTCGGCATCCACACCGTCCTGGGGCGTGATGCGGAACAGGCACAGCACATCGGTGTCCTTGGGCTGGTAGTCGGGCATCCAGTAGCCCATCTGTTTGTACTTCAGCACGCCGGCGCTGTAGCGCTTTTTGGCGTCGGTAATCTGGCTCGAGCCGGAAGGGGCGGGCGTGGCGGTATCACTCATGGGGTGTCTCCTGTGGTTCGCTTGAATGGGGGCTGAAGTGAATGTAGGAGACCCGATGATTAATGTAAATTCACAATTAATTGGCTTTGAGTTAAGCTAATACTGAATGAAAAACGCCACCTTTCGCCAACTGCGGGTTTTCAGTGAAGTAGCCCGCCATCTGAGCTTTGCCCAGGCCGCTCAGGCCTTGCACCTCACGCCTCCCGCGGTGACGATGCAAATCCGCGAGCTGGAAAAGCACGTCGGCATGCCGCTGTTTGACCGCAGCGGCCGTGCCGTGGCACTCACCACCGTGGGCGAATACATGCTGGTGTACGCGCGCAAAGTGCTCGCCACCCTGAAGGATGCAGAAGACGCCGCCGCACGGCTGCAAAAGCTGGAGGTGGGCGTGCTCACCATCGGAATGGTCAGCACGGCCAAGTACTTTCTGCCGCGCCTGTTGGCCGCATTCCACAAGGAACATGCCGGCGTGGAACTCAAACTGGTGGTGGGCAACCGCGAGCAGTTGGTCCGGATGCTGCACGCCAATGAAGTCGACATTGCCATCATGGGCCGACCGCCCAAAGAGCTGGCCACGCGGGCCGAGCCCTTTGCCGCGCATCCCCACGTTTTTGTGGCACCGGTGGACCATCCGCTGGTGCGTGCAGGCACCCTGGCCCCCGCCGCATTGCAGGGAGAACCCTTCATCCTGCGCGAGCAGGGCTCCGGCACCCGCGCTGCCATGGAAAAGTTTCTCGATACCTCGCGCACCGAACTCCGTGTGACCATGGAGATGGCCAGCAACGAGACGATCAAGCAGGCCGTCATGGCCGGTATGGGCTTGAGTTTCCTCTCGCTGCATACCTTGGGGCTCGAGCTCGACAACCGGCTCATCGCCTTGCTGGATGTGGAAGAGGCGCCTGTCGTGCGGGCCTGGAATGTGGTCCACACGCTGTCCAAGCTGTTGTCGCCCGCTGCGGAGGCGCTGCGCTATTTTGTGCTGGAGCACGGCGAGGACTATCTGGCGACCCAGTTTGCCAGGCATGTTGCACCGGCTGATTTCAACGCAAGTGGCTTGAAGAGAGGGGCTAGTCAAGCTGCCGCTTGAGCGGGTCCACCAGAGACGAAGCGAGCTGCAGGCCGTGCAGCGCATCCAGCGAGATGCCGTCGGCCCCCAGGCTCTCGGCCGTCACACTGCTGCTGAAGAAAGCCGGGCCACCCAGAAGCACCGGCGTGGCAGGGTTGCGCGAACACTGCCTCATGCGGGCGATCAAGGTGGTCAGCGACGGAATTTGCTCCACGATGCCCACCGAGAGCCCGATCAGGTCAAACCATTCGTTGGCTGCGGCCTGGAAGATCTCGCGTTCGGTATTGGCGATTTCCACCACCACCTGCCAGCCTTCCTTGCGGAAGAACTCGCTCACCATCACCAGCCCGAGGATGTGTTGCGAGCCGGGCGCTGCCGCCAGCATCACACGGCGCACCGGGCCTGCCATTTTCGGCGCCTGATGGTAGTCGTATCCCAATTGGTGGGTCAGTTGCTGCATGTGCAGCAAACCCAAGGTGACGACGGTGAAATCGACTTTGTCCTCTTCCCACCAGGTGCCCAGGCAGCGCGCCGCAGGAGCCATCAGCTTGAGAAAGATATCGTCATTGCTGACCCCGTCACGCTGCAACTGCAAGACGAAGGTACTGGCATTTTCCGGTGAGAGCTGTACGCACAATGTTGCAAAGGACTCCACTGCCGCACTGCTGGGGTCAAAAGTGGTGTTGAAAGCCTGTGCGTTGGACGCTGCGTAGGCCGCGTGGGCCTGCAACAAGCGCGGAATGATCTGGGACTCGATCACGCTGCGCAGCGAGCCTTTGCATTCGTCGTAGCCCGGGTCCTCCTCTTGGCCGCAGTTGCTCTCCTTCTGGGGCTTGGAGGTACCGGAGCCGAACATGGACATAGACGTCCATTGCCAACTTTCCAATGGGGTATGCAAACGCAGCCCGCTCAGGGCGCCAACCAAACCGAGGTCCATGTGTGCTCCTAGGCATGCCATCGGGACGGAACATCGGTCCATCGCGAGCCATGCGTCTATTTATGTTACTTGTCTCTCTATAACGGTCTAAATTCGCCAATGCTTTGACGCTGATCAAAAGTATAGGAGTCCGGCGCGGTGGTGCATAGCCCCATAAGCCCTAAGCTGAAACGATTTATCGATTTTTGTCGGATTCTGCGTTCCGACACGGACCCGCAGGCTCTTTTGCCGCGTCCTTGCGGGCTTCCCTTTTGCGCCGCTCCTGCTTCACGTCGTGGATTTGCCACAGCCCGAAGGCCAGCACCAGGATAAAAATTCCAAGTTCGATCCAGATTCCCATCACCGCACTCCTTGGCCAAGGCATTCATCGCAACACCCCCATCGGGTGTAACTTTCGATTGACAAAGAATTATGTTTGTTTATATTGACATATGTCAGTGTAAATTTTGCATGACACATCGATGAAAAATGCGAGGTCACCATGAGTCTTTTAAAGCGTGCCGAACAGTCCCTGGCCTCTTGTTTTGAGGGTGCCGTCGGTAAAACGGCTCCACCCCGCCTCGTAGAAGCCATGCGGCATGCAGTTTTTTCCGGTGGCGCGCGCATCCGCCCGCAGCTGACCCTCTCCGTGGCCATGGCCTGCGGCGACGACCAACCTGAACTCAGCAATGCGGCTGCCAGCGCGCTCGAATTGATGCACTGCGCCTCACTGGTTCACGATGACATGCCGGCCTTTGATGATGCCGACATCCGCCGCGGCCGGCCCACGGTGCACAAGGCTTTTAGTGAGTCGCTGGCCTTGTTGACGGGCGATGCACTCATCGTGATGGCCTACCAGGTGCTGCTTAACGCGGGCCATGCCGTGCCCGCCCGGCTGGTTGCGCTGATGCAGAACATGACCTCCGGCGTGGGTTTGCCCGATGGCATCGTGGCCGGTCAGGCCTGGGAATGCGAGCCACGCGCCGACCTGGGCCGCTACCAACGCGCCAAAACCGGCGCCCTGTTCGTCGCATCCACCTGCGCCGGAGCCTTGGCCTCGGGGCGCGAAGCGCAGCCCTGGCTGGCACTGGGCGCCTGTCTGGGCGAAGCCTACCAGGTGGCAGACGACATCCGCGACGTCATGGGCGTGCGTGCGGAGTTGGGCAAGCCCACGGGTCAGGACTGCTTGCATACCCGTCCCAGTGCCGCCAGCGAATTGGGTCTGGGTGGCGCCTTGGACTACTTTCAGGATCTGATCCAACGGGCTGTGGACAGTGTGCCGGCCTGCACCTGCCGCGACATGCTGCAGCATCTGGTGCGCAACGAGTCTGAGCGGCTGGTGCCCAGCGCGGCCTGTGCCGCCTACCGCCGGCCCGGGGTCCCATCCGCCGCAGTACTTTCTGCCTGAGCCCGGCGCTGATTCCGGTACTGACATGCAAGCTTCAGGCATCGCCCCAAGCACCGCCGCAGCCTCCACTGCGCCCGTTTGGATGGACTCCATCCACCGCAAAGTGGAGACCTGGATGGCCCATCCCGCCCTCTACCGGCTGGCCCTGTCCAACCCCTTCACGCGCTGGTTCGCCCAGCGCCGGACCCGCCAGATTTTTGATCTCATGTCCGGCTTTGTGTACTCGCAGGTGTTGCTCTCCTGCGTGCGGCTCCGGCTGTTTGCCCTGCTGCAGGAGGCACCTGCCACCCTGGAGGAGCTGTCCCGCCGCTGCGAGATGCCGCAGGCCGCGCTGCAGCGGCTGATCTTGTCGGCCGTGTCGCTGAAGCTGCTGGAGCGGCGCAGCGGCCAGCGCTTCGGCCTGGGGCCGCTGGGTGTGCCGATCGCCGCGCATGAGGGCATTCGCGCCATGATCGAACACAACAGCCTGCTGTACCGCGACCTGGC
>CANFIH010000282.1 GCA_947446855.1 Burkholderiales bacterium
CCGCCGAACGCATCATGGCTTTTCCGCAGGGCCTGACCGATGATGATCTGGTGTTGTGCCTGATCTCCGGTGGCGGTTCCTCGCTGCTGACGCTACCCGCAGAAGGCATGACGCTGGCTGACAAGCAGCGCGTGAATCAGGCACTGCTCGACTGCGGTGCCAGCATCGTCGAAATGAACTGCGTGCGCAAACACCTCTCGCGCATCAAGGGCGGGCGTCTGGCTGCGGCCTGTGCACCGGCGCGCGTGCTGACGCTGCTGATCAGCGATGTGCCCGGTGACGATGCCAGCGTAATTGCCAGTGGCCCCACCGTACCGGATGCCAGCACCTGCGCGGATGCGCTGGCGATTTTGGCGCGCTACCAGATCGAGATTCCCGCAGCAGCATTGGCGCATTTGCAAAGCTGTGCACTGGAAACCCGCAAGCCGGGTGACGCAGTCTTCGCAAACAGCGAAGTGCATTTGATTGCCACACCGCAGCAGTCGCTGGACGCCGCAGCCGAGGCGGCGCGGGCTGCTGGTTTGGCCGCCTATATCCTGAGCGACGAAATCGAAGGCGAATCGCGTGAAGTGGGCAAGGTGCATGCAGCGCTGGCCCGGGCGGTGACACTGAAAGGCCAGCCGTTCCAGAAACCCTGTGTGATCCTGAGCGGCGGTGAAACCACCGTCACGATTCGCCCGCGCGTGCCGGGCGCACCCAAAGGCCGAGGTGGGCGTGCCGGAGAGTTTTGCATGGGCTTGGCGCAGGCGCTGCAAGGCCAGACAGGCATCTATGCGCTGGCGGCCGACACCGATGGCATTGACGGTGTCGAGGACAACGCCGGCGCCTTTGTCACGCCCGATACGTTGGCACAGGCGGCGCAAAAAAACATGAAGCTCAGCGCCTACATGGACCGCAACGATGCCTATGGATTCTTCGATGCCCTGGACGCGCTGTTTGTGACCGGCCCCACGCACACCAACGTCAACGACTTCCGCGCCCTGCTAGTGCTTTAACGAGTGTTATCCAGGAAGACACCAAACAAAAGTGTGGGCTCAATTTGAACCAAAAAGGCCCATCGGAAAAAGGCCCGTTGGCATTGCCTGCCAGGAGTCCAACGCTGCGTTGCGTTCAGGTTGGTGTTTAGCCAATTGCTCGCGAAGAAAGCACTCCCTACCAAGTCTGCTCAACTAGGGAGTGCGCATCTAACAAGTTGCTGAATCTCACCCGTTTGAGTACAGGGTTCTAGTGCACGCAAGTCGCTAATAGGGGATAAAGGTTCACATAGGCACTGCTATTGCCATTGCTCAGTTCATAGCCGAAATGACCAATGCTGCCGTCTAAATAGGGGTCCGACGCCCAAGTAACGGTGTTCAACGTCCATCCGTGCCCACTAATGGCCCCGGATATGTACAAGGCGTTCAACTCCGCCAGTGTTGGTAACCGCCAGCCGGTTTGCCCACTAATGGTGCCGGAACACAATGCACTCGCTGCGCTCCAGTCATACGAAGCAGCTGAAATCGGCATCCAGGTCAACCCGCCCTGTAAAACATAACCATAAGGAAGCGTGACAAGCGCAGTAGGATTCGTGCCAATGTAGTTCAATACCGTAAAGGTACTGTTGCCAATGTACTGAAGCGAGATAGCTTGGTACTGCAAGCCACTGATCGTGCCAGCAAACGGCGTCGCACTGATATACCTAGTTATTATGGATTGCCCGGCATTCGTGGCGATCTTCCATCCCCCTGCTCCAACACCATTCACTTGGATGATGTCTCCCACCACAGGTGAGGCAGGAAGGGTGATCACAACCTGCGATACATTGTCAGCCAAATACCCTGTGTTGGATGCAGCCTGCTGCGTTGTGGCGGTGACATCTACCCAGGTAATGCCCGGTCCGGCAGGGCCGGTGGCGCCTGTTGCACCGGTAGCGCCCGTATTTCCTGTAGCACCAGTAACGCCGGTTGTTCCTTGAGCGCCTGACAACAATATATTCCAATCAGAATGTGACCCTGATCCACCCGTAACGGTGACATTGACTGTCATGCTGGTGCCTGTGTATGCCGTGATTTGACCGCTCATGTAATTTGCCACGTTGGCATTGCTTGCCACCATGACATATTCGCCCACAGAAAAGGACATCCCGGCTTGTGTGCTGAGGACGGTTGAACCGGTTGCGATGGAAAGGGTTGTGGCGCTGGTTCCGGAGATAACGGGTGAGGCTCCATTCGCTCCATTCGTACCGTTGGTCCCATTCGTACCGTTGGTGCCGGGTGCTCCGTTACAGACGTAATTCGTAGAGGCAACCTCGCTTGAGTCCAGAGTGCCGTTTCCATTGCCATCGAGACCGGAAGTTACCTTGCTACCACCGTAGCTGCAATGCACACCAGCAGACTCGGCAACAATTGCCACTAGCGTATTGAACCCATTCGTCCCGTTAGTCCCGTTAGTCCCGTTAGTCCCGTTCGCACCAGTCGCACCAGTAGACCCTGTGGCACCTATTGCACCTGTTGCGCCAGTCGCACCCGTAAGGCCCGTAGCTCCATTGCATATATAAGTTGATGAAGTAATTTCAGAACTATCCAGCGTACTGTTTCTGTTCGCGTCCAAGCCAGCACCTACCTTTTGGCCACCCGTCGGACAGTTTGTGCCAGCCGGTTCATTGGTCACGGACACCAGAGCAGTTATGCCGTTAGTTCCATTCGTACCACTTGTTCCGGTCAGTCCGTTCGCGCCATTCGTGCCATTCGTGCCGTTAGTACCGTTGGTGCCGTTGGTGCCGTTGCAGATGTACTGCGTGTTGGTAACCTCTGAGGGGTCAAGGACGCTGTTGACGTTAGTGTCTACTCCTGACTGAACTGTGATGCCACCGTTTGAACAGGCACCTGTGGGGACCGTATTGAGAGTCGAGAACACAACCGTATTTGCGGGTGCGGTTCCATTCGCTGCAGGTGCTGTCGTCATCGAGCCTAAGCTGGCCACAGGCAAGGTAATGCCTGAGAAAGCAGGCTTGCTCGAAATAAAGGTAAACATGGAAATATTCAGCTGTTTTCCCACATTATTCGCACCGGTTCCACAACCTGTCGTGGGGGTGGAAAGACAGGTTTGAATGGTATTGAGGGCGCTGGCAATACTTGTACCGACAGCTTGACTATTCTGAAATTGCGAAACAGTTGCCAGAGCGAGCGCATAGCTTTTTTGCGCAGCAGTTGCGCTAGCGGGTACGTTCAGTGCATCTACTGGCATAGTGCTGACAATGTCGGGGACCCCGAAGTTGTTTTGCACGGTAGTGATGGCGGATTGGATATTGGCAGGTGTAAGCCCGCCGACAATTCCACTGGCGTTCTGGTAGGCAAGCTCGTTGAGCGCCGTGATTGCCAAACTGTTGGTGCCGGCTGCCACGTTGGCATGCACACTATTCAGGGAAGATGCGAGGGGCACGACGGCGTTGGTCGCCTCATCCAAGTAAGTGCCACCCGACGCTTGGGCAAGCACCGGACCCGCATAACTTCCGAGATTGATGCTGTAGTTCCCTTTGGTGTCGGTAGTTACACAGTTGCCAATTTTTGCACCTTGCACTCCGTTGGTGACGGCGTAAGCGCAAATGGTCGCGCCGTTGAGTGGCCCCTTGCTGGCAACACCCGTGAGTGTATTGTTGCTAACAGCGGCACCTCCGCCACCGCATGCAGCAACCAGCGACGCCACCGCGCTTATCGCAATCAATGATCGCGCTCCCACAACGAATTCACGTTTTATGTTCAAGATATTTCTCCGGTATTTATATAGTGGGTAGGTGCCTGCGCAAGAACACATGTAAGTGGGCACCTAGCAGACCACGAACACGCATAAACAAACATTTGGAAAGACCTCGTGCACATGCGCGTTCGTAATGCCAAAATTTGTTTTGTTGATCCTCGGTCGTATTGCTGATGCGATGTCTAACCAATTCCTACCAAACCTAACCAAACCTAACCAAGCATCTGATTTAGCGCAAACTTCGATTGAATGCTGTTCTATAGTTGCAGCCACCATGACCGCTACTGCCTCTCACATCGTGTTTGTTATCGACGACGATGCCCGTCTGCGAGACGACCTGGTGGACTATTTGGTGGGGGATGGCTACGAGGCCATGGGCTTTGCCAGCTATGAACAGTTTTTGCCGGCATCCCGGCTAATACAGCCGGCATTGGTGGTACTGGATTTGGGTCTGCCCGGGTTGGATGGCCTGGACGTGTGCCCCTTGCTTAGGGAACTCTGGCCAGACCTGGGTGTCGTGATGCTGACTAGTCGCAGTGGTGTGGAGCAGCAAGAGGCAGGTATGCAAGCAGGTGCCGACGCCTATTTGTCCAAAACTGCATCGCTGGCTCTGGTTGAGGCAACCGTGGCAAGCGTGTTGCGTAGGCTCAAACCAGCACCAGTGCTGAGTGCGGAGCAGGCAGTTTCCGGTTCCG
>CANFIH010000283.1 GCA_947446855.1 Burkholderiales bacterium
GACAAACATCAGCCCATCTCCTCGGCTTTGCGCTTTTTGAGCAAACGCGCCAACTGGCGTTTGGTCTCGGCGCGGAACTCGGGGCGGTCTTGCGGCACGTCTTCCCACACGCCGGAAGCGTGGCCGGCGCCCACCTGACCAAAAAAGCCGGACATGGCATCAAAGCGGGCCTGGTTGCCTATGGCGGCCTGCACCACCTGCACCAGCGACCCGGCTCCCGCCACGCCCATCAGGGGCCGGGCGGAAATCAGGTTGGTGAAGTACAGCGAGGGGATGGACAGCTGTTTGGCCTTTTGCACCACCGGGGTGGTGCCCACGGCGAGTTGCGGCCTATATTCATGGACGGCAGCCAGGTCCTGCTCCAGCGAGGCACGGAATTGCACTTGCACACCGTGCGCCTGCAGCCAGTCAGCGTCCGCCGCATTCCAGGGCGTGGCCGGACAGGCCGAGCCCACATAGCGCAGATCGGCACCGCACTCCACCAGCAAGCGGCCTACCAGCAGCTCGGAGCCCTCATAGCCGCTGAGCGTGATGCGCCCTGTTATGGGTTTGGCAGCCAGCAGCGGGCGCATGGCAGCCAGGGCCTGGTTGCGGGCCAGATCGATCTTTTCCTGGCCCACACCACAGGCGTTGCCAATGGCCTGCAGCCAATCCTGCGTGCCCTCCAGCCCCACCGGAGCGGAGCCGATGACGGGGCGACCCGCCGCCTGAAACTCGCGCACGCTGGCGGTGTAAAAGGGATGGATGGCGGCCACGGCGGTGCAGTCCAGCGCGGCGTAGAGCTCGCGCCATTCGCGTGTGGGCACCACCGGCCCGGCCGCCAGGCCCATGGGGGCCAGCAGATGCGCAATGCCCACCGGGTCGGCGGGGAACATTTCGCCCAGGAGTGTGACCGTGGGCTTGTCGTTGATGCCGGCACGCGGAGCCTGCACCGGGCCGTTCAGAATCTCCTGGCGGGCGTAGCGCAGCATGGCGCCAGCCAGCACGTCCTTGGCCTCGGCGTGGGTGGGCACGCCGAACCCGGGCACGTCGATGCCGATGACGCGCACGCCGTTGATCTCCTTGGGCAGCAGCTGCAGCGGCACACCGCTGGCGCTGGGCACGCACAGGTTGATGATGACGATGGCGTCGTATTGCGCCGGGTCGGCCTGGGCATGGACGGCTTCGCGGATGTCTTCAAACAGCTTGCCGGTGACCAGGGTCTCGGAGTTGAACGGCACATAGCCCACGCTGCGGCGCGCGCCGTAGAAGTGCGAGGTAAAGGTCAGGCCATACACGCAGCAGGCCGAGCCCGACAGGATGGTGGCGGTGCGGCGCATGCGCAGCCCCACACGCAGCGAACCAAAGGCTGGGCACATGCTTTGGGGCTGGTCGTGCGGGCCGGCCTGCTCCTTGCGCGGATAGTCTTTCGCGTACTGCGCCAGGATCTCGGATTTGCCGGCGGCCTTGGCTGCCGAGAGCAGTTGCTCACCCCCGGCATGGCAGCCCATGCCGTCGCCTTCGAGTGCGGTGGTTTGCGCAGCGCGGGGAGTCAGCGATTCCAGCGGAACAATGGGTATGGTGGTGGACATGGTGGTAGGGGCGCTGTTCAGGCCGCGTCGTAAACCACTTCCAGGCTGGGCTTGATCACCTCATGGCGGCCCACCATGTCAAAGGTGGTGGCCGGCTCCAACACCACATTGCGGCCGGTCACATCGGCGCTGAACAGGCCCAGCAGCTGGTCCTGGGTCTGCGGCTTGGGGCGCACCGGCGGCGCCTCGCCCACATTGACGGCCAGCTCTTCAAACAACGGGCCCCATTCGCTGCCGGGAATGCCGATGATTTCGTAGCTGGCGCTCTTGCGGCGTATGTCTTCGTGGGCCGGAATGGCGGCCAGCACCGGGATGCCGGCGTTGGCGGCAAAGGCTGCGGCCTCGCCGGTGCCGTCGTCCTTGTTGATGACCATGCCGGCCACGCCGACGTTGCCGCCGAGCTTGCGAAAATACTCCACCGCCGAGCACACGTTGTTGGCCACATACAGCGACTGCAGGTCGTTGCTGCCCACCACAATCACTTTCTGGCACATGTCGCGGGCAATCGGCAGGCCAAAGCCGCCGCACACCACGTCGCCCAGAAAGTCCAGCAGCACGTAGTCAAAGCCCCAGTCGTGAAAACCGAGCTTTTCCAGCGTCTCAAAGCCGTGGATGATGCCGCGCCCGCCGCAGCCGCGCCCGACTTCCGGGCCACCGAGTTCCATGGCAAACACGCCGTCGCGCTTGAAACAGACATCGCTGATGCTGACCGCCTGGCCGGCCAGCTTCAGGCGCGAAGACGTTTCAATGATGGTGGGGCAGGCCTTGCCGCCGAACAACAGGCTGGTGGTGTCGCTCTTGGGGTCGCAACCGATGAGGAGCACCTTCTTGCCCTGCTGCGCCATCATGTAACTGAGGTTGGCCAGGGTGAAGCTCTTGCCAATGCCACCCTTGCCGTAGATGGCAATGATCTGCGTCTCCTTGGTGGGGGCGCCGGTGTGGACCGGGGCCGGCTCGGCCGCCGCTTCCTGGCGCAGGCGCTCGACAAATTTGAGGGGCTGCTCGGCAGGGGTTTGCGGGTTCGTCATGCGTTGGCACTCCAGTCCAGAATCATCTTGAGACAGGCAGCATCGCCAAATGCCACTTCGTAAGCCGCGAGCGCCTTGGCGGGCGATTGGCTGTGCGTGACCAGGCCTTCGAGCGAGAGCCTGCCGTTGTGCACCAGTTCATTGACCGCCAGCAGGTCCGGGCGCTTCCATTCGGCGGCGGTGCGGATCTGGGCCTCGCGCATGAAGGCCGGCGCAAAGGCAAAGTGCAGGTCGTTCTTGTAAAAGCCCGCCAACACCACTTCGCCACCGGGGGCCAGGCGCTGAATCAGCTGGTCCAGCAGGTGGGAGTCGCCGCTGACGTCGTAAATGGCCTTGTAGTCTTTGCGCGGGTCGGCGTCCGGATGGACGGCGCGGTAGCCCTCGCCGCCGGCCATGCGGTTGGGCTGTGTTTCCCACACCGTGGGGGCGGGGGCGCCGGAGGCCACCGTCATGCGCGCCAGCAAGCGGCCCATGACGCCATGGCCCACGATCAGGTCCGGCGGGTTGATGATCTGGCGCTTGCCGCCGCCCGACACCGCGTGGTAGGCCGTGGCCGCCAGGGCCAGCAAGACCGCGTTGGCGCCAAGGCGGTCTTCCACCGCAACCACGCGGTCCTGGTTCACCACCAGCTGGGAGGCCGTGCCGCCGAACAGGCTGCGTACACCTTGCAGGCAGTTGGAGCCAGGCACAAACACCCGTTGACCCAGGCTCAGCGTGGCGCTGTCACTGGCCCTGACGACCCGGCCCACGGACTCGTAGCCGGGCACCAGCGGGTAACCCATGCCGGGAAAGGCCGGCATGCTGCCATCCCACAGCAGGCGCTCGGTGCCGGTGCTGATACCGCTGTACTCCACCTCGACCTGAATCTGGCCTTCGGCCAGTTCCGCCAGGTCCAAAGACTGCACCGAGAGGTTTCGCGGCTGCTTGAATACGACGGCTTGTGATTTCATGACTGTATTTTTTGCGTTACATCAAAAGATGTAAAGACAAATTTACACATTGTGCGGAAAATAGGGTAATCACCTAGCCGCCCGGCTTGCGTGCAACCAGCAGGCGGGCGTGGATGGGCATGGCGTTGGGCACCAGTTCCACATGCACAAAGCCGGTGTCGGTGAGCAGGCGGCTGAGCTCCGTGGGTGTGCGCAGGCGCCCTGCCCCCATGGCCAGCAGGTAGAAATGGAAGTAGGCATCGCCGGTTTGGTCTTCCAGCAGTTCCTGCGCCATGGGTTCGGCCAACAACAGGGTGCCGCCCACCGGCAGTGCGTCATAGATTTTTTGGAACAGGATGCGCACCTTGTCGTCCGGGTGGTCATGGGCCACGCGAATCAGGGTCACCAGATCGGCGCCCCGCGGGAGCTCGTCGTCAAAGAAGCTGCCGGGGTGGTACTCCAGGGCCGCTTGCAGGCCCTGCTCGGCATGGTTCTGTCGTGCCAGCGCCAGCACCTGCGGCAAATCGAACAGCTGGATGTGCAATGCCTTCTGTCGCTTGGCCAGTTCGGCAACAAAGCGGCCCTTGCCCGCCCCAACATCCAAGACGCAGCGGTAGGGTTCAAAGGCAAAGGTGTTGAGCACCTCGTCCAGCACAAAGGTCTGGGACGCCGCCATGAGCGCGGAGTAGCGGTCCACATGCTCTGCATTGGCCTCCTTGGCCTGCTGGGCAGTGCGCGCATGGGCGTAGGGCCAGTAGGCTGCCATCTGGCCGCTCCAGGCATCGTGCAGAAACGCGGTGGGTTCAGCCAGGTCGCGGTACAGCAGGCTGTTGTGTTCGATCATGGCGCGAATGCCCTC
>CANFIH010000284.1 GCA_947446855.1 Burkholderiales bacterium
AGCGGGGGCTGAGAAACGCCTGCTCCCGGGCATCGGGCAGGTAGCTGCGGGTCACCGCCGGTTGGCTGCACACCTGCGCGACCGACGCACCAGTCGCCAGCCAGCCCAGACGGGCCGCACCGAGTGCGCCACCGGCGGTGGACTCGGCCGTGGTGACGATTTCCACGTTCAGGCTGGAGGCTAGTTGCTGGGCCCAGAAAGCACTGCGCGCGCCGCCGCCGACCAGCGACAAACGAGTCACGCTGCTGCCGGCTTTCTTCAGCGCGTTGAGGCCGTCCGTCAGGCCGAAGCTCACGCCTTCAATCACGGCATAGGCCAGGGCTGCCTGGTCGCTGCTGTGGCTCAGGCCGTGCAGGCTGCCGCGCGTCACGGCGTCGTTGTGCGGTGTGCGCTCGCCGCTCAAGTAGGGCAGAAACAGAGGGGCTGCGGCACGCTCTTCAAAAGACAGGGCGGCCGCCTTGGCTTCGAGTTCGCCTTCAGAGCCTGCGCCAAACGCTTGCTTGGCCCATTGCAGGCAGCTCGCCGCCGAGAGCATCACGCTCATCTGGTGCCAGGTGCCGGGCACGGCGTGGCAAAACGCATGGGTGGCGCTGGCCGCGTTGGGCGCAAAACGCGGCGTCACGACAAACAACACGCCGCTGGTACCCAGCGACAGAAAGCCTTCACCGGCATGCACCGCGCCCATGCCCACGGCGCTGGACGCATTGTCCCCTGCGCCACCGGCCACCACGATGCCGGGCTTCAAACCCAGCTGTGCGGCCACGCCGCCCGACAGGTAGCCGCCGGGCGCACTGCCCTCCACCACGCGGGGCATGTGGGCTTCGGTCATGCGGGTCAGCGCCAGCAGCTCGGGCGACCAGGCACGCCGTTCCACGTCCAGCCAGGCCGTGCCGCTGGCGTCCGACAAATCGGTGATGTGCTCGCCGGTCAGCATCAGGCGCACATAGTCCTTGGGCAAGAGCACCTTGGCTACTTGCGCGAACACGGCGGGCTCGTGTTTCGCCACCCAGCGCAGCTTGGGCGCAGTAAAGCCCGGCATGATCAGGCTGCCGGCCAATTGCGCGGCAGACGGCAACTCGGCCATCATCTCCTCGCACTCCAGCGCGCAGCGGGTGTCGTTCCACAGAATGGCCGGGCGCAACACCCGGTCTGCGGCATCCAGCAACACCGCGCCGTGCATCTGGCCGGACAGGCCGATGGCCTGCACTGCGGCGTATTCGGCGGGGTGCTGCAGTTGCAATGTCTTCAAGGCCGCGCAGGTAGCCGTCCACCAGCTCGCCGGGTCCTGCTCGCTGTGGCCCGGATGCGGGCGTGAAACTTCGAGCGTGCTGCCTGCGGTGGCAATAGCCTGGTGCTGGTCATTCAGCAGCAGTGCCTTGACCTCCGAGGTACCGATATCAATTCCGAGATACATGCTTGGCTTCTTTTAATAAGGGTCGTAAAAATTGGTGCAACACCAAAGCCGCTGCGCCCACCGCTGCGGCCTGCACGCCGAAGCGTGCGGCACGCACTTGCGGACTTTGCAAGCCCGCGACCTGCGCATAGGCGTGTTGATGGGTTCTGGCTGCTTCAATCAGGCAGGGGTGTTCAATGCAGGAACGCCCGCCCACCACAATGACGTGCGGGTTGAACATGGCGTCCAGGTTTTGCAACAGCACGCCCAGGTAGCGGCCGCTCTGGGCCACGCCTTGCGCCGTGCCCAGGGCACGCGCGCCGATAAAGACTTCGGCGCAGCCTTTGCGCCCGCAGGAACACAGGGGGCCTTCAACCTGCAAAATGCTATGGCCGATTTCACCGGCCGTGCCCAGAAAGCCGGTGAATAAACGGTCGTTAAGCACGATGCCGGCACCCACGCCGACATCGCAGTTGACAAAGATCAGCGAGTCATCGCCGCTGCCGCCGAACTCGTATTCACCCAGGGCCGCCGCGTCGGCATCGTTTTGCAAATGGATGTGCGCCGCGGGGATGCCCAGCTTGGCAAACTCGGCTTCCAGCATGGCCATGAACGGCAAGTCGCGCCAGCCCAGGTTGGGCGCCAGGCGCACCAGCCCCAACGCCCCGTCCACCGCGCCCGGCAGACAGACGCCCACGCCGGACAGCAGCAGTTTTTTTTCGTCCAGTTGCTGGCACAGCAAGCGCACCAGTGCACCCACCTGCTGGCAGGCGCTGGCCGGGCAAGGGTCACGCAGCGGCTCTTCGGTCTGCGTGAGGATGGCGCCATCCAGCGCTACGCACACCAGGCGCACACAGTCCACGGCTATTTCGATACCGATGAGCACGCGCTTGCTGGTGTCCATATTCAGCGGCGTGGAGGGCCGGCCCATGGCTTGCGTCGCCACCGGAGCGGCCGCCTCGCTGAGCCAATGCTCATCCAGCAGCTCGCGCACC
Organism: Burkholderiales bacterium; assembly: GCA_947446855.1. Classification (GTDB taxonomy): domain Bacteria; phylum Pseudomonadota; class Gammaproteobacteria; order Burkholderiales; family Burkholderiaceae_C; genus Allorhodoferax. Next base: position 2,389 of record CANFIH010000284.1, read on the forward strand.
AGCGCACTCACCGTGGACTTGGTGAGTCCGCTCAAGGCGGCCAGACGCGCACGTGACAAGTCGGGCTGGCTGCGTATCAACCGCAGCAGCACACTGCGGTTGATACGCTTGAGCAGTTGCAAATCACCGGTTGCTTTCATACCGTTGGGTGCTTAACCGTGTTTGCAGCAGCGCGACCGCTAGCGCGCGGGGCGTGGAGTCTCGGGCTTGCCTTCGGGCTTTTTGCCCAGAATGATCATGCCCAGCACCTCGTCTTCGGTCACATCCGAGGTCTGGTAGGTGCCCACCAGCTTGCCGTTCTTCATGACCGACAGGCGGTCACTCAGGGCAAACACATCGTGCATATCGTGGCTGATCAAAAAGATGCCCACGCCTTCGGCCTTGAGCTGCTCAATCAGCTTGGCCACCATGGCGGTCTCTTCCGGGCCCAGCGCTGCAGTGGGCTCGTCCATGATCAGGATCTGGGCGTTGAAGTAAATGGCGCGCGAAATCGCCACCACCTGGCGCTGACCACCCGAGAGGCGACGCACCGGCGTGTGGTAGTTCTTGAAGTTCTTGTTCAGGCGCTGGAACACCTTGCGGGCGTCACCGTCCATGCGCAGATCGTCCAGCGTATTCCACTTGGTCAGCAGCTCACGCCCCAGAAACAGATTGGCCACCGAGTCCAGGTTGTCGGCCAGGGCCAGCGTCTGGTAGATGGACTCAATGCCCAAACCCTGCGCATCGGCCGGGGTGCGCACATGCACCTTCTCGCCGTTGATGACCACGTCACCGCTGTCAATCGGGTAAGCACCGGCCAGCATCTTCATCAGCGTCGACTTGCCGGCGCCGTTGTGACCCAGCACGGCCACCACTTCACCGGGATACAGGTTGAGTGACACATCGTCCACGGCGTGCACGCCGCCGAAGGCCTTCTTGATGTTGCGCAGCTCGACCAGGCATTTGTTGGGGTCTGCCTTGGCGCGCTTGGCTGCGGCCTCTGCGTTATGGGATTCGGTGCTCACAGTACGTCTCCTGTCCATTTGCGATAGGCCACGTCAAACACCACCGCAGCGATCAGAACCTGGCCGATGATCACGTAACGGGTACCAATGGACACGTCGAGCAGCAACATGCCGCTGTCAATGCATTGCATGATGAGGGCGCCCAGCACCGAGCCCATGATGGTGCCGCTGCCGCCGGCCAATGCGGTGCCGCCGATCACGGTGGCGGCAATCACCAGCAGTTCCGCGCTGTTACCCAGCGAGTTGGTGCCGGCATTCAGACGCGAGATAGCCACAATCGCTGCGATGGTGGTCAATACCGCCAGCAGCAGAAACAGCAGCATGGTGACGCGCTTGACCGGAATACCGACCAGGGCGGCCGCATCGGGGTTGCCACCCATGGCAAACACATAGCGGCCAAAGCGGGTGCGTTTGACCAGAAAGGCCATGAACACCGCCACCACACCCCAGATCAGCACGGGGATGGGGATGCCCTGGGCATCCGCCTTGCCAGGGATCTGGTAGGCGTTCATGACGGCCACGAAGCCCATCACGATGATGATGGGGATCAGCGCAAATAGCGCGTCCACCGCGAACGGGCTGTTGGGCACTTCATGGCGCGCCTTGTTACGCCGTTTGCTCAGCATGGACATGACAATCACCAGGCAAATCAGCCCGCCCAGAATCCAGCTGGGCATGGTGCCGATGCCGCCGTTGTAACCGCCGCCCAGCTTCAGAAAGAAAGGGTCGGCAATCGGTTGCGTCTTGCCATCTGCCACCAGATAAGCGGCGCCACGGAAGGACATCAGACCGCCCAGCGTGACCACAAAGGACGG
>CANFIH010000285.1 GCA_947446855.1 Burkholderiales bacterium
CCACCCAGGCATCGCCATGATGCTGCATCTGGACCTGTCGGCTGATTTTGGTGGCAGTGGTCTACCGCCTGAGCTCTCTTCCGTATTCCAGTTGCATGGCTCGGTGCTGATTGCCCTGAACACCACCATGGTCGATCAGGTGTTCCAGGTTCCACAAAGCTTCCTGGACCTGTTGCCGGCTGATTCACCGTCGACCTATACGGTGTACAAGGCGCCACCTAATCTGGACGGTACCGAGGACACCCATGCCCAGGCCAGCGTGTACATCACGGCGACCATCCAGGGCAGCATCACCATGTTCGGCATGACCTTCACCGGTTTCCTGTCGTTCACGGCGGCGGCCAATGCCAATGGTGCCTATGTTCACCTGATGGGTGCGGTGAGCCGCAGCTTCGTGTTCCTGGGCTCCATGTCGGCCGACCTGGATCTGCAGATCTACACCGACTACGTGACGGCAAATGGCACGCATCTGGGCGCAGGCATTCTGGGTCGCATGCGCTTGATCCGTGCGGCTGGCAACGACTTGATTGCGGGCGTCTCGCTCACCGGTCAGTTCCTGCTGGAGGTCAATTCCTTCTCGCAAGACGTGACCATCAATTCCTTCCAGACCAATCTGGAGCATGACCCGAACTACAAGGGCAACAACGGCAACGCGCTGGCACAGGCTCCGAATGGCGACTTCCTGTTCGGCGATGTGGTCCTGCACAACGGCCTGCTCATCAGCCTGGAAGGCTCGCTGAAGATCGGCACCATGGTCAGTGTCGATGGACACTTTGTGTTCAAGTTCACGACCGCTCCGGTGGCACTGGAAATTCAGGCCGATGCGAAGATGAAGCTCCAGGGCATCGGCCAGTTCGGCATGCAGGGCGTGTTCCGCATCGATGCGGACGGTCTGGCGCTGTATGCCCACGTTGGCATCGACAGCAGCTTTGGCGGAAATCTGGGACTGTCCTTCCAGGCTGACGCGACACTGCAGTTGTATATCGGTTCATTGCCGCAGAAGCAGTTGACGCTGCTAGACACGACGGTGGTGACGGTGCCGCAAGGCTTCAAGCTCAGCATCCACGGCAGCGTGACCTTCCTGGGCTTTGCCTCGGCCAGTGGCGACGTGGTGGTGACCCTGCAGCGCAACGTCTTCTCGATGGAGTTCGACGTGGTCATGGCCTTGGGCCCGATCAATGTGTCGGCCCGTGGCGGTGCGGCGATCTACACCGACAGCCATGCCGGTCTGGCGCTGGTGCTCGATGTGAGCATCAACGCCAACATGTTTGAAGTCATCAAGATTGAGGCCGCTGGCAAGCTCGAAATCAACACCACCAGCGTGCAGCGCACCCTGGCTGGTGTGAGCCTGCATGCCAACAGTTTCACGATTGCGTTGAACGGCAGCGTCAGCTTCCTCGAAGTGCTCAAGTTCAATGCCGGATTTGAGTTGAATGTGGGCTACGAAGGTCTGGGTTCCTGGAGGGTCAGCTTCCACGCCAGCATGAACTTCTTCGGCCTGATGACGGTGCAGGCCTCGGGCTTCTTCAACTACAAGGGTTACTTCGACATTTCGCTGGATGGCAACCTGACGCTGGGTTCGAGCAGCTTTGGCCTGGTTGCCAACCTGCATTTCCGGGTGGCCTTTGGTGAGCGACCGGTGGCAGGCAGTCCAGGCCTCACCGAGTACTTCTTCACCGTGGAATTCAATGGCGGCGCCAGCCTGCGGGCCTTCGGCATCTCCTTCGGCGGTGTCGATATTGGTGCGAGTTTGACGGCCGCGGGCTCCGGTCGCGTGCCGCTGGTGCTGCAGGCCCACGCCTCGGTGAAGATTCTGTTCGTACGCATCAGCGTCGACATGAGCTTCACCATTGGCTATGTTGAATTGCCAGTCAAGGTCTATCTGGCCGGTAACCCCACGGGTGATTCACGCTTCTGGGATCCCTTGGCAGCCAACGGCGTGCTGTACCTGAACATGGGCTCCCGCAATGCCACGCGCGGCATCGGACAGGGTGCCACCGATGAGCTCTACACCATTGAGCACGTCAGTTCAGACGCTACCGGTGAAACCGTACGCCTGGTCTTTGGTGGCCGCGAAATGCTGTTCACCGGCGTCAAAAAACTGGTGGCTTTTGGCGGTGAAGGCAGTGACCAGATTTATGTCAAGTCGGGCGTGACCTCCGACGTGGAATTCCACGGCGGTAACGGCGATGATGTATTCATCTACGACGGCAGCGGACGGGCTTCGCTCTACGGTGACGCAGGCAACGACTACATGGCCGTCGGTAGCAGCGCTGGCAACGCCGTGCTGGATGGTGGCGCGGGTAGCGACTACATCGCCTACACCGGCTTAGGCAGTGCCCAGATTTTTGGCGGTGCCGGCGATGACAGCCTGTTTGGTGGCGCCGGAAACGACGTGATTCTGGGTGGCGACGGCAATGACGAAATCGACGGCCGTGGCGGTGTGGATGCCATCAACGGCGGATTGGGTGATGACAGCATCAAGTGGAATTACGTCAACCTGTTCCTGGGCAGCGTGGACGGCGGTGGCGGCAACGACACGCTGAACATCATTGGCACCAGTGGCGCAGATGACTTCCGTATCACTTCGACCGGTAACTCGACGACAGGCAGCTTCCTGGTCGCCAACTACCAGGGCACCAAACTGGTTGGATCGATCAGCGCTCGCAATTTTGATACTTTGAGTCTGGACGCAGGCGCAGGCGGCGACCGGATCAGCCTGGGCTTCATGGCCAATTCGGGTCTGACGCTGGTTGATCTGGGTGCCGGCAAGAACGTGGTGCGGGCCGGTACGCAAATGGTCAAGGATCCGGATACGGGCTCGCTGAGCGAACAACCACGCTACCTGACGTCAAACGACGCGGCCGCCGACACCATTACCGTGTTTGGCGACGACGCCGGCAACGATATCGTGACGCTGCAGGAAACCGCAACTGCCGATGGCATCAAGTTGATATTTGCCTCCGGACTTCCGACGATCGAGGTGAGAAACACCGTGCGTTCTGAGGGCGACAGCCTGATTGTCTCGACGCAGAAGGGCAATGACACGATCGACGCCTTTGCGCTGACGACGGACCATGCGGCGCTGACCCTGATCGGTGGCGAGGGCAACGACACCCTGCGCGGATCGAAGTTTGACGACATTCTTGACAGCGGTCTGGGCAGCGACTTTGTCACCGGTGACATGGGTCTGGACCAGTTCTTTGATGCCAGCGGATCCGGCGACTACGACACCCTGATCGAAAACCTGGGTAACCGTTCCGACACCAGCAATGCCGATGTGGGCCTGTACAACGACAAGCTGATTATCGGAACCCTGCAGAACGGCAGCAGCGACTACTTCGCCTCCGACGCGATTGTTGAAGACCTGAAGAACATCTTTGAAGAAGCCCGGATCAATGGCGGGGCAGGCAACAACACAATTGTCGTCAACGATCTGGATCGCAGCGTCCGCTTGGCCCACAACACGATCCGTGATCCCAAGGCCCCTGACACCTTCATCACCGTGGTCAACTGGCAGGGCAAGGCAGTGCTGGACAACGCTGGCAACAACAGCGGCACGCCTGAGGATTACCTGATCACCGTGCCAGCCGACAGCACGGCCCGGGTGGTGATCAATTCCACGACTGCCGACAGCAGCGACCGTCTGTTCGTTACCGGCACCGACAATGCCGATCGCCTGGTGATGGACGTCAATGGCAGCGTCAGTTCCATTCTGTCGCGCAATCTGCTCAGCAACAGCCGCACCCTCAGCGACGGCATGCTGATCACCTATGTGGGTGTGGAGTCGGTTGATATCAACACCCGCAATGGGGATGACCGGATTGCCATCGTGGCCCTCATCATCCCCACCGCCTTGCACATGGGCAACGGCAATGACAGCGTCTTTGTGGGTAGCAAGGCGACCCTGGGTGGTTTGGGTCAGGCCGATACCAATACCGGTGGCACGCTGAATGCGATCAATGCCGCCTTGAGCGTCGATGGCCAGGGCAGTGGTGACGAGGACGTGCTGTCGCTGGACGACAGTGGCGACCCACTGGTGAACTACGGCACCTTGACCAGCAATTCTCTGATCAATGGATTGCTGGTTCGGACACCGGGCGGCGATGTAGCGCAAGGCTTGGTCGGCCCTAACGCTCCCTACCTTCTGGGTTCGGGCGGTAGTGTGACGTACGCTGGGCTGGAATTCCTGGGCTTGTAC
>CANFIH010000286.1 GCA_947446855.1 Burkholderiales bacterium
AGCGTTTGCCGACCCAACCGGCAAGCCGCATTGAAGAACTGCTGCCCCATCGCTGGTCACCAGCGATCTCACTCCGCTCATAACTGTCATCGCAAGTCAATGTGACTTGGCCGGACGTTTACCTTGTAACTCCAGCAGTGCGCCAACGTTGCGTGCACGCAAAAAAGCCCCGCCTGTCTGCACAAGCGGGGCTTTTGGAGGCTGTCAGAATATTATTGCTTGACAGCTTCGACCTGGATGACCAGCTTGACTTCCTTGGGGAAGCCATAAGCGAGGCCGTAGTTCATGCCAAAAGCAGTGCGGTCAATGGTGGCTTCAAAGTCGCCACCGCAGACTTCGCGTTTGACCATGGGGTTCATGTAGCAGTTGAAATTGTTGGCCTTGAGGGTGACGGGTTGTGTCTTGCCCAGCAATGTCAGATTGCCGGCGATGGTGGAAACCTTGTCACCGGCGAAAGTGAACTTGTCGCCCACGAACTTGATAGTGGGGAACTTGGCTGCATCAAACAAGTCAGCACTTTGCAGGTGCTTGTTGAAGGCGTCAAAGCCAGTATTGATGGAGGTGGTGTCGATGGTGACATCCACTTTGCCGGTCTTGGCAGCTACGTCCAACTGGGCCGTACCTTCTTTTTTGTCAAAACGACCACGGTTGGTGGAGGTGCCAAAGTGGCTGATCTCAAACGTCACGTAAGTGTGTGACGGGTCGAAGGCGTAGGTGGCGTTTTCGGCGTGGGCAACGCTGGCGCACAGTGCTGCTGCGGCCGCGACGGCCAGAATGGTCTTCTTCATGAACAAATACTCCTAGGGGTGGTGGTGGAAAAAAGTTGAAAAAAATTGATTTACAGCTTGCCCATGCCGCTGATGGCGAGCTTGAACTTGACCTGGACGTCGTCTGCCACCATCGAGGTGTCAGCCCATTCGCCTTCACCAATCTTGTAGCTCAGGCGCTTGAGTGCGAACTGTCCGGTTGCGGTGGTGATGCCGTTGGCTTGGGTTAGCGCCACGGGAACATCCACATCTTTGATATTGCCCTTGATGCTTAGTTTGCCGGTGATCTGGTACTTGCCGCCGCCCAGCGCCTTGACGCCGCTCGACTGAAAGGTCGCTTGTGGGAACTTGGGCACGTTGAACCACGCGGCTTTGGGCATTTCGGCGTCTGATTCCGGCGAACCCAGCGTGGCACTGCCGGTGTCAACGGTGAAGGCGATTTTTGCGGCTTCGGGCTTGGCGGTGTCAAAGCTGATTTGGGCATCAAACTTCTTGAACTGGCCATCCAATGGCACGCCCATTTGTTTGGTTACAAAACTGATGGAACTTTGGGCGGGAACCAGTTTTTGCTGGGCCAATGCGTTGCTGGAGAAGCTCAGGGCTGCGATGGACAAGGACAGCAATGCAAGGGAAGAGGTGGTTTTCATGGTGTTTCCAGAATTCGGTAGGGAGGGCTTAGCCACGCAGCGACATGCGGTTGAGCAGGCCATCGCGGTCAATAAAGTGGTGTTTCAGGGCTGCTGCAACATGCAGCACCACCAGACCGGCCAGGGCAAAGGCACTGGCTTGATGCCAGGGTTTGATCAAAGCAGCCAGCGCTTTGTCTGCGCCAATCAGGTCAGGCAGGGGAAAGAGGCCAAATAGCACCACGGGAAAGCCTGCTGCCGAGGTGTAAGCCCAGCCGATCAAAGGCACCACAAAAAACAGGGCGTAAAGCGCAACGTGGGTCAATTGGTGCGCCTTGAGTTGCCAACCAGGCATTGCAAGTTCAATCTTGGCAGGCAAGGGTGGAGCAGGGTGCGTCACCCGCCACAGCAGCCGCAGTGCAGACAATACCAAAATACTGATACCGGCCCATTTGTGCCAATTGAACAGTTTCAGGCGCTGGGGCGAAAACGGCAGGTCCGCCATATAGGTGCCAAACAAAAAGATAGCCACTAATGCAATACCCAGCACCCAGTGCAGAATAATTGACACGCTGTTGTAGCGCTTGGATGAGTTAAGTTCTGATTGCATGACGCAAGTGTAGGCTTCAATCCATTTCTAATATTTGCGCTGAATTGTTGACTAGGTTGCAATTTTTTGAATGAAAAATGTCGTCAACACTACGGGTTGACCAGTACCAGTTTGCCTTGCACCGCGCGCGATCCCATGCGGGCATAGGCGGCTTTAAGTTCGGCCATGGGTATGGTGCTGTCGATGACAGGCTTGATTTTGCCGGCCGCATACCAGCCCACCAATTCCTGCAGCATGGCGGCGTTGGCTGCAGGTTCGCGTTTTGCAAAGTCGCCCCAGAACACGCCGACGATGGATGCACCTTTGAGCAGTGCCAAATTCAGTGGCAGGGCCGGTATAGGCCCAGCAGCAAAGCCGATCACCAGGTAGCGACCGCGCCAGGCGATGGAGCGAAAGGCAGCCTCGCTAAAGTCGCCACCGACGGGGTCGTAAACCACGTCCGGGCCTTTGCCACCAGTCAGTGCTTTTAAGGACTCACGCAGGTTTTCGTGTCCGTAGTCGATGGTGGCATCGGCGCCAAGGGATGTGCACAAATCGCATTTCTCTGCAGTTGAGGCCGCGGCAATCACCCGGGCCCCCAAAGCCTTGCCGATTTGAATCGCTGCGGTACCGACTCCTCCGGCAGCACCCAGCACCAGCAGGGTTTCCCCAGTTCTGAGCTGTGCACGATCCACGAGCGCGTGGTGCGAGGTGGCATAGGTCATGATGAAGGCGGCCGCATCGACGAAGGGGAAGCCATCGGGCAGCGCCAGGCACAGCGCAGCGGGTGCCAGGGTGTGGGTTGCAAAGCCGCCGGTGCCGCTCAGACAGGCCACAGGTTGGCCTACTTTCAGATGCGTGACACCGGCACCCAAGGCGCTTACGACACCGGCATATTCCGCGCCGGGCACAAAAGGCAAGGGCGGCTTCAATTGGTACTTGTTCTGCACAATCAAAAGGTCTGGAAAGTTCAGGCTGGCCGCCTTGATCTCCACAAGCACTTCACCGGGCCCGGGTGTGGGCGTAGGCCGTTCGGACCAAACCAGTTCGTCCACCCCGACTGGGTTATTGCAAAGCCACGCGTGCATAGCGTCTCCTGAAAATGAGGCGCAATGATAGGGGGCAATCGCCCCAGACCTACAATGAACGCCCACGACGGAACACCATGAAAATCCTTATTTGCAACGACGACGGCTTCCAGGCAGCGGGCATTGTGGCCCTGTACGAAGCCTTGAAAGATGTGGCCCAGGTCGAGGTCATTGCGCCTGAGATCAATAACAGCGCAAAGTCCAACGCGCTGACCTTGCATTCGCCGCTGTACGTGCAACAAGGAGCTAACGGTTTTCGCTACGTCAACGGCACGCCCGCGGACTGTGTGCACATTGCGCTGACCGGTTTGCTGGATTACCGCCCTGATCTGGTGGTTTCCGGCATCAACAACGGTGCCAACATGGGTGATGACACTATTTATTCAGGCACCGTGGGTGCAGCCATGGAGGGCTATTTGTTTGGTATCCCATCCATTGCCTTTTCACAGGTGCACCGGGACTGGGTGCACCTGCAGAGTGCTGCCCGCAAGGCGCGCGAACTGGTGCTGGCCATGCATCAGAACCAGCTGATCACGCCCAAGCCATGGCTGCTGAATGTGAATATCCCCAATTTGCCGTATGACGAGATTGGTAGCATGAAGCTTTGCCGCTTGGGCCGGCGCCACGCCGCTGAGCCTGTGATCAAACAGGTCAACCCCCGGGGCGAGACCATGTACTGGATTGGTGCTGCCGGCATGGCCATGGACGATGCTGAGGGCACCGATTTCCATGCCACGGCCACCGGCCACATTGCGGTAACGCCCCTGCAGGTGGATCTGACGGATCACGCCAACTTGGGATATTGGGCGCAAACGGCCTCTGTTCTCAATCGAAGCCAGTCAGCTGTTGCGGAATGAAGCAAAGACCCTCGTTTCCCGCACGGTTGGACGCACAGCCGACCTCGGCATCTAGGCCGTTACAGAGCAAGGCCTTGGCTGGCGGTGCGGTAACCGCCATGGCGCAGCCGCAAGGACTTGGAATGGATTCGGCCGCCCACCGCCAACGTTTGCTGCAGTTGTTGCACAAGCAAGGGGTGCGGGACGAAGCGGTCTTGGGCGCAATGGGCAGTATGGAGCGGCATCGGTTTGTGGACAGTGCGCTGGTGAATCAGGCCTACGAGGAC
>CANFIH010000287.1 GCA_947446855.1 Burkholderiales bacterium
TCCAATGGGCAGATTTCCTGATTCCTTTGCATCCCCCGTCCCATGAAACCCTTTTTGCGCCAACAACTTGCCCGCTTTGCCGACCGTCTGGGAGAACTGGAATTCCTGCTCTCTCGCGAGGACATCATGCAGGATATGAAGCAGTTCCTGGCCTTGTCGCGCGAGCACACCGAGGTGGGTGCGGTGGCCAGTCGTTGGGCGCGCTACCAACAGCGCGAGGCCGATCTGGCCGAAGGCCAATCGATGTTGAGCAGTTCGGCTGATGACGCAGAAATGTCGGCTATGGCGCAAGACGAAATCGACAGCGCCACCGCCGAGTTGGCGCAACTGGAGCAGGAGCTGCAACGCATGCTGCTACCCAAGGATCCGGACGATCAGCGCCCGGCTTTTGTGGAAATCCGTGCCGGCACGGGTGGCGATGAGTCGGCCCTGTTTGCCGCCGATCTGGCGCGCATGTACACCCGCTATTGCGATGCCGCAGGTTTCAAGACCGAAATCATGAGCGCCTCCGAGAGCGAGTTGGGCGGCTACAAGGACGTTGTGTTGCGCATCGAAGGCACCACCCTAACCAATGCCGGCCCCTGTGGCGCCTATGGCATGTTGAAGTTCGAGAGCGGTGGCCACCGCGTGCAGCGCGTGCCGGCAACGGAGACCCAAGGCCGCATTCACACCAGCGCCTGCACGGTGGCCGTGCTGGCCGAACAAGACGAGGCTGAGGCCATCAAGATCAACCCGTCGGACTTGCGCATTGACACCTACCGTGCCAGCGGCGCCGGTGGTCAGCACATCAACAAGACCGACTCTGCCGTGCGCATCACCCACCTCCCCACTGGCATCGTGGCCGAGTGCCAGGACGGACGCAGCCAACACAGCAACAAGGCCCAGGCGCTGAAAGTGCTGACCGCGCGCATCCACGAGAAAGACCGCTCCGAGCGCGCAGCAAAGGACGCCGCAGAACGCAAAAGTCTCGTGGGCAGCGGCGACCGCAGCGACCGCATCCGCACCTACAACTTTCCGCAGGGGCGCCTCTCCGACCACCGCATCAACCTGACGTTGTACAAATTGCTTGGCATCATGGAAGGCGACCTGGGCGACGTGATTGAAGCGCTGCAGGCGTATGAAGCGGCGCAGCAAATGGCGGCACTGGAAATGAACGCCTGATTCTGAAGGCCAAGCGCACCAAGTCCACCACACCGCCGCAAACTCTGGCTGTTATCCCTGAACATGACCATCGCCCAAGCCATTCAGTACGCGCTGTCCCTGGGGCTGGAGCGTCTGGACGCGCAACTGCTCGTACTCCATGCGCTGGGCCGCAGCAACCGCGAACGCGCGTGGCTGCTGGCACATGGTGACGATGCCATGCCCGCTACCGCGCTCGCACAGTTGCAGGCCCAGGCCGCGCGGCGTGCTGCCGGTGAGCCCCTGAGCTACATCACCGGACACAAAGAGTTTTATGGTTTGACACTGCAAGTCGACGCCCGCGTGCTGGATCCGCGCGCCGACACCGAGACTTTGGTGGACTGGGCGCTGGAAGTCTTGGATGCGCCGACGATTGCGGCTCCAGATGTTGTCGCAGAACCCACAGCGCTGGCTGCTCCCACCAGCGCGACGCCTGCCAGTGCACCGACGCTCATCGATCTGGGTACCGGCAGCGGTGCCATTGCGCTGGCAATCAAACATAGCCGGCCACTTTTTCAGGTCCATGCGCTGGACTTCAGCAACGATGCGCTGGCAGTCGCAAGCGCCAATGCCCGGCGGCTGGCGCTGGACGTGCAGTTTCACCAAGGTAGCTGGCTGCAAGGCCTGGACCAACAGTTTTCCGTGATCGTCTCCAACCCGCCCTATATCGCGGCCCAAGACGAGCACCTGGCTGCCCTCACCCACGAGCCTTTGCAGGCGCTGGCCAGCGGTGACGACGGTCTCGACGACATCCGTACCATCATCGGCCAAGCACACGTGCACTTGTTGCCGGGTGGGTGGCTGCTTTTGGAACACGGCTACGACCAGGCCGCCACCGTGCGCACCCTTTTGCAAAGCGCAGGATTTACCCAAGTCCAATCACGTCTGGATCTGGCTGGTATTGAGCGCTGCAGCGGCGGTCAATGGCTGGGCCGCGCACTCATCAACGACTAAATTCAAGAAAGAAAACCATGAGCACCACCCCCGCCTGCCCCCAATGCACCCTTGAAAACACCTACCCCGATGGCGCTAACTTTGTCTGTGGCGATTGCGGTTTTGAATGGCCGCAAGCCGAGACAGCCGCAACGGGTGAGGACGAAGACGCCGTGGTGAAAGATTCCAACGGTCAGGTGCTCAAGGATGGCGACGCCGTGGTGCTGATCAAAGACCTAAAGGTCAAAGGCAGTTCGACAGTTCTGAAGATGGGCACCAAAGTGAAAAGCATCCGCTTGGTCGGCGGTGACCACGAGGTGGACTGCAAGATGGACGGTGGCAGCTTTATGCTGAAAGCTTGTTTTCTGAAGAAGGCTTGACTTCCGCTTTGTGGCAGACAACGCAGAGTTTGTTGCCATCCAGATCGCGGAAGTAGGCGCCGTAGTAGTTCGGGTGGTAATGCGGGCGCAGACCCGGCGCACCCTCACTGGTGGCACCTGCCGACATCGCTGCTGCGTAGACCCGATCCACCACACCCCGGCTATCCGCCTGTAGCGCCAGCATCTGGCCATTGCCCGCCTGGTGCGGCTTGCCGTCAAACGGCTGGGCTATCAGAAGCAAAGGGCGCGGTGCTTGCGGCGATACCCAACCGGCCCAGAAATTTTCGGGCTCGCTGAACTTCAACACCAGCCCCAATTCCGGCAGCACCGCGCAGTAAAACGCGTAGGCGCGGCCGAAATCGGTGATGCCAATGTTGATATGCGAAATCACGCTGCGGCGTCTTCCAGTTCTGTGCGCGGCACTGACAGCTGCAGGCCCAGTCGATTCACGCCACTGACCAGTGCCTGCAACGAAGCGGTGACGATATTGCCGTCCAGGCCTACGCCAAAACGCTCGGTGCTTTCGCCCACGACAGCCAGTTCCAGAAAGGCACATGCCTGGGCGTCACCAGCCTGCTGGCTGGCCTTGGTGGAGCGCTCCTCAAAGCTGCGTACCTGCACCTGCACACCGGCGCTCTGCAGGGCATGCACCGCCGCATCGATCGGCCCATTGCCCACGCCCTTGAGATGAACCGCCTGACCCGCGACTTCCAGATGCAGGTCAATGCCTTGCACATGCTTTTTGCCCGGGGCCGCTGCTTCGAATAAGTGATGATCCACATAGCGCATCGTCGCGTCCTGGGCGTTCAGATAAGTCGCGTCAAACAGGTTCCAGATGTCTTGCGCTGTCATCTCGCCACCGTGGGTATCGGTATACGCCTGCACCTCACCGGAGAATTCCACCTGCAAGCGCCTTGGCATGACCACGCCGTATTCCACCTCCATCAGATAGGCCACACCACCCTTGCCGCTTTGGCTGTTGACACGGATCACCGAGTCGTAGCTCCGACCCAGATCTGCCGGGTCAATGGGCATATAAGGCACGTCCCAGATCGTGTCGGGTTTTTGCGCAGCCAGACCTTTCTTGATGGCGTCCTGGTGCGAGCCGCTAAAGGCGGTAAATACCAAGTCGCCCACATAGGGATGGCGTGGATGGATGGGCAATTGATTGCAATATTCCACGGTACGCGCCACCGCGTTGATGTCGGAAAAGTCCAGACCCGGCGACACCCCTTGGGTGTAGAGGTTGAGCGCCAAAGTCACGATGTCCACGTTGCCCGTGCGCTCACCGTTGCCAAACAAGCAGCCTTCCACACGATCAGCACCTGCCAACAGGCCAAGTTCCGCAGCAGCCACCGCCGTGCCGCGGTCATTGTGCGGGTGCAGGCTCAGGATGACGCTATCGCGCCGTGCCAAATTGCGGTGCATCCACTCAATCTGATCGGCATAAACATTGGGCGTGGAGCCTTCCACCGTGGCCGGCAGGTTCAAGATCACCTTGTTGGCGGGCGTGGCGCCCCATTCTGCGGTGACAGCATTGCAGATTTCCAACGCAAATTCGGGCTCGGTGCTGCTGAAAACTTCGGGGCTGTATTCGAGCGTAATCTCGGTTTCAGGCATTTCCGCCGCCAACTGCTTGATCAACCGCACCGCCTGCAAGGCCAACTCCACAACCTCGGCCTTTTGCATACCGAAA
>CANFIH010000288.1 GCA_947446855.1 Burkholderiales bacterium
CGAGCTGGTGAGCAGGCGTTACGAGTCCAAGAGCACGATGGACACCACCAACAAGGCCTTCGCCGATTGGAACACCGTGTTTCCAAATGCCGCCTGCGTTGTGTCGCTGATTGACCGTCTGGTCCATCACTCCGAGGTAATACCCATCGAGGGTGAGTCCTACCGGCTCAAGGAAGCCCTGGAACGCGCCGAGCAGGCCGAATCAAAACGCAAAAAGGTCAAGCCATGAAACTCCATCTGCCATCTGGCTTGCAACGCGGACTCGCATTCTTGATTCAGGATGACTGGACGCCTGCACAGGCTTGTGCCGTGGTCGAACTGTTGGATGACTTGCGGGAAGTTATCTATAGCCACTATCTACTGCAGATCCAGCAATACCTGCAGGATGACCGTACTGAGTACACCAGATCAACCGACATCAACCTTGACGACGAAGATCTGTTCTAACTAGCCGGGTATCCATTCACTTGTTCCAGGGCCCTTCGGGCCCTTGCCATTTGTCCGTACCCATGCGGAACTCCGCCATATTTGCGCCTTCCTACACAGCCGCTAACATACCGTAAGCGGCCAGCAAAGTCACCTAGTTGACTGCCCACTGACCTTGCAACATTGTGTCCACATCAATTGATCGTGGACACAATGCTCAAAGACTCAGACCCCCCGAGATACGCAGCGCGGCGCACCAAGCGCACATACTCTGCCGACACCAAGGCTGAATTGCTGGCTGCTTGCGGTGCACCGGGCGCATCCATTGCAGCTGTTGCCAGTGCACACGGCATGAACGCCAATGTGTTGCACCGCTGGCTCAAAGAATCATCTCAACCCAGGCTGCCAATTGGCAACGGTGTCGACACTGGCGCCACTAATGTGGCCATGGCTGGCCAGAATGTGCCGTCATTCATTGCGTTGCCGCTTCTCACGAAGCCTGCCGAGCAAGTGGAGCATGAGATCAAGGTGGAGGTGCGCAAAGGAGGCCTGGTCATGGCCGTCACCTGGCCCATGTCTGCGGCCAGTGAATTTGCCTGTTGGTCAGCCTCCGTTCTCAAGTGATTCGCGTCGACTGCGCCTGGCTGGCAGTACAGCCACTGGACATGCGGGCGGGCACGGATACGGCGCTTGGCAGAGTGGTCCAGGTGTTCGGTGCAGCGCATCCCCACCACGCCTACTTGTTTGCCAACCGCAGGGCCAATCGCGTGAAGGTTCTCGTGCATGACGGAATTGGCATCTGGCTGGCAGCCCGTCGACTCAACGAAGGCAAGTTTGCATGGCCAGCAGCGACGATATTGAACCGCCACCAGCAACTTAGCATGGAGCAGTTAAATGCCCTGGTGCTGGGTTTGCCCTGGCAGCGCCTGGGCAATGACGGCATCATCACCATAGTGTGAGTTGATAGATGATAAGTCCATTGGTGCATGCACCAATGGTGATGGCGGGCGGTGTTTGGAATACTGCCGTTCCATGGTTGTCATCCCCGACTCACTGGACCAATTGGACGCGCAACAATTGCGCGAACTCCTTTTGGGACTGATGGCCACGGTGCAGAAACAAGAGCAAACCATCAGCAGCGGCGCCAAGGAATTGTTGTACCGCCAGGCCAAGATTGATCAACTCACGCACGAGATGGCTGTGCTCAAGCGCCACCAGTTTGGCCGCAGCCGGGAGCAGCTCGACAGCACGCAGGTCAGCTTGCTGGAAGAAGCCTTTGACGAGGACCTCGCCGCAATTGAGCAGGAACTCAAAAACCTCACACCACCGCCCAAGACCGACACCGAGCCTCCAAGGAAGCCCAAGCGTGCATCTCTGCCGGACAACCTGCCGCGCGTAGACGTCCACCACGAGCCTGATTCCACAAGCTGCAAGTGTGGCTGCCAACTCAAGCGCATTGGCGAGGATGTCTCTGAGAAGCTGGACTACACACCTGGCGTGTTCACGGTAGAACGTCATGTGCGCGGCAAGTGGGTCTGCACCAACTGCGAAACCCTGACCCAGGCGCCGGTCCCAGCGCAAGTCATCGACAAAGGCATACCCACGGCCGGATTGCTGGCCCAGGTGTTGGTGGCCAAGTATGCGGATCATTTACCCCTGTACCGCCAAGAGAAGATCTTTGGTCGTGCAGGCCTCGAGATCCCACGTTCCACACTGGGAGCATGGGTTGGCATGTGTGGCGTGCAGCTGCAACCTTTGGTGGATGCGCTTAAGGCATCGGTGCTGAGCCACCGGATCCTGCACGCGGATGAAACGCCGATCCCGATGCTCAAGCCGGGTAACAAGAAGACGCATCGCGCCTACCTCTGGGCTTATGCACCAGGTGTCTTTGAAGCCACGAGGGCGGTGGTTTACGACTTCTGTGAGTCCCGTGCCGGCGAACATGCCAGAGCCTTCCTGGATAAACCCGATGAAGACGGTGGCTGGAGTGGAACACTGGTTTGTGATGATTACGTAGCCTATAAGGCGCTCTTTACCAAGGGCGTCAAAGAGTCCGGTTGCATGGCCCATGCCCGCAGGAAGCTGTTTGAACTGCATGCCAATCACACCAGCCAGATTGCCGCTGAGGGTCTTAAATTCTTTGACCTACTGTATGACGTGGAGCGGGACACAAAGGCACTCAGTGCCGAGAACCGCAAGAGGATTCGACAGGAAAGGGCCAAACCGATTGCCGATGCCCTGCATAAGTGGCTGATATTGCAACGAAGCAAGGTTCCCAACGGCTCGGCCACCGCAAAAGCACTGGACTACAGCATAAAACGCTGGGTGGCATTGACGCACTACCTGTATGACGGTCAGGTGCCAATTGACAACAATTGGTGCGAGAACCAAATCCGTCCGGTCGCATTGGGAAGGGGCAATTGGCTCTTTGCGGGATCGCTACGGGCAGGCCAGCGTGCCGCCGCCGTGATGAGCCTGATCCAAAGCGCCAAGATCAATGGGCATGATCCGTATGCCTACATGAAGGACATCCTCACAAGGCTGCCAACGCAGAAGAACAGCCAGATCGAAGAATTGTTGCCGCATCGGTGGCGGCCAGCCTGAAGTATTGCTGCTAACTAATGCAGGTTGGCAGCGGCACCGCAACACTTCTTGAACTTCTTGCCGCTGCCGCATGGACAGGGCTCATTGCGCCCGACCTTGGGTTGCATCGCCTTTGCAACCTCACGCTCGTAAACCGCGCGGCGGTACGGTAACCAGTGCCGGTGCATGGCAACGACGGCTTCAGGAATTTGTAAAGCCAGCTTGCTGCGCATCGCTGGTGTCTTGGTTAATGCGTCCTGATCTGCGCCAAAGTCGTCTTCTCCTAGCAAGCCAATCGGGCGATACCAGGCCTGACCCTGAGGTGTCTGCAACAGCGGCGCCCACTCCGCTTGGCACAGGTGCACTCCTTGAGTAAAGCCATAAGCCCAGCCTTCCGCGTCGTCGTACTCGCGACCCCGATACTCCTGCGTGCACCATTGCGGATAAATCTCCGGTGGATCTTCTTCCAGGCCCGCGATGATGCTGTTGAACATGCGCATGATCAGTCCCAGAATCTGATTGAGCTTCTCGATGCTCTCCACCGGCGGCATCATGCTATCGCCATCTCCCCAGATGGCCGGCATCCACTGCCGTGGCATCAGGGTTTTAGGGCCGATGGCAATGGCATGCAAATACCCGTCCAGCATGTCCAGAGTCATGCCCTCATCGCAATCCACCTCATGAAGCATGAAGTGGTCAAGCTCGACGAGTTCTTCGTCCGACAAGGGTTCAAATGCCAAGGGGGTCATAAGGCAACAGCACGTTTGCAGGTCAATGGTATGAGTGCAATTCTCCATCAACCATCAACCATCAACTGGACCAAGTCAAGATGGGATCGCTGGCCGCTTACAATACACCCACATCCGCGACATCTTGCTCAACCGGCGCGACCTCCTGCAGCCCAGCACGACCCCAGAGTGGACCAGCCCGCCGCATGCCCATGTGCGCGGACCCGGCTACTACCAATGACAGCAACACAAACACCGGCTACTCAAACGACCACAGGAATACCTATGATGATGAACACCACCCTAAACCAACTGCGCGGCCTGCGCCTGGACACCATGGCTCAGGCGTTGGAGCTGCAGCTCACGCAAAGCGGCATTACGGCCATGAGCTTTGAAGAACGTTTGGCGCTGCTGGTAGACCGTGAAGTGCATGGCCGCCAAG
>CANFIH010000289.1 GCA_947446855.1 Burkholderiales bacterium
AAACTCCGTGACAGAGTCGCTTTTGCATCTTCGCCGCGGAACCACTAAGGCGCTGCGAAGCCCTCCATTATATGAAAGTTGATCAGGTTTTGGGGAACTTTTCTGCTGAACGGTTACCATAGCCCCATGTTTAGTTACCGCCACGCCTTCCACGCCGGAAACCACGCCGACGTTTTGAAACACATTGTTCTGCTGGCGGTGCTGCGCTACATGACGCAAAAAGACACGGCCCTGAACGTGTTTGACAGCCATGCCGGAGCCGGCCTGTACCGCCTGGACGGCGATTACGCCAAGACCAGCGCCGAGGCGGCCGAAGGCTTTCTCAAGCTGATCGCCAACAAACCCAAGGAAGCGTTTGCGCCCGCCATCCAGGACTATGTCGAAATGGTGGCCGGCTTCAACAACGGTGGCACCTGGTCGGTGTACCCGGGTTCACCCTTCATCATCCAGAGCCTGTTGCACGGGCGCGACAAGCTCAAGCTG
The DNA here is from genome assembly GCA_947446855.1 of Burkholderiales bacterium. Classification (GTDB taxonomy): domain Bacteria; phylum Pseudomonadota; class Gammaproteobacteria; order Burkholderiales; family Burkholderiaceae_C; genus Allorhodoferax. Next base: position 484 of record CANFIH010000289.1, read on the forward strand.
TTTGAGTTGCACCCGACCGACACCAAGACGCTGACCGCCAATATCGCCCAGCTCGAAGCCGGCCGTCAGGTGACCATCCTGCGCGAAGACGGTTTTGAAGGCCTGAAAAAGTTCCTGCCGCCACCCTCGCGCCGCGCCCTGGTGCTGTGCGACCCGAGCTACGAGGTCAAGCACGACTACGCCCGCGTGCAGGCCATGATTACCGACGCCATGCTGCGTTTCCCCACCGGCACCTACGCCGTGTGGTACCCCATCATTCCGCGCCCGGAAGCGCACGATGTTCCCAAGAAGCTCAAGACCCTGGCCAACAAGTCGGGCAAGAGCTGGCTCAGCGTGACACTGACGGTCAAGAACAGCAAGCTGACGCAGGACGCTGAAGGTGAAGTGATTCGCCCGGGTCTGCCGGCCAGTGGCATGTTTTTGATCAACCCTCCGCATACCTTGAAGGCCTTGCTGAAAGATGCGATGCCGCAGTTGGTGGCGGCGTTGGGGCAGGATCAGCATGCGGCGTTTACGCTGGAGAGTGGCGGGTAGTTTTAACTCCCCCATCCCCCCCGCCCCTTACCCCCCGTCGGGGTAAGGGGTGCCTGAAGCGGACAGCCCATTGGGTTGCGTCGCTTCGGCCCGGACCTTACTAAAGATGGGTTTTCTGGGGTCGGTGTTGGGCATAAGCTCTTGGTGCCGCCGATAGCGCGGTAGCGCGGCAAGTAGACCACTATTTCTTTCCACCGCGTCAGCCTCCGCCACTCGGTACGACCGACGTGAAATCCAGGCCACCAACACCCACAACAAGACCATCTCCGTCATTCCGTAGTCGGAGCGAAGAGGTCAAATGGGCTGTCCGTTTGTGGCACCCCTTACCCCGGCGGGGGGTAAGGGGCGGGGGGGATGGGGGAGTTAAAGAATGGCGGAGTTAAAAGATGCAGGGAACGAAATCTACGCAACCGCCTCAAGAACCCGCGCCTTCGCAGCCACCGGCGTCAGCCCCAGACAAGAACACAGCGCCAGCACCGGCGCACTCTGGTTCATGGTGTAGAAGTGCAGCGCAGGAACGCCACCGGAGAGCAACCGCTCACACAGATCCGTCACCACTTCCAGGCCGAAGGCCTTGATGGACGCCGTGTCCTCACCAAAGCTTTGCAGACGCAGACGAATCCAGCGCGGGATCTCGGTGCCGCAGCTGTCGGAAAAGCGCATCAGCTGCGTGGAATTGGTAATGGGCATGATGCCGGGGATGATGGGAATCTCCACCCCCATGGCCTTCACGTCGTCACGGAAACGGAAGTAGGCATCGGCATTGAAGAAATACTGGGTGATCGCCGAATTGGCGCCCGCATGGGCCTTGATGGCAAAGGCTTCCAGGTCGGAGGCAGGCGACTTGGCCTGGGGATGCACCTCCGGATAGGCCGCCACTTCCAACCAAAAAGTGTCGCCGGTTTCTTCCCGGATAAAACGCACCAGGTCACTGCCAAACTTGAAGTCGCCGCCGACGCCGTAGCCGCTGGGCAGGTCACCGCGCAGGGCCACGATGCGCCGCACGCCCATGGCCTTGAGTTCGGCCAGTTGCTCGCGAATGGACGCCTTGGTGGCGCCCACGCAGGACAGGTGCGAGGCCGCAGCCGTTCCCTCACCCACCATTTCGCGCAGGGTGCTGAAGGTCCCGGCCTGGGTAGTGCCACCGGCACCAAAGGTGACCGAGCAGAAATCGGGCTGCAATACCGACAGGTCTTTTCGGATGCCCGCCATTTTGGCGGCCACTTCCGGGTTCTTGGCCGGGAAAAACTCCAGGCTCAGGGGGACACGCTTAGCAATAGACATGCTTTTTTCTCCTACCAACGCCGCGCAGCATGGCCGCGCAGGGTTTCATTCCGCCGCTTGAGTGGCGCAAATAAAAAATTCGCGGTTGCCGTCGCCGCCAGCAATGGGCGAGTCGAACCACGCGGTAACCGTCAGCCCCAGAGCGGCGCACGCTTCACGCAAACGCTGCTCCACGACGACGTAAAACTCCGGATCTTTGACAATGCCGCCCTTGCCGACCTGGCCGGGTTGCAGTTCAAACTGGGGTTTCACCAAGGTCAGCAGGGTGCCGCCCGCTTTGAGCAAGGGCACCACGGCTGGCAAGACCAGTGTCTGGGAAATAAAGGACAGATCGGCCACGATCAGGTCAAACTCCGGCACGAACTCGGACTCGGTGGGTACCGCTTCGACTGCGTCGGATGCTTCATCCTCGCCATCGAATTCGCCGTCGTCTTCGAGGTCAAACTGGCCGTCCTCGCCCGTGCTGTCCTCATACGCCTGGATCAGATCCTCAGCCGTGAGCGCGCGGGCATTCACTTTTTCCACACACAGGACACGCGGATCGCTGCGCAACATGGGGTGCAACTGCGCGCTCCCCACATCCACGCCGACCACCGACTTGGCACCGGCCTGCAACAAGCAGTCGGTAAATCCACCGGTCGATTGACCGACATCCAGACAGGCAAATCCTTCCACGGACAGACCAACCGTTTTCAGTGCCGCTTCGAGTTTGAGCCCGCCGCGCGACACATAGCGCGCCTCGGAATCATCCAGCAGCCGCACCTCGGCTGATTCCGGCACGTCATCGCCATTCTTGGCGATGCGCCGCCAGGTCTCACCCTGCGCCCACTCCACGCCATCGGCAATCAGCCGTTGCGCCTGGGAACGGGTGTTGGCAATCCCTTTTTGAACCAGCAGTTGATCTATTCGCATCAGTTTCCTATGTTTCACCCCACAGCGCCGCAGGCGCTTCGGGGGGAGCTTAATACCGATAGGTATCTTTCTTGTACGGGCCGGCCTTGCTTACACCGATATAGGCGGCTTGCTCGTCGGTCAGCTCGGACAACATGGCGCCGACCTTTTTCAGGTGCAGGCGGGCGACTTTCTCGTCTAGATGCTTGGGCAACACATAGACCTGGCCGGACTTGTATTCCTTGGGCTTGGTGAACAGCTCGATCTGGGCAATGGTCTGGTTGGCAAAGCTGGACGACATGACGAAGCTGGGGTGGCCGGTGCCGCAACCCAGGTTCACCAGACGGCCCTTGGCCAGCAGGATGATGCGCTTTTCAGGCTTGCCACCCCGGCCCTTGGAGGCGGGGAAGATCACATGGTCGACCTGGGGCTTGATCTCGTCCCACTGCAGCTTCTCGAGCGATGCAACGTCGATTTCGTTGTCGAAGTGGCCGATGTTGCACACAATGGCCTGGTCCTTCATGGCCGCCATGTGCTTGTAGGTGATCACGTTCTTGTTGCCGGTGGCGGACACGAAAATGTCGGCCTTGTCGGCAGCGTATTCCATGGTCACGACCTTGTAACCTTCCATGGCGGCTTGCAATGCATTGATCGGGTCGACTTCCGTCACCCAGACCTGGGCGCTCAGGGCACGCAGGGCCTGGGCCGAACCCTTGCCCACGTCGCCGTAACCGGCAACCAGGGCGACCTTGCCGGCAATCATCACGTCGGTAGCGCGCTTGATGGCGTCGACCAGGGATTCGCGGCAGCCGTACAGGTTGTCGAACTTGCTCTTGGTCACCGAATCGTTCACATTGATGGCGCGGAAGGCCAGCGTGCCCTTCTCGGACATTTCGTTCAGGCGCAGCACGCCGGTGGTGGTTTCTTCGGTCACGCCGATGATGTTTTTCAGGCGGCGGCTGTACCAGGT
>CANFIH010000290.1 GCA_947446855.1 Burkholderiales bacterium
AGTGCACGTCGGTGGGAGGCGCCTCCACTCCTTGGACAAAACCCAACATCTGCTGCAAGGCATCCACGGCACGTATCAGACCATCCTGCACCGCAGGCGGCGGGGCGACTGTCTCTTGCGCCCCCGTCAAGGCGTAATCCAGAATATTTTCCAGGTGGTGCGAGAGTCGGCCTATGCCATGCAGCCCCAAGATATAACCACTGCCCTTGAGCGTGTGGGCAGCACGCATGGCCTGTTGCATCATGGGCTTGGTGCAAACCCCGGTACCCCAGGCAACCACAGCAGTCTCAATTTCTGACACCTGGCGTGGTGCGTCGAACAAAAAAACCTGCAACTGATCGGGCTCGACACCGTCCACATCGAGGAAATAATCCTGCGGGTTTTCCTCCGGTGCATCGGCCATCCCATCCGACTGCTCTGTCAACAGATCGGGTTCAAGCAGACGATCAATCGCATCTTCCAGCCAGGCCTCGTCTACAGCGTCAGCACTCGCAGACAAGGAATACTCCATCGCCTGCACCGCATGCATATCGCCCGGTCGCTCCAGATACAGAATTGCGGCGTTGATCCAACCCACCAAGTGCGCACGTTCCTCGCGGTACTGGGGGCGGCTCGGATCCGCATGGTTTTGGGACAACAGCGATCGGACCATCGCCAGGTACTCTGCCAAAGCGTCCAATCCGCTGCTTTGTATCGCCTCGGCGTAGCGGTCCATGAATTCCAAAACGGACTCAAATTCCGCATCGTCCACCGGCTGGCCCTCGGCCCAGGGTTGTAAGGCGCTCAGTGTGGGCGCTGACTCCGTCAGCTCCTGCCGCAATAGCTCCAACAGCATGCCGTGTCCCTCGCGCAATCAGGCCGAGGTTTTGGGCGTTGGCTGGTCCAGCTTGAATTCGGCAACGCTTTGGCGCAAGCCCAGCGCGTAGTCGACCAAGGTCTCGGTCAAACCTCTTTGGGCAGACATCGCCGAACTGGTCTGGATGGTGGATTGGTTGACTTCGGAGATGCTGGCGCGCAGGGATGTTGCCAGTCCCTGTTGCAGCTCGGACGAGGCCGCAATTTGTGCCACCATGGCAATCAGCTCTTGGGTCGCCGTTTGGGCGGATTGCATCTCCTGCGCGGCCGATTGCGCCAGCGTCGATTGCTCCACCACATCGCTGACCAAACCGCTCAGCGTAACCAGCGACTCGTTGGTCTCCGCTTGGATGTTGCCCACCATCGCTGCAATCTCATTGGCGGCCTTACTGGACGCGTCAGAGAGGCGCTGCACCTCTGAGGCCACTACGGCAAACCCCCGCCCGGCTTCCCCGGCTGCGGCGGCTTGGATGGAAGCGTTTAGCGACAGCACGTGCGTGCGCTCGGAAATCGTGTTGATCAATGCCACCGCATTGGAAATTTCCTGCGAGCGCTGCGCCAAACTTTTGAACCGTTTCTCCGTATCGCCCATGCCCTGGCGCAGATTCTCCATACCGCGCAAGGTGGTTCCCACGGCGTTTTGGGCCGCTGCCGCCGCGTCTGCCGTGCGACCCGCAGACGCTGCCGAGCGCTGCGAAAGCGCCGACACTTCGAGCAACTGCCCCGATGCGTCGGCCAGGGTTATCTCCATCCCCTTGAGCAAAGTTTGCTCCAGCGCAATGGCCCGATCGACTTCTTGCGATTGTTGCCGTGTCGCCAGGGTTGCTTCTTCCAGTTGCACCGACAGGGACTGCACGCTGCTCAAGGCCTCGGCAGTTTCGTCTGCCAACTGGTTGATGGAGGACGCTATCGTCCCAACGATGTTGTCATCCACTGGCGCACGCACCCGAAGATCCCTATCCGAAAGGGCAACCACTGCGCCAAGCAGGGTAATCGCAGATTCATTGATGACATCATTCTCCCGGCGCTTAGCCGCTTCAGCGACCAACCGTTCATCTAATAGCTTGTCAAAGCTTTGGCCTATACGGCTGAGCTCATCCAGGCCGGTCATCGTAGTGCGTGCGTCGAGGTTGCCCGTGTTGATTTTCCCGATGGTGGATTCCATCTGCTGAAAACCCTTGCTCAGACCCAAGGCGAACCAGATGGCTGCAGCAATGAAAATCAAGCTCTCCACGATGAGTGACACTACATTTGACCTATCGAATCCCTCGCCCCTTTCAAGCGTTACACGTTCGCGCGCCCGAATATCCTGAGTCACCAAGGGAATTTGGGCATCAAACAACGAAGCAGCCGATTCAAAGGCTTGGTCAACTGCCCCTTGCGCGTCGCGCAAAGCATTCATGTTGTTGCCCGCGCTGGCGACATTGGGAGCATTGATAGGTGTTTCCAACACCTGGCGCACCTTTTCCACGAAAGCATCCACGACCGGTCTTTCATCCACCAAGGTCTCGCGCAGATCCTCTAAAAAAAGTGAATGGTAAGGAGGGACAATTTTTATTTCGCCGATCAGGCGCTTTATTTCCTTTTCAGCTCTGTCTCTGCGTTCGATGTCTCTCTCCAAAATGCCACTGGAGTAGGCCTGTGAGGCAATGTACAAATTAAGAGTCAGCCCATAGATCCGCGTCTGCTCGGACGTAACCACTGCGTTGTTGATTTGTGCCGCGTTCAAGGTTTGGTAGACATGGAGTTCTCGATCTACATAAACCCATTGCACCACGCGTAGAACAACCAGCAGAGCAATCAGTGCAATCAGTCTGGCGCGAAAAGTATTGAGCATGCGGTGTACCTTGGGGTGAGTAGGGTGAAAGTCGAGAGGTCAAGCGGATACGTGTTCGGTCGTATCCAGTTGGCTGATGAAGTGGTCGATCAGGCTGTGGGTATCGAGTTCGATAGTTAGGCGGCCGTCGGGCACTTCGGCCAGTCCTCGCGCCATCCCGCGCAGCAGCGGTGGCGCTTCAAAATTTGCCGGTAACGCGCTGCGGGTAATAGCCACCTGCTGTGGGAGTCCGGTAAAAAGAAGGCCGATGGCTTCTTCGTTATCCCCGGGAGAGTGGCTGCCCAGCAGAAGGCGAGGTCGTTGGCCCACGCCACGCGCGCTTGCCGCCGCCGGGTCCAGCAACAAGAGCAAGTCAATGACCGGTACCAATATGCCGTCCACGTTGGTGCATCCAGCCAGCCATTGCGGGGCGCGTGGAATCGGCTGCAGCGCATAGCTATCCAAAATGCCAGTCGCCCATTGCGCATTGACTGCCAATTGCCAGGGCCCGCAGCCGATCCGGTACGCGGAATACGTCCCTTCTGCGGTGGTTTCATCAAGAGACGCAATCGCGTCGGAAGTGGTTTGCATGGCCTATGCCCAAGATGGTCGCTCGCGCTTAAATCAAGGCCAAGATGTCGGCGTCCTGATAGGGTTTGGTGATGTAAGCCTTGGCACCGAGCATTTGGGCGAAAACCCGGTCTGCTTTCTGGTCTTTGCTGGTAACAAAAACAACGGGTATGTCTTTCATGTCGGCGTGGCGGCCCATTTTTCTGGCAGTGGCAAAGCCGTCTGTGCCGGGCATATTGATGTCCATCAACACCAGGTCTGGGCGGCTGCTTTGCAGCATGTCCAACGCCGCGTCCCCGGAATTAGCTACGCTGACCGTACACCCCGCGCCGCGCAAAATTTTGCTTAAATGTTCGGAGTCCACGGGGGAATCCTCGACGACCATGACTTTTTTCATTTCGACTCCTGCTTGTTATGACGCTGCTTGGAATGGCGGGCGTGCCGAACGCACGGGCGCCTCGGATGCCGGGGTAGCTGTGCCCAGCTTGATCAGCGTGGACAAGGTGCGCGCCAGCGCAAGGTCGCTAATGGGTTTGGTCAGGTAGCCGTCACAGCCTGCCAGGGTCGCCCGGATTTTGTCGACCGTGCCCGTTTTGCTGCTGGTCATGACGACCTTGGACACCGCCGGACCACCTTTGAAATTCTTAATCGCCCGGCATGTTTGATACCCGTCAATGCCTTCCATGTGAATGTCCAGCAGCACCACGGCGTAATGCCTTTGCGCTATCAGCAGTAAAGCCTCGTCACCGCTGTTCGCCACATCGCATTCCAAGCCCATCGCCAGCACGCGGTTGCGCAGGTAGTTTTGCGCAACCGGGCTGTCATCGACCACCATCACGGTGGTCGATGGCACGGGCTGCAGGCGCGGGATATCG
>CANFIH010000291.1 GCA_947446855.1 Burkholderiales bacterium
GAGCCCATCGGCCGGATGGAACCGGGCGGCACTGCATGGCCAGCCCGCGACGGCGCGGTCACTGGGTCTTCAGACCGAATTTATCGATCAATTGCTTGTATTGCGCGGTCTGTTGCGCAATTTCCTTGCGGAAGGTCTCGTTGTTTGCCAGGGAGTGCCCAAGCTTCGCTTGTTCCATCCCCGCCTTGAAGGCTGGGTCCTCGGCCGTCTTGAGTGCAGCATCGACCAGCTTGCTCAATATAGCCGGAGGAATCCCTTTGGGTGCTCCCACACCCCGCCAGGCGTAAGCGGTCACATCTACGTTGCGCTCCTTCAGCGTCGGAATCTGCTCATAGCCTTTCAAGCGCTGATCCGAGGTTACAGCCAACATCTTCAACTGGCCAGCCGCCACAAACGACTGCACCTCCGCAGGTGTAACGGTGATGGCGTCAATATGCCCCCCCAGCAGCGCTTGTATTGCGGGTGTGCTCCCTGTGAATGGCGCGTGTATAAACTTGGCACCCATACGCTCCTCTAGCGCCAACTGGGCAAGGTGAAGGAGACCGCCGACGCCTGCATTGCCGAACCGCATCGGTTCTTTGGATTTCTTTGCCGTCTCCACGAACTCGTCTACCGACTTCAACGGGGAGTCGCCCTTAACGACCAGAAAAAGCGGATCGGCACTTAATCTGTTGACGCCGACCGAAAACTGACCCACTTATAGAGGTTATGCCGACCCAAAATTGACCCAGGTGTTTTACTGGCTCTGCCCGTTTTTTGGGCAGGAGCAAACAAAGGTGATCACCATGGAAATGCTGGGCAAAGTCAAACGACTGTATTCACGCGACAAGAAGTCGCTGCACGAAATAGCCAAGACCACGGGCCTGTCGCGCAACACGATACGCAAGTGGGTGCGGGGCACCGACGAGGTGGACAAGCCGACCTACCGGCGCAAGGAGACGGCCAACAAACTCACAGCGTTTCACCAGGCGCTGGAGCTGGCTCTCAAAGCCGACTCCCACCGCACCAAGCAAAACCGGCGCACCGCCAAGGCCCTGTTTGGCCAGATCAAGGCCGATGGCTACGCCGGCGGTTACAGCCGCGTCACCGACTTCATCCGCGCCTGGCGGGACACCGCAGGCAAGGCCCCCAAGGCCTTTGTCCCTTTGGCGTTCGAGCCCGGTGAAGCGTTTCAGTTCGACTGGAGCGATGAAGCCATGGTGGTGGGCGGCATCTTCTACAAGCTCCAGGTTGCCCATTTGAAGCTGTGCTTCAGCCGCGCGTTCTGGCTGGTGGCCTACCCCAGTCAGGGTCATGAAATGCTGTTCGATGCCCACACCCGGTCCTTTGAGGCCCTGGGCGGCGTCCCGCGTCGGGGCATCTACGACAACATGAAGACTGCGGTGGACAAGGTGAAGAAGGGCAAGGGTCGTGTCGTCAATGCGCGATTCACGGCGATGTGCGCCCATTACCTGTTCGATACCGACTTCTGCAACGTGGCCAGCGGTTGGGAGAAAGGCGTCGTGGAGAAGAACGTGCAGGACAGCCGCAGGCGTATTTGGCTGGATGCGCAAAAGATTCAGTGGGCGTCGTTTGCCGAACTCAACGCCTGGTTGGGCGAACGTTGCCGAGCCTTGTGGAGTGAGGTAACCCATCCGGTGTTCAAGGCGTTCAGCGTGCTGGAAATGCTCGAGCAAGAGCATGGCGAGATGATGCCCATGACCACAGCATTCGACGGGTATGTTGAGAAATCCGCGCGGGTGAGCAGCACCTGTTTGGTAACGGTGGCGCGCAACCGCTATTCGGTCCCGTGTGAACTGGCCAACGCAAGGGTCAGCACCCGGCTCTATCCCAATCGGGTGGACATCGCCACAGCGGACGCTGTTGTGGCCAGCCATGAGCGACTGGCTGATCGCGGACACATCCGTTACGACTGGCAGCACTATATTGCGCTGGTACAGCGCAAGCCCGGTGCCTTGCGCAACGGTGCCCCATTTGTAGACCTTCCTGGGCCACTGCAACGGCTGCGCCAAGGTTTGATGCGCCACGACGGTGGTGACAAGGTCATGGCACAGGTACTGGCGGCTGTTCCCGCAGCGGGTTTAGAGGCGGTTCTGGTGGCGGTCGATCTGGTGGTGGAGTCCGGCGCCTTGAGTGCCCAGCATGTTCTCAACGTTGTGGCCAGGCTCAATGCTGCCCCAGTGCCCGATTCGGTTGAAACCACCCTGCAACTGACACAGGTACCGCTGGCCAACACCAACCGGTACGACAGTTTGCGTGGTGACGTGGACCTGACACCCAATACGCAGGAGGTCAGCCATGCGTCGTGATGTCACTACCGAGCTCAAGGAGTTGCGTCTACTTGGTATGGTCAACGCCTGGACGGATTTGACGGCCCAGGGGGATTCTCAGGTAACTGCCTCCAAGTGGCTGATCGAGCACTTGCTGCAAGCCGAGCAGACCGACCGGGCCATGCGCTCCATCAGCCATCAGATGAAGGTCGCCAGGTTTCCGATCCATCGCGATCTGGCCGGGTTTGACTTCACCTTGGAGTCGGCCAAGGATCTTGACGAGGGCCAGATCGACAAGCTTGCGACGCTGGAGTTTGTGGACACGGCACAAAACGTGGTGTTCATTGGCGGGCCTGGCACCGGCAAGACCCATCTGGCCACGGCCATCGGGGTGGCTGGCATTACCCAGAGGGGTTTGCGGGTGCGCTTTTATTGCACGGTCGATCTGGTCAATGCGCTGGAGCAGGAGAAGGCGCAGGGCAAAGCAGGACGCATTGCGCAGTCGCTCTTGCGCATGGATCTGGTGATTCTGGATGAGTTGGGGTACTTGCCGTTCAGTCAGGCCGGTGGTGCCTTGCTGTTTCACCTGCTCTCAAAACTCTACGAGCACACCAGCGTGGCGATCACCACCAACCTGAGCTTCTCGGAGTGGACCCGCGTGTTTGGGGATGCAAAGATGACGACGGCGCTGCTGGACCGGTTGACCCATCACTGCCATATCGTGGAGACCGGTAACAACTCCCACCGATACAACCAGAGCACTCTGGCAGCGAAGTCGCGCATCAAGGAGCGGGAGCAATCGCGCAAGTCGTCCAAGGCCACACCGCTGGAAGATCCGTTCTGAGGATGCGCAGCACGGGGAATTACGCTACGGGCTACGCCCTTCGCTGCATTCCCCGTGCCCAGCCAGAAGGCCAAACCAGGAATCAAGGAAGGAGGAAAACTGGACTCTTGAGTACACTTATCCACAGTTGCCGATTCAAACGGCAGCTATCCGTCCTGGGTCAATATTGAATCGGCAGGGTGGGTCAATATTCAATCGGCGCGAACAGCTTGGATGCTGATTGGTCGTCAAGAGCGAACAGGGCAGGGGGGCATCATTGACCTGTTGGCAATTGCGCCAGATGGTTCATTGGTACTGGTTGAACTTAAGCGTGACCGTACCCCTCGTGATGTTGTGGCTCAGGCGCTGGACTATGCATCTTGGGTGGAGGGCTTGCAGTCTGAGGACATTGCCGCCATCTACAACAGATTCAGAGCAGGGCAAAGCCTGTCTGAAGATTTTCGTCTGCGGTTCGGTCAGCCCTTGGATGAAGACTCCCTCAACCAGAGTCATCAAATTGTTATCGTAGCGGCACAGCTTGATGACAGTACAGAACGTATCGTGGGCTACCTGAACAAGCGGGACATTGCGATAAACGTATTGTGCTTTCAGGTGTTTGCCCACGGTGCTGACCAGTTGTTGAGCAGGTCATGGCTGTTGGACCCCGTACACACACAGGTGAATGTCATACCTGCCAGCAATGCTCCTGCTGAACCGTGGAATGGCGACTTCTACGTTTCATATGGTCACGGCGAAGAACGCTCATGGTCTGAAGCAATGCAATACGGCTTCATTTGTGGTGGGGGTGGTGTTTGGTACAGCAGGACGCTGTTGGCACTCAAGCCCGATGACCGGATATGGGTGAATGTGCCGGGTACAGGCTATGTTGGTGTTGGGCGGGTTACTGGGACTGCACAGCAAGCAGCAGACTTCAAGATCAAAGGTCCAAATGGGGACTCTGCGGTGTTGGATGTACTGAAGCTTGGAAGCTATCACCGTGAGTTCTTGGATGA
>CANFIH010000292.1 GCA_947446855.1 Burkholderiales bacterium
ATGACAGTGGGGTGGATGGTTCCGGTAGGTTAAGGAGGAGCCCGCGCAGCGGGCGGGGGACACGGACGGAACCATTCACCCCACTGGCAGCGGCGTACACACAACTGTCTAAATAGCAGCGGCGCACAAAACCCGAGCTCGCAAAGCCCAAACATTTCGCAACGCCCAATAGACGACTATGCTTTCACCATGATTGAAAAAGAACTCTGGCATCCGGTTGCTTCAAGTGATGCAGTGACCGATGCCCCAGTCGCCGTCGAACTGCTGGAACGCAAGCTCGTGCTATGGCGCGATGGCGACGGCGTGGTCAATGCCTGGGTCGACCAATGTCCACACCGTGGTGCCCGCCTCTCGCTGGGCAAGGTGTGTGCAGGGCGGCTGGAGTGTCCTTACCACGGCTGGCAGTTCGCATCGAATGGCCGCTGCGTGCATGTGCCGGCGCTGCCGGATTTTGTGCCGCCGGCAGGCCACGCCACCCGGACCTACTTTTGCACCGAGCAATACGGCCTGGTCTGGGTGCGCATGGTGGAGTCGCATGATGCGATCACGCCGGCGGTGCCTGCGTTTGCGGCGGAGCAGGACACGCAGCTGCGCAAGGTCAACTGTGGCCCCTACGAGGTGGCCACCAGCGCACCGCGCATTGTGGAAAACTTTCTGGACATGGCCCACTTCGCCTTTGTGCACGAGCACTGGCTGGGCAGCCGTGACACGGCTGCCATCGCCGACTACCAGGTGCAGAGCACCCACACTGGCCTGCGCGCCACCGGCTGCATGGCCACGCAGCCCAAGAGCAATCTGCATTCGGTCACTGCCGCCCAGGTGGAGTACAGCTACGAAGTCACCGCGCCTTTCGCGGCGGTGCTGACCAAGATACCGGACGCCGCCAGCGTGGCCGTGGCCGGCTGGCGCGAAGCCATTGGCCTCTTCATCTGCCCCATGGGACCGGAGCGCAGCCGCGTATGGTTCCGTCTGGCCGTGGCGGACTTCCATTCGCTGGACCAGACCCTGCGCGACTTCCAGCACACCATCTTCACGCAGGACCAGCCGGTGCTGGAATCGCAAACCCCCAAACGCCTGCCGCTGGACCTGCGTGCCGAAGTGCACACGGCCGCGGACAAGGCGTCCAGCGCCTACCGGCGCTTTTTAAGCCAGCAAGCCATTACCTTTGGAGTGATCCCATGAGCCCAGTGCGTCTCGTCAAACCCGTAGCCCCGGAGCGCATGCCCGAACTCCTGCGCGCCATGCCCAAGGCCGAGTTGCACATGCACATCGAGGGCTCGCTGGAGCCCGAGCAGATGTTTGCCTTGGCACAGCGCAACAGCGTGCCGCTGGCCTATGCGTCCGCGCAAGCCGTGCGCGAGGCCTATGTGTTTGACAACCTGCAAAGCTTTCTGGACATCTACCACGCGGGTACGCTGGTGCTCAAAACCGAGCAGGACTTTTACGACATGGCCTGCGCCTATCTGCAACGCGCCCAAGAAGATAACGTCACGCATACCGAGTTATTCTTCGACACCCAGACCCACACCGGCCACGGTCTGGACGCACAGATGGTGGTCAAGGGCCTGCACCGCGCCTGCAGGGACGCACCGGCGAAGTTCGGCATGACGGCCTCGCTCATCCTGTGCTTTTTGCGCCACCTGAGCGAGGCAGAGGCCTTCGAATGCCTGGAGCAGATCATGCCGGTGCGCGACAGGATCGTCGGCATTGGCCTGGCCAGCAGCGAGGTGGGCCATCCGCCGGAAAAGTTTGCCCAAGTGTTTGCGCGCGCCAAACAGCTGGGCTTTCGCCTGGTGGCCCATGCGGGCGAGGAGGGACCGCCGGCCTATATCTGGGGTGCGCTCGATGTGCTCAAGGTCGAGCGCATAGACCACGGCGTGCAAAGCATGAATGACCCGGACCTGATCAAGCGCCTGGTGCAGGACCGCATCGCGCTCACGGTCTGCCCGCTCTCCAACCTGAAGCTGCGCGTCTATCCCTCGCTTACGCAACACAGCATCGGCCGCATGCTGGAGGCCGGCATGGTCGCCACCATCAACTCCGATGACCCGGCCTACTTTGGCGGCTATATCAACGAGAACTTCACCCAAACTTTTGCCGCCTTGCAATTGGGCAGCCAACAGGCCTATCAGCTGGCGCTGAACAGCTTCAACGCCAGCTTCATCGACGCCACAGAACGTGCCCGGCATATCGAGCAGCTGGACGCGGTGTTCGATACCTTTTAAGACTGCGCCGGAGCACCGGGACCATGGCGAAGAAGCCACCCCGCCGCGGCAGCCCGATCCGGCTGCAGGACTTGCAGGGCCTGGCGCGCCTGGGCTTTGATGCCACCATCGCAGTGACCAATCTGGTGGAGAGCCTGCACCAGACCATCGCCTCGCGTGCCAGCCTTCGGGGGCCGGGGCAGGAGCTGCCGACCACCGGCCTTACCGGTCTGGTCTACCGACTGGTGCGCGGCACGACCCGCGTGGCCGGCCTGGGTGTGGACCATCTGACCGGTCTGCTCAACCAGGGGCTGGAGGACGGCCGCGAGAGCACGCCCGAGCGCGAAGCCGTGATCGCCGCCATGTGCGGCGTCTGGGGCGACCATATGGCGCAGACACACAACCCCTTGGCGATCCGGATGGCGTTTCGCGTGCAGGGCCAGCCGCTCACCCTGTCGCGCGCCGCACTGCAGCAGCGCATCGTCAACCCCAAGGCCCGCTTGCTGGTGCTGGTGCACGGGCTGTGCATGAACGATTTGCAGTGGCAGCGCCGCGGCCATGACCATGGTGCGGCACTCGCGCAGGCACTGGGTAGGACGCCGCTGTACTTGCACTACAACAGCGGCCTGCATGTGTCGCAGAACGGCGAGGCCTTCGCCGCGTGCCTGCAGACCTTGCTGGAGCAATGGCCGGTGCCGGTGGAGGACATGGTGCTCATCGGCCACAGCATGGGCGGTCTGGTGGCACGCAGCGCCTGCCACAGCGCGGAGGTTTCGGGAATGCCCTGGCTGGCCCAGGTGACTGCGTTGGTGTGTCTGGGCACCCCGCACCATGGCGCGCCGCTGGAGCGCGGCGGCCAGTTGATTGACAGCCTGCTGGGGCAAAGCCCTTATCTGGCGCCGTTTGCCCGCCTGGGCAAGACGCGCAGTGCGGGTATCGCCGATTTGCGCTTTGGCAATGTGCAGCCAGCCGATTGGGCTGCCCACCGCAAACACGATCAGACGGTGGACGAACGCCTGCCCACGCCCCTGCCGCAGGGCGTGAAAACCTATCTGGTGGCTGCGGTGCAGGCGCAGCGCACGGACCACCCGCGCAACGCCTGGGTAGGCGACGGCCTGGTGCCCCTGGCCAGCGCCCTGGGCGAACATGCCAACCCCGCTTTGACGCTGGCCGTGCCGGACGGCCACAAGCAGGTCCTCACCGGCGCCAACCACTGGGATCTGCTCAATCGCCCCGAGGTCTACCGGCAATTGCTGGCCTGGCTGCAATCCTGAGCACGGGTTAAAATAGGCGCAAGGCCCGCTGCTCCGGCGGGCCTTGCCTTTTGTGTTCCGGAGCCATGTAGAGGACTACCATGTACAAAAACCTCGCAGCCACGCTTGTGGCCGCCTGTTTTATTTCTCCCGTTTTTTCTCAAACCAAAGCCCCGGCTGCTGCGCCCAAAGAAGTGCTGAAAATCGGCTTTCTTTATGTGGCGCCGCTGACCGATGCCGGTTGGGTGCGCCAGCATGAAGAAGGGCGCAAAGCCGTGCAGGCCGCCTTGGGTGACCAGGTGAAGACCACCTATGTCGAAAACGTCGCTGAAGGCCCGGACGCCGAGCGCGTGATTCGCGACCTGGCCGCCACCGGCCACCAGCTCATCTTCACGCCCAGTTTTGGCTATATGGAGCCCACGCTCAAAGTGGCGCAAGAGTTCCCAGACGTCAAGTTCGAGTCCATCACGGGCTATAAAACCGCGCCCAACGTGGCAGTGGCCAACGCCCGTTATTACGAGGGCCGTTATCTG
>CANFIH010000293.1 GCA_947446855.1 Burkholderiales bacterium
CGTGGCCTTGATGTGGCCGGGGCCGCACTCGGCCTGCGAGTCGTAGGCAAGGTCCCACGGCGCACCCATCTCGGTGCTGATGGCCTGCGCCATCTCGGTATAGCGTCGCTCGAAAATGGCCAGCAGTTTTTGCAGCATTTCGGTGCGGTAGGCCAGCGTGGTCTGGCTGTAGGCGTCAAAGGCGGCGCGCGCGGCCAGCACGGCGCGATCAGCGTCTGCCTTACCGCCCATGGCGACCGTGCCCACTGATTCCTCGGTGGCCGGGTTGATAACCGGGAACAGCGTGTGGTCTTCAGCGGGCTCGCACCAGGCGCCGTTGATGTAGAAGTTGCAATGTGTCAAAAGGAGTCTCCGAAAAGATGGGGGCAGGTCAGGGCGGTCTATTGATCCACTCGGGCCTGCCTAAAGGTGCATCAGGCCAGGTTAAACCAGGCCGACTTGGTTTGCATGTAGGACAGCATCGAGTCCTTGTATTTATCGCGCGAGTTGCCGCTTTGCTTGTAGCCGCCGAAGGGCTGCGTCATGTCGCCATCGCCAAAGCAATTGACCCACACAACACCTGCTTGCAACGCACCCACCACGCGGTGGGCGGTTTTCAGATCTGACGTCCAGACCGATGCTGCCAATCCATAGATGGAGTCATTGGCCATGCCGATGGCCTCGGCTTCGGTGTCAAAAACTTGCAGCGACGTCACCGGGCCAAAGGTCTCTTCCTGCACGATGCTCATCTTTTGTGTGGCATTGATGAACAGCGTGGGGGCCACATAAGCCCCAGCAGCGTTGGGCGGCGTGGCGTTGCTGCCCAGCACCATATGCGCGCCTTGCTCTTGCGCCAGCTTCACGCGCTTCAGCACGTTTTGCTTCTGCGATTGGCTAACCAGCGGGCCCATGGTGGTGGCAGGATTCAGCGGGTCGCCCATGCGGTAGAGCGCGTCGGTACGTGCCACAAAGCGTTCCACAAACTGGTCGTGCAGCGAGCGATGCACCAAGAGGCGAGATCCAGCGTTGCACACCTGGCCTGCGTTGTCGTAAATGCCGCCGATGGCGCGGTCAATCGCAGCGTCCAGGTCATACAAATCGGGCAGGAAAATTTGCGGGCTTTTGCCACCGGTTTCCAGCGCCACGCGCTTCATATTGCTCTGGCCTGCATAGCCCATCAGCAGCTTGCCGACGCCGGTGGAGCCGGTGAAGGATATCTTCTGCACGTCGGGATGTAGAGCCAGTGCCTTGCCAGCCTCGGCACCAAAGCCGTTGACCACATTCAGCACACCGGGCGGCCCGCCAGCCTCGACAAACAACTGCGCCAACTTCAAGCAGGTGAGTGGTGCCTGCTCGGCGGGTTTGAGCACCACGCAGTTGCCCGCCGCCAGTATGGGTGCGAGCTTCCAGATCGCCATCAGCATGGGGTAATTCCACGGCGTGATGGCGCCCACGACTCCGAGTGGTTCGTGCGTGATCATGTGCAGGGCTGAGGCATCGGTGCTGGTGACCGCACCTTCTACCTTGTCGATGCACTCGGCAAAGTAGCGTATGGTTTTCAGCACCTCGGGCAGGTCAATGTTGAACATGTCCGAGATCGGCTTGCCCATGTCCATCGACTCCAGCGCTGCCAGCTCAAAGCTGTGTGCTTCCACCAGATCGGCCCACTTCAGCATGATGGCAAGGCGTGTGCGCGGTGCTTGTTTGTGCCAGCGGCCATCGTTCCACGCTGCCAGACTGGAGGCCACGGCCGCATCAATGTCCGCCGCGCCGCCCTTGGCCATCACGGCGATCACTTCACCGGTGGCAGGGTTGATGCAGTCAAAAGTTTCACCGGCTCTTGCCGCTACAAATCGGCCTTCGATAAACAGCCCGGTTTCGATCTTCAGGGAGGCGGCGTATGCAGCCCATTGCGCATGCGTGGTGGGAGAGCTCATGGTGTTTCCTTTGCGCTTATTTACTCAGCAACCAGTTCGGTGGGGTAACCCGGTGCGCGCAGTTCCAGGTCACAAGCCTTCTCGATCATGCGCACAACTTCAGGCGATTGTGCGTTGCCACCCATAAGCCCGCGCGCGCGTCGGAATATCTGCTGCGCCATGCTGCCCAGTTCCAGCGGCACGCCCAACTTCTCGGCAATGCCGTTGACCAACCCCAGATCCTTGCAGGCCAGGTCCATGGTGAACTTGACGTTGTAGCTGCCGGAGAGCACGAGTTTGGATTCGGTCTCGTGCACAAAGCTATTGCCCGAACTGGCGCGGATGGCGCGGTAGGTGGCGTCCGGATCGACACCGTATTTGGCGGGCAACATCATGGCTTCGCCCGCGGCAATCAGGTGAATGAAGGCCAGCATGTTGGTCACCACTTTGACCACCGATGCATTGCCCATCTTGCCCATGTAAATGATTTCGCCACCGATGGTCTTGAGGATGTCTTCGACGCCCTTGAAGGTGGCTTCCTCGCCGCCGACGAGCACGGTGATCTCGCCCGAGTTGGCCAGGTGCACACCGCCTGTAACCGGGCATTCCAGCACCTTGATGCCTTTGCTTTTTGCAACGTCTGAGAGGCGCAGCAGGTCTTCCATGTCGGTGGTGCTCATCTCGATCCAGGTGCCGCCGCTCTTGAGGTTGTCGAACACACCGCCAGCGCCTTCAACGACCTTGCGCGAGACTGCGGGCGAGGGCAGCACGGTGATGACGACATCTGCGTCTTTGCAGGTGTCGGCTACGGAGTCGGCCCATGTGGCACCTGCCGCCAGCAATCGGGTGGCAAGGGATTTGTTGAGGTCGTTGACGGTTACTTGGTAGCCTGCTGTGACCAGGCTGTTGCAGAGGCCTTCGCCTAGGCTGCCGAGGCCGATGAAGCCGATTTTTTGTTTGGTCATGTTGGTTCCTTTATTTTCTGGTTAAGTGATTTGTTGGCTATCGTGGCTAGCTGGGTCTCGGCCCGGCGGGTGGTATGCATATCTTTGCTTGAGGGGTTGGCTTGCGTGGCAGGCCGGGTCTCGCCCCGGCGGGCGACTCACTTTCTCTTGCTTCGCCAAGAGAAAGTAAGCAAAGAGAAGGCGACCCTGGTGTCTGCGACCCCGGTGCGCAGCACCGCGGCAACCTGCGCTGCTCGCGAAGCGCGGGCGTGCCGCAAACTCGCCCTGCGGGCTCAAACATGCGTCCCGCTTGACCCGCACTTCGCTGCGCTGCTCGGCGCAACCACAAGGGTGGGGAGCGGAGACAGGGTTGCCGGGGGCAGCGGCCGGTGCTTTGCACCAGCGCAAAGACAAGAGCGGACTACCGCTCGGTTTGGAGAGAGCTTTGGTTGGCGTGGATGCTGGTTTGGTTGCTGTTGCTTTTGCAGTTCCACTTCCACTTCCACTTCCACTTCCACTTCCACTTCCAGTTCCAGTTCCAGTTCCAGTTCCAGTTCCAGTTCCAGTTCCAATTGCGCAAGCCAAAGCGTCCCGCTCACCAATCCCCAATGCGAAGCGAGGGGAAGCCCCTTCTCCAACCCGTGTGCGCGTGCCGAGGAGCGCAGCGACAGGCGGATGAAGCAGGTTGCATGGTTGAGGCGTTAGCCGAGTTTGCAAACTGCCCGCCTGTTGCGAGCACCGCAGGTTGCCCTTCGCGCAGCGGAGGGACACGCGCGCCCGGGTCGCCTTCTCTTTGCTTACTTTCTCTTGGCGAAGCAAGAGAAAGTGAGGCGGCCGCCGGGCCGAGACCCGGCTTGCAGCGTCAACACAAACATCACTAAAGGAAACGCAACCCGGCCACAAGGCCGAGACCCGGCTTGTCAAGAAAGAACAAACATCAAACAAAGAAGCAAAAATCACAAGTTGTCCTGCAAAATCATCTCCGCCCCCTTCTCCGCCACCATCATCACCGGCCCATTCGTATTCCCCGAAGTCACCTGCGGAAAAATCGACGCATCGACCACGCGCAAACCAGCGATCCCATGCACCCGCAAACGTGCGTCGACCACCGAAGTCAACGGATCAAC
>CANFIH010000294.1 GCA_947446855.1 Burkholderiales bacterium
GGCACTTTGCCAACAAGTCTTCAAAAGGAAGTTTGCAAGTGATGGGTATCAACAAATACCTGCTTCGCCTGGTGACTTTGGCCTAGAGGGATTTACTCTCAAGACTGGTTACGGATTTCAATGCTATTGCCCAGAGAAGAATTACACCCGCCCAGAACTCTATGCAGCTCAACGTAACAAGATAACAACTGACATCGTAAAGCTCAAGACAAATCAAGTGGAGTTGGCGAAACGCTTGGGTTCAACAAAACTAAAGTACTGGGTGTTCGTAACTCCAGAAATCGACAGAAACTTACTATTGGCTCACGCTCGTTCAAAAGAAGCTGAGGTGAAGAGTTGGGGGCTTCCAATACTGGACCCCGACTTTTCAATTCTTTTGCATGATGCCGACCACTACATCGTCGAGATTAACGAAATTCGTATTGCTGCAGGAGAAGCAATTGACTTTGTCGCCAGCCAACCATGTCTGCCGATGCTTTCAGGGCCTCCCGAGTTTTACGACGGGAATGTTCAACGGAAGTCAAGGGCTCGTCTGGCTCCAAAGCAGTCCTCCCAAAGGTTCGAATCCTTGGTGAGTCAGTTACATCAACAGACACTTGAAAGTTTTCTTGAAGGAGATGCGCACTTCCGGCGTATCGAGGAAACGGCACCGACGGTATATTTCAGACTAGTCAGACTCATCAATGAGTATGAAAAACATGTTATTGAAACCGCCGCTACATGGAATGGTGCAGCCGAAGACTTAACGGTTAGCTTGCGTGATGGATTAAGTGAACGGATAGCCAAGGAACTCGCACCTCAATTTAACGAGACAAACTCAAGCACTGTTGCGCGACATATGGTTGCTCGTTGGATTGCCATCTGCGAGTTGGACTATGACTGAAACCGTGGTACGCCTGAAATTCCAGCGAAGACCTGCACCGGTCATGGCTGAACATAGACCGCTTTACAAAATCTGCCAAATTCTTCTTGTGCTACATCTCGCCTCGAGAGGTGGTAAGTCTAGTTTGCTACGACTGCATTTATTTAATTGGGCACTTAAGAGGTCAGACCGAGGGCAGCTATTGAAGATGGCGTCAGATACGAAAGTACTCAATGTCACTGCTTGGGGTTTTGACCCGGCCCTCGCGATTGCTCTTCGGTATGCAATTGCTGAGAAATTGATTCGTACCATTTCTACCGGTTATGAGCTGACCGATACGGGAAAGCTATTGGCAGTCGATGTTGCAAAGGACCAAGTCGTTTTTGGTAGAGACAAGACGCTTTTGCTGTCGGTCGGGAAAAATATTACAGAAGCGATGGTCGACTCCGTCGCAAAGGGCTGGGAGGCATAGTGTTTATACGAGCAATAAAACTAAGAGCGGCAACTGATAAAGGAGACTTTGGTTTTTTCTTTGTCTTTGGGCGCAATCTCACAATCATTCGCGGAAGTAATTCAAGTGGGAAAAGCACACTCTTCAATTGTTTGTTATATGCGATGGGGATGGAGGAACTGATTGGGGGGAAAGGAGAGAAGGTACTTCCATATGCGGTCAAGGAGTACTTCGACTTTGAGGGAAAGCGCATCAATATTTCAGCGTCGGAGATATTTCTTGAAATTGAGAATTCTGAAGGACGCATTGTTACCCTGCGCCGTGCGATTCGAGACGATGCGAAAGACAGCAAGTTGGTGGAAATTTATGACGCTGCTTTCCTCACTAGTGCTCAGGAGCCAGGACTGGCCACGCCAACATACTTGCACGATGCGGGAGGGGCGAAGAAGCAAGAGGGCTTCCATATGTTTCTTGAGACCTTTTTGGGACTATCTCTTCCTCGAGTTGCGACAACAAGTGGTGGAGAGGCCAAGCTCTATTTGCAGGCCGTTTTTGCGGCCCTTGCCGTTGAGCAAAAGCGTGGTTGGACGGACTACATTGCCAACATACCTTTCTTTGGCATTCGAGATGCGCGAACGAGAGTTACCGAGTACCTGCTTGGCCTTAGCGTTTTTGAGACTGCGGCCGTTAGAAATACTTTGAACTCGGATGCAGTTGCTATTGACGTGGATTGGCGGCGTCTCGTTGACGATATAAAACGGGATGCCATGCGAAACGGCGTCGTGGTTGATGGAATAGATACTCAACCTAATGCCTCATTTTCCAAAGAATTTGCAGTAATTAAAAAACAGACTGGGTCCTCAAAAACGCCGCTTTCCGAATACATAGTTCTGCTCAGAAATGAATATTTGTCTCTGACGGAACGCGCTGAAAAGTACAGTCAGGTAACTGGAGTCGAAGCACTCAAGGAGCTGGATTCGATAGGTGAAGAATTACAGAGACTCAGCGTGTTACACGAGCGTGCAACTTCGACACTGACGTTGCAGGGGGCATCTCTGCGAGAGTATGAAGTACTGCTCGTTGAAGCCAAAGAAGACTTGGAGCGAAATAAGACTGCAGCAAAGCTTCGCGACCTTGGTGCAAAGCATGCTGTTGAGCTTGCAACCGGGCACTGTCCAACTTGTCATCAATTGGTTGAAGATTCTTTACTTAGTGAGTCCTTATCTGGTCCCCAGATGGACCTTGATACAAATATTGCATACCTTGAGAGCCAATGTCGTATGTTGGCGAAGCAAATCAACGGATTGCGTGAAGGTGTTCGAGCCTCCGAAGCTATTGTCACGGAAATCGCATTTCGCCTAGCAGCCAAACATGACCAGCGTAACTCCCTCCGCGGTGATGTCAGTTCAGGTGCAAATGAGTCACGTTCAATGATTCGACGCCAGGTTCAGATTGAAGTTGAAGTCGAAGACCTGCAACAGTTGGAGGTTCGAGTTAGCGTTGCCGTCGAAAAACTCGTTGAGGTTGCAAAACGCCTTGCAGATAACCAGGCTGCAAGAAAAGGACTTCCCAGAGACAATTACACAGCGGATGACCAGTCGCGAATTTCGCTTTTCGAAAAACTATTTCGAGCAAATGCCGGTTCATTTGGGTACGAAAGCGCACCCGTTTCGGAGATTCAAATAAATCGTGACAGTCTTGTCCCGAGTCTCTCCCAAATTGAATTAAGGGAAATTATCAAAAAGGCGAGCCCAAAAACAGATATCAAGGCCGATTCGAGTGCGAGCGACTTTGTTCGACTGATTTGGAGTTACCTTTTGGCACTGCAGCAAACCTCGGCTTATCCAACGGCTACAGGCAATCATCCCGGAATCCTATTGTTTGATGAGCCTGGTCAGCATTCGATGGCAGTTGATAGCCAGCATTCGTTGCTACAGCAACTGGCAGGCCAAGCAAAGCTGCAAAGTATCGTGGCAGCATCTTTTGACGAATCTGAAAGCGTTTTTCAGCAAGCCACTTACGGCGTGGAATTCCAGCTCATTGACTGGAATGGCAAGCTAATACGGCCAGTGTAGGTGGCAGCTTAAACAGTGAGCGAGAACCGAGACTTCAGTCTTGAATGCCACATACTTGGGCAGGCCTGTGCGAGGGCAAAGCTTCGATTAGACCCAAAGGCTCCTAAAGTACTCAGGGATGCATTCCAAGAGTACCGCGGGTTGAAAGCATTTCCAAACTACTTTGAACGCAAGTGGCTCAGCCTACGCTTGAGCGCCGTCAAAAGAGGCATGATTTTAGATTCAACTGTGGATGCCACATTTCTTGAACGTCTCACTCCAAAAATTTGTCCCGTCACCCTTGAAGTCCTCGATACGGACTCAAAGACTTCAAGCAATCCCTCTGTTGACCGCCTCGTTAATGAAGGCACCTATGCTGCGGGCAACTTGTGTATGTTCTCAATTCGTGCGAACCAAGCCAAGGCCGACATGAGTTTTGAAGACGTGGCAAGAATCGCATCTGCTATGGAACCACATGGCAAGCTCAAGGCAATCGAATGGATGCGACTTGTA
>CANFIH010000295.1 GCA_947446855.1 Burkholderiales bacterium
TGATTCTGTCTCAAAACCAAACTAATCCACCACCATACAGCTCCAACAGGCAAGCCTGCTCACCACAGCGGTCACTTTCGGTACAATCCCCCCAGCGCCAATTTGCTCCAGCTTGCAGGCGCTCTACAAATACAGCTAAAGACGGACCGGGTGACCGGTATATGGCGCTCAATTCGCGCAACCCAATTTCCGGTATCAGCCCGCCAGAGCCATTCAAACAATGGTTTTCAATGCCCCGCCCTTGGCTCTTCGTGTGCGCGCCCAGGCTACGGATACTGCCGGCAAACCAACACCCGCGGCGCGAGGGGTATGCCGGGTGACGATTTGTGGTACTCCACCATGAGGAGCCCGGCATGCCCCTCGCACCGCAGCGAGCGAAGTCAGGCCTGTAACGTGCCGCCCCTCCGCCGAGGTTCAAGCCGCCAGAAACTTGTGTACGCCGACCTGGCGCCCTACCGATCCGTAGACCGAGCTGCCGCCCGAATAGGTGGACTTGGGCGCAGTGGGCACCACCACCTGCAGCGCCTGCTGGGTGTAGGCGGCCTGGCGCGAGAGGTTGTCGCGCAGAATTTGCAAACCCGTGGCCATGGCCGTGACGCGCTGGCGCAGGGCTTTCTTGCTGTGCGGGTTGGGATGCGGCAACTGCAGCAGGCGCATCAGTTCCAGGCTCAGGGTCTGCAACTGCGTGCTGGCAAGCTGCACATTAGGGGCGTCACCAGAGGCCAGAAACGCAGCGACCTGGTTGAACTGCTGTTCCACCAGGTCGAAGGGGGTCAATGTCGGGTGGTGCATATCAGTTTCCTTGCGCGCTGAGTGCAGCGCAGGAAGCCGCCCGCCCGGTCGCGCTTACAAAGACCGGTTGAGCATTTCCTGCGCGCTGGAGAGCAGTTTGTCGGCAATGGCTTCGGGGTTGACCACAAAGCTGCCGTCCTGAATCGCGGCCTTCATGGCCTCGACCTTCTTGCTGTCGATGTCGGAGGGCTGGCCCAGCGCATCCTTGCCCATGGCGCGTGCGCTGTTGGTGACCACTACGGCCACTCCGGCGTTGGACGCGGCCGACGTGGCAGCCTGCGCCGCGCTCGGCTCGGCCTTGGAGGGGTTGTTGGCCGGTGTTTTCGACGCCGGCAGATCGGATGGGGTGTAGCCAGTAACTTTCATTGCGTTCTCCAAAACCACGATACGCGTAGTCTCGTACGAAGGTTATCGGCCCGAATCTAACGGACTTTAGGATTATTTGCATCCGGCGGCCCTTTTTAAAGCTCGATTTTCACGGTGCGTGCATCCAGCACGGTGCCGTTGGCGACGCGGCCATTGTCCATGCGCACCCGCGCCGTCTGTCCCACCACGCCGACGGTGAGCGCCTGGGCATCACCGGAAACCTGAAAACCCGGCCCCTCGGCCACCACCCGCACCTGGGTGCCGGCCTGGAAAACCTGGGTCGCACGCACCAGCCCGGCGCGCAAGACCTGCCCGGTGTTCAGGTTGCGGGTAGCGGTCTGGCCCAGCCACTGCGCTGCATCCGGCAACACCGGGTTGGTGTCTTCGGCCCAGTCCACTTCGGCCAGCACCACATCGCTGCGGGCCAGCGGGCTGCCCGCCACCACCGGCGAACGCACCATCCAGGCCTTGCCAAAGGCTTTGACGGTGACCGGCACCGACACATTCCATTTGGTCATGCCATCCACACAGCGCAGACCCACCCGGCCATGGCCCCACAGGCGGGTGCCGGGCGGCAGGTAGGGCTCCACATTGCCGCAGGGGGCGAGCTTGAGGCGACTGTCCAGCGCACCCACCGACAGCTCCAGCCGCAGCGGCTGGGTCGGGTCGGGCTGGCTGGCCGCAGCGGCCGAGCGCGCCCATTTCAGCGCCATGGCGGCGTAATCGGGTTCCTGGCTTTGCGCATGGGCCAGGGCGCCGGATAACAGCAGGCCGGCAGCCAGCAGCAGCGACCAGGCGTTGAACAGCCGGCGCAGGGCAGACAGTACGTGGCGGGTGGGGTGCATGGCGGAGGTCTCCTGTAGCCGGCAAGGCATCAATGGTTGCAGCTAACTATAGGCACGCGCCTGCTGCGCTAAGGCCCCAAATACACAGCAAAACCCCCGCTATTCCAAGGCTCGGAAATTAAAGCTTTTTCCATAATTGCCTCACGTCGCAAGCCACTGGCACCTCCTGCAGCTTGCGCTCCCTATATACGAGGTACTACGAGGTACGCCCATGTTTGCCAACCTGACCAACGGACTGGACTTTCAAGCCAAGGCACTGGTAATCCGGGCCGAGCGCCAGCGCGTCATCGCCAGCAACATTGCCAACGCCGACACGCCCGGCTATGTGGGGCGCGACATCAATTTCAAGGAAGCCATGGGTGCCGCCCTGGATGCCAGCAACTCAGCCTCCACGCTGAGCCGCTCCAGCAGCGCCAGCCCGGCCAATGGCACCGGCGACGCCCGCCACATTGCGCTGCAAAGCACGCTGGGCAGCCTGAGCAATGACGGCACGCCCACCCTGGCCTACACACCGCAAACCCAGCCGGCCATGGACGGCAACAGTGTGGACATGGACCATGAGCGGGCCAACTTTGTCGACAACTCGGTGCGCTACGAAGCGACCCTGCGCTTTATTAACGGCAGTTCCAAGACCATCTTGAGCGCTATTCAAGGCCAGTAGCCCTTAAACCCTGCGCAAGGAGCCACCCATGTCCATGTTTTCCATCTTCAACGTCTCCGGCAGCGGCATCAGCTCGCAGGCGCAGCGCCTCAACGTGGTGGCCAGCAACATGGCCAATGCCGACGCCGTGGCCGGCCCGGACGGCAAGGGCTACAAGGCACGCCAGGTGGTGTTTGAAACCGTGCCCATGGGCACGGAAGCCGCCTCCGGCGTCAGGGTCAGCAGCGTGCAGGAAAGCCAGGAGCCGCTCAAGCGGGTGCACAACCCCTCGCACCCCTCGGCCGATGCCGACGGCTATGTGACCCAATCGAACGTGAACCCGGTGGAAGAGATGGTCAACATGATCTCTGCCTCGCGCTCCTACCAGAACAACGTCGAGGTGATGAACACCGCCAAGACCTTGCTGCTCAAAACCCTGCAAATGGGTCAATAAGACTTTAAGGAACACCCATGGTCGCCGCCGTCACCTCCTCCACCGCTGCCACAGCAACATCGTCCATTGGCGCCACCAGCGCACAGGACCAGTCTGACCGGTTCCTGAAGCTGCTGGTCGCGCAGTTGAACAACCAGGACCCCATGAACCCCATGGACAACGCGCAGATGACCAGCCAGATTGCGCAGATCAACACGGTGTCGGGCATCCAGCAACTCAACGACAGCATCAAGTCCATGGCCGCGCAGTACACCTCCATGCAGGTCATGCAGGGCGCCTCCATGATCGGCCACGAGGTGGTGGCCGATGGCAGCACCATGAGCATCAACGCCGGCGTAGGCACCGCCGCCGTCAGCCTGGATGCCGACGCCTCCAGCGTGCAGGTGCAGGTGCTGACCCCCGGCGGCCAGCTGATTGACCAGATCGACCTGGGCGCCATGACCGCCGGCAGCCACAACTTCCAGTGGGACGCCTCCCGCTACAGCGGCGCGGGCACGCCCACCTTCAGCGTGGTGGCCAAGCAGGGCTCGGCCAGCGTGACGGCCACACCGCTGGTGCGCGACACCATTGCCTCCGTGGGCACGGACGCCAGCAACGCCATGAGCCTGACGCTCAAGAGCGGCAGCAGCATCAAGTACGACAGCATCAAATCCATTCTCTAACCAGATCAGAGGACACCACCATGAGCTTCCAAACAGGACTTTCCGGACTGAACTCAGCCAGCCAA
>CANFIH010000296.1 GCA_947446855.1 Burkholderiales bacterium
CCCCTTCTGACTTATGTACCAATACACCGACTTTGACCGGCAATTCATCCGCTCCCGCGCCGCGCAACACCGCGACCAGCTGGAGCGCAACCTGGCCGGCACCCTGAGTGACGAAGACTTCCGCCCCCTGCGCCTGCAAAACGGCTGGTACATCCAGCGCTACGCCCCCATGCTGCGCGTGGCCGTGCCCTATGGCGAGATGGCCAGCCGCCAGTTGCGCGTGCTGGCCCGCATTGCCCGCGAGTACGACCACCCCTCCAAGGAAGTGTTTGACAAGGCGATTGGCACCCAGGCCACCTGGGGCACCACGCACCTGCCGGTGGGCTACGGCCACTTCACCACGCGCCAAAACGTGCAGTTCAACTGGATTCCCCTGACGAAAAGCGCCGATGTGATGGACCTGCTGGCCACCGTGGATATGCACGGCATCCAGACCAGCGGCAACTGCATCCGCAACATCACCAGCGACGAGCTGGCCGGCGTGGCCCCGGACGAGCTGGCCGATCCGCGCCCGTTTGCCGAAATCATGCGCCAGTGGAGCACGCTGCACCCCGAGTTCGCCTTCCTGCCGCGCAAGTTCAAGATCGCCATCACCGGCGCAACGGCCGACCGCGCCGCCACCTACTGGCATGACGTGGGCCTGCACCTCAAGCACAACGAGGCCGGCGAGCTGGGCTTCAAGGTGCTGGTGGGCGGCGGCATGGGCCGCACACCGGTGATTGGCGTCACCATCCGCGAGTTCCTGCCCTGGAACCAGATCATGAATTACCTGGAAGCCGTGGTGCGCGTGTACAACCGCTGGGGCCGCCGCGACAACCTGTACAAGGCGCGCATCAAGATTCTGGTGAAGGCCGAAGGCCAGCGCTACATCGACGAGGTGGAAGCCGAATACCAGCAGATCATCACGGCTGACGGCGCACCGCACACCATCACCCAGGCCGAGCTCGACCGCGTGAAGGCCAGCTTTGTGCCACCCGCATTGGACCTGAATGCTCCTGCGCGCAACGTGAGCGTGCCCGCAGAGCGCCAGGCCGACTACGCGCGCTGGCTCCAGCAAAACGTGGCTCTGCACAAGAACCCGGCCCTGCGCTGCGTGACCCTGTCGTACAAGCGCCTGGGCCAGGCCCCCGGCGATGCCGATGCCGACCAGCTCGACACCGCAGCTGATCTGGCCGATGAATTCAGCGCCGGTGAACTGCGCGTGACGCACGACCAGAACCTGCTGCTGCCCTGGGTGCGTGAGCAGGATTTGCCCGCTTTGTGGCAAGCCGCCAGCCACGCCGGTTTGGCGCGCTCCAACGTGCGCCTGCTGACCGACATGATTGCCTGCCCGGGCGGCGATTTCTGCGCCCTGGCCAATGCCCGCTCCATCCCCGTGGCGGCCGCGATCACCGAGCGCTACCAGGACATGGACGAGTTGCACGACCTGGGTGAAATCGACCTGCACATCAGCGGCTGCATCAACTCCTGCGGCCACCACCACAGCGGCCACATCGGCATTCTGGGCGTGGACAAGGACGGCAAGGAGTGGTACCAGGTGTCGCTGGGCGGCTCCGATGGCTCCACCCTCAGCGGCCCGGCCCTGGCCGGCAAGGTGGTGGGCCCGTCCTTTGGCGCCCATGAAATCCCCGGCGTGATCGAGGCCGTGCTGGACGCCTACCGCTTGCACCGCAATGGCCGCGAGACCTTTATTGACACCCTGCGCCGTGTCGGCTTTGAGCCCTTCAAGCTGGCTGCCAATTCGGCCCGCCTGGCTGACGCGCATGCCGAATTGCACCAACTGCCCAAGTCGGAGGGCTATGCCCGCGACGCACAGGAAGCGTGAGACCCACCATGACCGCACTGACCATGAAACTGCTATCCGCTGCTGATGCCAGCACACAAGAGGCTGCTGCCAACACCCTGGTAGTAGCCAACACCGAAGACCCGCGCACCCTGGTGCTGGACGGTGTTGCCCGCATCGACCTGCACTTCCCCAAGTTCACCGATGGCCGCGCCTATACCCAGGCTTTTTATCTGCGCCGCCGCTCTGGCTTCACCGGCGAAATCCGCGCCACCGGGGATGTGCTGATCGACCAGTTGGTACAAATGGAGCGCCAGGGTTTCAGCGTGGCCGTGCTGCGCGCCGACCAGAACCTGGACTTCGCACAACAGCAGTTTGACCGCTACCGCGCCTTCTACCAGGGCGACGCCGTAACGCCCAAGCCGGTGTTCAGCCGGGATGACAACAAGGAAGCCACCGTATGAACGCGATTGAAATGAACGCCCGCCCGCACAGGGACTTCACCCTGCACCTGCAGGAAGCACAAGGTGTGCTGGCCCAGGCCGCTGCCCAATACGCCGCATCGGAAGGCGGCGCAGCGCGCATCACCCAGGCCTCCAGTCTGGGTGCCGAAGACGTGGTCATCAGCCACATCATCAACGGCATGCAGCTCGACATCGGCATCTTCGTGCTGGAAACCGGTCGCCTGCACAAGGAAACGCTGGCGCTGATGGAGCAGTTCAAGGCCAGCTCGCGCGCCCCCGTCACCATCTACAAGCCGGTCGAAGAGTCCGTGGTGCAGTTCGTGGCCAAGGAAGGTCTGGACGCCATGTACAAAAGCATCGACTTGCGCAAGGCCTGCTGCGGCATCCGCAAGATGGAGCCACTGGAGCGCGCCTTGAAAGGCAAGGAAGCCTGGATCACCGGCCTGCGCCGCGAGCAAAGCGGCGCCCGCGCCGAAGTGCCGCTGGTCGACACGTCAGAAGCGCGCGTCAAGATCAACCCCCTGGCCAACTGGACCTGGGGCGACGTCTGGCACTACATCCAGCTGAACAAGGTGGCCTACAACCCGCTGCACGACGCCTTCTTCCCCAGCATCGGCTGCGAGCCCTGCACCCGCGCCATTGCCATGGGTGAAGACTTCCGCTCGGGCCGCTGGTGGTGGGAGGACGAAGCCGCCAAGGAATGCGGTCTGCACGTCAAACACGCCGACGGCTCCGACTCATCCGCCGTATCCGCATTGCCAGTTTCCGCATTGCCCACCGCCAAAGCATCCGTATGAACGCCATGACAGACCAACACCACTTTGAGCGCCTCTCCAACCAGCACCTCGACGCGCTGGAAGAGGAAACCATTTTCATCCTGCGCGAAGTCGCAGCCGCTTTTGAGCGCCCCACCCTGCTGTTTTCCGGCGGCAAGGATTCGCTGGTCATGCTCAAGTGTGCCGAAAAAGCCTTTGGCGCCGGCCGCATCCCCTACCCGCTGCTGATGATCGACACCGGCCACAACTTCCATGAAGTCACCGACTTTCGCGACTTCCGCGCCAAGGAATTGGGCGCCGAGTTGATTGTGCGCAGCGTGGAAGACTCCATGAAACGCGGCACCGTGCGCCTGGCCCATCCCGGCGAGAGCCGCAATGTGCACCAGTCGGTAACCCTCTTGGAAGCGATTGAGGAATTCCGCTTTGACGCGCTGATAGGCGGCGCGCGACGTGACGAGGAAAAGGCCCGCGCCAAGGAACGCATCTTCAGCCACCGCGACAGCTTTGGCCAATGGCAACCCAAGGCGCAGCGCCCTGAGTTGTGGACCTTGTTCAACACCAAGCTGCAACCGGGCGAGCACTTCCGCGTGTTCCCCATCAGCAACTGGACCGAGCTGGACGTGTGGCAGTACATCGAGCGCGAAAATATCGCCCTGCCTTCGCTCTACTACACGCACAAGCGCGATGTGGTCGAGCGCAAGGGCCTGCTGGTGCCCGTGACCGAACTGACACCGCCCAAGGATGGCGAAGTGGTGGAGTCGCGCGACGTGCGTTTCCGCACCGTGGGTGA
>CANFIH010000297.1 GCA_947446855.1 Burkholderiales bacterium
AACAAGGCCTGGGCACGACCCACGGCAAATACCGGAATCACGGCTACACCGCCGCGCGCAGCCAAGCGGTGCAGGGCCGGGCCGAGTTCTGCCAGCAGGTTGTCCCGCGGGTGGCTGCGGTCGCCATAGGTGGATTCAATCAGCACCGTGTCAGCAGCGGGCGGGCGGTCCGGCGGGTTCATGATGGTGTCGTCCGGGCGCCCCAGGTCGCCGGAAAACAGAATGCGCCGGCCCGCCACTTCCAGCAGGATGCTGCAGGCCCCCAGAATGTGCCCAGCGCTTTGGAAGGTGGCGCGCCAGCCGGGTAGGGGCTGAAACGTTTGCCCCATGGCTACGGTCTTGATCAGCGGCTGGCAGTCCAGCGCGTCTTGGCGGGTGTAAAGCGGCAGGGCCGGGGCGTGTTTGGAGAAGTGGTGCCGGTTGGCAAACTCGGCATCTTCTTCCTGGATGTGGCCGCTGTCGGGCAACAAAATCTTGCACAGGTCGCGTGTTCCGGTGGAAGCAAAGACATGTCCGCTGAATCCCTCCCTCACCAGCAGCGGCAGATAACCGCTGTGGTCCAGATGGGCATGGGTCAGCAGCACGGCATGGACGGATTGCGGCGCCACCGGCAGCGGGTTCCAGTTGCGCAGCCGAAGTTGTTTGAAGCCCTGGAACAGCCCGCAATCCACCAACAGATTCTCGTCCTGATGGCGTACCAGGTACTTGGAGCCGGTCACCGTATCCGCCCCGCCCAGAAAGGTAATGGCTACGCCCATAGTCAAACTCCAAAAAAGTGCTGCCTGCCCCTTTATAGACCGAGTGGCAGCGCTTGAACAGTGACTGAAGCGTTGACGGCAGGCTGGCTAAGGGCGGGCTTCGTGGTGCCCCTGCGCCCGCATCTGGCTGCCATCGCAAACAGGTGATTCGGAATGTACTGAGGCGGACAGTTCAACTGACCTGTATCGGCTAAGTGGGCAATAGTGTTGAGCTCTCAAATTTTGTGGGTGCGCAGGTTTTTACCGTGCGGTGTCTTGTTAATGAGCAATGACATCAGGGTCAGCGCTACTTCGCTCGCTTGGCTGCATCTGCTGGGGCGAACAGATGATGAAAGGTGCTTTTATTGGCAATAAGTAAATAAAAAGTAGTTCAAAAAAACATAATTTTTTGGCATTCACTCTCCCTCTTTCGACTGTCGAAGGACCAGCGACCAGCTCCCAACAGCATGGGCGCGCAGAGCGGAGAAATGTCAGGTCAATCTTTCACCGAGGGCTTTGCTCATGAATTCTTCCCCTATTTCCCGCGCCAACGTTTGGCGTCTCACAATCATCAGCAGCATGCTGTTGGTAGCGCACGCGCATGCCGGCATGGTGACGGATGCCCATGGCAATGTTGGTTATGACAGTGCGGCGGAGTGCGATGCGGCCGTTAACGCAGGCACAGCAAAGTTTTATCAATCGTTCACCCATAAGCCACAACTCAAGCGCGCTGGCGAGGTCGATGCCAAGGTGACCAAGCTGGGTGAGCTTGCAGGCTACACCAAGGGAGCTTGCGATATGGGTGTCGGTCACCGCGAGAGCCGCGATGGGGTGAGCCGCCAACTGATCGGCAAGTATGTGCCCTTCAGTCCCGACATGTCGGTCAACGCGTATCTGGATGCAAAGGGCGAAGTTGTACGTGCGACGATGCAACAGTGCGACAACAATTTCAAGGGTGACCTGCCGCGCCCCGTAGGCGTCCAAGTTGCTTCCTCCGAGTGCTATGCCAGCGTGTTGACACCAGCAAAGTTTGAAACCCGTACCGAACAAGTGGTCAAGGTGCCCGATACCAAGCGCTTTGAGCCGGTGCCTCCCGTCTACAAGACGGTGACCGAAGAAGTGATTGTCAAGTCGGAAATGAAACGGCAGATTCCCGTGCCTGCAACCTACAAGGAAGTCAGCGAGCAGGTGCTGGTGCGTCCCGAGAGTTTCCGCGAAGAGCCGGTTCCTGCAACTTACAAAATGGTTGCTGAAAAGATCATGGTGTCTCCTGAGGGCAAGCGCATTGAAGTGATACCCGGAACCTTCAAGACAGTCAGTGAAAAAGTCATGGTCTCGCCTGAGCGCAAGGAGCTCAAGGTGATCCCCGCCACATACGCAGACAAGGAAGAAAGGATCATTGACCGCCCGGCGACAACCCGCGTTGAAACCGTGCCGGCCACCTTCAAAACCGAGACCGAACGGGTGCTGCTCAAGTCCGAGTCGGTGCGGTATGAACCCATTGAGCTGCCCTTGCGCACGGTCAAGGAAGAAGTGCTGCGCTCAGAGGCTTCTTCCAGATTGCAGGCATCGAAGTCTGCGGTGAAGACGCAGGCCGAGCAAGTGCAGGTGCGGGAAGCCGGCAAGCGGCTGATCGAGGTGCCCGCGGTCTATGAAACCGTGACCGAACGCGTCAAGATCGCTGATGCCACCAAAGAGTGGAAGCGTGGCAAGGCCTGGGTTGGCAAGGCGTTGAATGTGCGTCCGCTACATGGCTTCTTGGTGGGCAAGGACGGCAAGGTGGATGGGGCTACGGTGGATACGCAAGGCGATTTTGCTGACAACACCCGCCTGGATGACGATGTGATGTGTTTGGTCGAAACCCCGGCGCAATACCAGGTGATCTCGCGCCAGGTGCTCAAGACGCCGGCTTCCGTTCGTGAAGAGGTCATTCCTGCCGAATACGGTACGGTCAAGCGCCAGGTGGTGGCCCGCGAAGCTGCCACCAGCGAAGTTGCCATTCCAGCAACCTACCAGACCCTGTCACACCAGGTCATCGACGTTGAAAAGCTTCGCTCCGCTGGTTACAAGTTTGATGAAAATGGAGACATCGTGGCGACCCCGGACGGTGAGCGCGTGCTGCGTGCCGCTTTCGTAGCCGGTATGGCCAAAGCCGGCAAGTCCGCCGGTGCCGAGTCGGGTACGGAAGGCTATGTGCGGGAAATCAAGAGCCCCGCGCAGTATCAGACGATCTCGCGCCAGGTGGTGGATCAACCCGCTGTTGTGCACACGATCGAGGTGCCCGCCACCTACAAGATGGTCAAGACCCGTGTGGTGGACACCGCGGCTAAAACCGAAGAAGTGCTGACCCCCGCCGTGTTTGAAACCGTGACGCGCGAAGTGGTTGACACAGCCCCCAGCACACGGGAAATCATCATCCCCGCGTTGTACAAAACGGTCGAGCGCAAGGTGGTTGACCAAGCCGCCAGTACCCGCAAGATCCCTGTGCCCGCAGTGTATGAAACCGTACGCCGCCGTGTGATCGACCAGCCTGCGAGCTTCCGTGAAGAAGTCATCCCCGCCGTGACCCAGACGGTCAGCCGTCAGGTGATCGATCGACCGGCCAGCGTGCGTGAAATCACGGTCCCTGCGCAATACGAGACGCTGAGCTATCAGGTCAAAGTTGCCGAAGGCAAAACCGAGCAACGCGCCATTCTTTGCGATACCAACGCCACGCCGACCAAGATTGCCGAGATCCAGCGCGCACTCAAGAAGGCGGGCTTTGAACCAGGCCCTGTGGATGGCCAATTGCGCGCGCAGACCATGAATGCTGTCAATCACTACCAGCAGGCCAACAAACTGCCAGTCGATGGATTCTTGAATCTGGAAACCGTGAAGGCCTTGGGCGTGTCGCCCAATTAATCCTTCGCACCGTCAGCGAAAAACGCCCCGCCAGGTTATGCCCGGCGGGGCGTTTTTATTGGGTTGCGCACTGGATGCTTGCACCATGGACCGGGGTCCATTCGGCACAACTGGCACGGGCGCTGCGACAGCCCGTGCCAGCAGGACCTTAGCTAA
>CANFIH010000298.1 GCA_947446855.1 Burkholderiales bacterium
ATGACTATGTACGAAACTATGATGAGTTTATTACCATGCTGGATATTGAAGTATGAATGTGGTGCAGCGTTTAACGGATAATCGTTTTTTCCGTTTCCTTGTTACGGGCGCTCTGAATACGACCGTAACATTCGGTATTTACTTTTTATTTAGACAAATATTTGATTATCAGATGTCATATTTCTTGTCATTTTTATGTGGAGTCTTTTTTTCATATTTCTTGAATGTATATTTTGTGTTTAATACGCATGTTTCAATAAAAACATTCATTAGATTTCCATTTGTATACATTGCCCAATATATATTTGGGGCGTTATTGTTGGAATTATTGGTACAGGTGCTAGGAGTTTCAGTAACTTTCGCTCCCTTGTTTGTGATTGTTTTTACATTGCCATTAACTTTTTTGTTAAGCCGCTTTGTTTTATCGAAATTTTAGTTTTTTTGTTGGAGCTCTGTGTTTGAAATGATTCAAAAAAAAATTATCTGTGTAGTCGGAACGCGACCGGAGGCTATTAAGATGGCTCCTGTAATTCTGGCGCTAAAATTAAATCCCGAATTTAATGTCCTTGTATTGGCAACAGCCCAGCACCGCCATATGCTTGATCAGGTAATGAATTTCTTTGGCATCGAACCGGATATCGACTTGAATATCATGCGTCCTAACCAGGCGCTGACCACTTTAACTGCTAGATTGCTGCTTGAAATGGACAATGTGTTGCAGGCTGAGAAGCCAGATGTCGTAATTGCTCAAGGCGACACAACCACTGTGATGACTGTGGCGCTTGCCTGCTTTTATCATCGAATTCCCTTCGGGCATGTTGAGGCAGGCCTTCGTACATGGGATATTCAGAATCCATTTCCAGAAGAGGCCAACCGGGTGATCGCAGGGCGTTTGGCTCGCTGGCATTTTGCTCCTACCGAGGGTTCGCGCCAGAATTTACTGCGAGAAGGTGTTCGTGATTCCAACATTTATGTTACTGGCAATACCGTCATTGATGCGCTGCTTATGACAGCATCGAAAGAACTTGAGGTTGGTATAACATTGGATGAAACCAAACGTTTGGTTCTGGTTACATCCCATAGGCGTGAAAATTTTGGTGAACCATTCCGCAATATTTGCCGTGCATTGAGGACTCTGGCTGAGAGTAATTCTGATATCCTAATTCTTTATCCTGTGCATCCTAATCCAAATGTGAAGGATGTCGCCCACGAGATGTTGGGGGAATGCAGCAACATCATTTTGTGCGAACCACTTGATTACGCTCCATTCATTGCGGCCATGAAAAAGGCCTATTTGATTGTTAGCGATTCGGGTGGCGTACAGGAGGAGGCGCCTGCGCTGGGTAAGCCAGTGCTCGTGCTAAGGGACGAGACTGAACGACCCGAAGCGGTTGAGATGGGTGTTGTTAAGCTGGTCGGGCCGAACTACGAGCGTATCGTTAAAGAGGCTCAGTTGCTACTGGATAATGATCTCGCCTACAAGGGCATGGCACGTGGTATTTCGCCGTATGGGGATGGCAGAGGAGCTGAACGAATCGTCACGGTTTTGAAAGATTACTTTTTGACCCGTTCGATTGGAAAATGAAGTATGGGAATGCTTTCGAGTTTCGTGAGGCTCGCATTTTCAAAGCCGATGGTCACTCTGAAGTTGATCAACTTTCAACGGGTAAAGAACATCCTGACGGTGATCATCGAGCGTCCTGGAAACTTAAAGCAGCTTTATCAACGTTACAGAAGTATTTACCTTACTGATGCATCAGAGACCATAGTTACTATTGAACAGTGCCCGTCCAAATGTGGAGACATTGTTATATTTTCTGTCATCGATTGGGGCTTTCGTTATCAACGTCCCCAACAATTGGCATCGGCCTTTTCCCAGAAAGGCTACCGTGTCTTTTACATAGCGACAACCCCCTTAATTGCTGGAAATTCGTCTGGATACGTTGTGGAAAGTATGCCTGTAAAGGGTGTATTGGTCGTCCAATTGGCGTCAGGTTCGCGGAGATTACCCAATCTATATTTGGATAGCCCATCTGAAGCCGAGATAGCAGCAACCCGGCAATCGCTGCAGTCACTGTTCGACAACTTTAATGTAGAGAACCCGATTGCAGTTGTTCAGCACCCTTACTGGTCTCCAACGGTTATGGAAATCAGGTGGAGTAGGCTTACCTATGACTGCATGGATCACCATGCTGGATTCTGTAACAATACACCCGATAATTTGTCAAAAACGGAAAAAGAATTGATTGTCAAGTGCGATGTAGTGGTCGCGAGTTCAGTGGCGCTGGCCGACGAGATAAACAAGATACGATCCTGTGTCTTAATCCGAAATGGTTGCGAATATATTCGATTCTCGACGGTTCCCGCACGAACAGATAATGTTCGACCCGTCATTGGGTACGTAGGGGCAATAGCGGCATGGTTCGACATGTCGCTTCTGCTTGAAGTGGCGCAGGCATCACCACAATGGGATTTCATTCTTGTTGGCTCTGCCGCTGGGGCAGATATTGAGCGTGCAAGGGGTCAGCCTAATATTTATTTTAAGGGTGAGTTGCCATATTCTGTTGTTCCGGAAATGGTTGCGTCTTTTGATGTTTGTTTGATCCCATTCAAAATAACGCCTTTAACTTTGGCAACGAATCCAGTAAAGATTTATGAATATCTAGCTGCTGGACGACCTGTTGTAGCGACGCCGCTGCCAGAATTGACCTCGCTTCAAGAGGTAGACGTATTCCTCGCCCAAACTTCTGAGTATTTTCAAAAGCAGATACAACGTGCTCTTTACATTGCAGCTTCGCCAGAGCGAATTGCAGTGAGGAAGGCTTGGGCAAGTGAAAATGACTGGATGAGTAGAGCAAATTCATTCATCGCTGCATTAAATGCGAAATAGCCGTCCCGCCAACCCTATCTTGAGTCGACCCCTATGTCTCGCAACACCTTGTGTATGTCACATATTGTGAGCACATTGCTTAAAGATTCAGATATTCCTAAAGACTGAGTCCGATACCCCCCACGGACTTTCCCTCAGAGTTCAAGGGCCTCGTTTTGGCTCCATACGAGCGTGATGATGATTTAGCGATGCGTTTAGTGTGTCTAATTGTTCCCGTACGCATTTTTGGGTAAAGTCGTAGCTAGAAAGAGGGGCAATATTTAAGATACTCCCATTGATCTTTCTTTATATTCGCTTCCGAGTCCTTCGCCTCGCCCCCCGTGCAGCCATGTTCGCACAGCTAAAATCAAGTTCATATGTTGAACGACACCCTCAGTCCCACTCTTCCCAAAGTCGCACTAATCACCGGCATCACCGGTCAAGACGGCTCCTACCTTGCGGAACTGCTCCTTGAAAAAGGTTACGAAGTGCACGGTATCAAGCGCCGTGCCAGTTCCTTCAATACAGACCGCATCGATCACATCTACCAAGACCCGCATTTTGAGATCGAGGGTGGCCCAAAGTTCAAATTGCATTACGGCGACCTGAGCGACTCCAGCAACCTCACCCGCATCCTCCAGCAGGTGCAGCCCGACGAGGTTTACAACCTGGGCGCGCAAAGCCATGTGGCTGTCAGTTTCGAGAG
This sequence comes from Burkholderiales bacterium, assembly GCA_947446855.1. Classification (GTDB taxonomy): domain Bacteria; phylum Pseudomonadota; class Gammaproteobacteria; order Burkholderiales; family Burkholderiaceae_C; genus Allorhodoferax. The sequence continues at coordinate 3,576 of CANFIH010000298.1, forward strand.
CCCTGAGTACACCGCCGATGTGGACGGCATGGGCACGCTTCGTTTGCTTGAGGCGATTCGCATCCTGGGTCTGGAAAAGAAGACTCGCTTTTATCAGGCATCCACGAGTGAGTTGTATGGCTTGGTTCAAGAGACTCCGCAGAAGGAAACGACTCCCTTCTACCCGCGCAGCCC
>CANFIH010000299.1 GCA_947446855.1 Burkholderiales bacterium
GTCCTTGATGCCGGCCTCAGCGCAGTTGCGCGGGCAGCCCGAGACCGCAAACTTGACCTTGTGCGGTGCATACATGCGCCACATGGCGCGCTCCAGGTCCTTGCCCATTTGCGTGCTGTCCTGCGTGCCCATGCGGCACCATTCGCTGCCCACGCAGGTCTTCACCGTGCGCAGGGCCTTGGCATAGGCGTGGCCGCTGGGCATGCCGATGTCTTTCCACACCGAGACCAGGTCTTCTTTTTTGACGCCCAGCAGGTCGATGCGCTGGCCGCCTGTCACCTTGACGGTGGGGATCTGGTACTTGTCCACCGCGTCGGCAATGCGGCGCAACTCATCGGCCGTGGTCTCACCGCCCCACATGCGCGGAATCACGCTGTAGGTGCCGTCCTTCTGGATGTTGGCGTGGCTGCGTTCGTTGATGAAGCGGCTTTGCGGATCGTCCACCGCCTCTTTGGGCCAAGTGCTGATCAGGTAGTAGTTGATGGCCGGGCGACACGACGCGCAACCATTGGGCGTCTTCCAGCCCAGCTCGGCGTAGACCTGGGCAATGGTGAGCAGCTTGCTGCCGTCAGCCAGCGGTGTGCGTATGGCCTGGCGCACGGCTTCGTGGCCATGCTCGGTGCAGCCGCACATGGCCTTGGTCTTGGGCGTGGCAGAGTAATCGCCACCGGCGGTGAACATCAGAATCTGTTCCACCAAGCCTGTGCAGGAACCACAGGACGCGCTGGCCTTGGTGTGCTTGCGCACCTCCTCGATGGTGAACAGGCCCTTCTCCTTGATGGCCTTGCAGATGGTGCCCTTCTTGACGCCATTGCAGCCGCAGACTTCGGCGTCATCCGGCATGGAGGCGGCCTTGCTGTGGCCCTCGTGGCCGACGTCACCGATATTGCTTTCGCCAAACATCAGCTTGTCGCGGATATCGGCAATGCTGCGGCCGTCGCGCAGCAGCTTGAAGTACCAGCTGCCATCCACCGTATCGCCGTACATGCAGGCGCCGACCAGCTTGTCGTCCTGGATCACCAGCTTTTTATAGACGCCGCCAAAGGGGTCGCTCATCACAATCTCTTCGGTGTCCGCGCCGCCCATGAAGTTGCCGGCGGAGAACAGATCGATGCCGGTGACTTTGAGTTTGGTGGAGGTGAGCGAACCCTGGTAACGGCCGATGCCGAACTGCGCCAGATGGTTCGCAGCAACCTTGCCCTGCTCAAACAGAGGCGCAACCAGCCCGTAGGCGATGCCGCGGTGCGCGGCGCATTCGCCCACGCTGTAGATGCGCGCGTCGGTCACGGTCTGCATGGTGTCGGTCACCACGATGCCCTTGTCCACATGCAGGCGCATGGCTGCGGCCAGCGTGGTGTTGGGGCGGATGCCGACGGCCATGACGACGAGGTCCGCAGGCACTTCCGTGCCGTCCTTGAACTTGATGGACTTGACACGGCCGCCCTTGCCTTCGTTCTCGCTGCCGACCAGCTCCTGTGTCTGCGCGCCCATCAAAAAGTTCAGGCCACGCGCTTCCAGCGATTTGCGCAAGAGCCCACCGGCCACGCTGTCGAGCTGGCGCTCCATCAGCGTGGGCATCACATGCACCACGGTGACGGTCATGCCGCGCAGCATCAGGCCGTTGGCTGCCTCCAGTCCCAGGAGGCCGCCGCCGATCACCACCGCATGTTTGAAGCGGGTGGCGGCGTCGATCATGGCGTTGGTATCGGCAATGTCGCGGTAAGCGATCACGCCTTCGAGTTCCTTGCCGGGCACGGGCAGGATGAAGGGATTGGAGCCGGTGCACATCAGCAGGCGGTCGTACTCTGCTTCGATCACGCTGCCATCGACTGCCGTGGCGCGGACTATGCGTTTGACGCGGTCCACCTCGGTCACGGTCTTGCCGGCATGCAGGGTGATGCCGTTTTCTTCGTACCAGCTGAAGGAATTCAGCACGATCTCTTCGAGCGTCTGCTCACCGGCCAGTACCGGGCTCAGGAGGATGCGGTTGTAGTTGGGGTGCGGCTCGGCGCCGAACACGGTGATGTCGTAGAGATCGGGCGCGATTTTCAGCAGTTCTTCGAGGGTGCGAACGCCGGCCATGCCGTTGCCGACCATGACGAGTTTTTGCTTTTGCTTGGTTCTCATATCCATTTTGTTTCTCCTATGTTTTTTCCTGCGGAGCTTTTGAACACACCCTCTATCGCTTTGAACTCACCCCCTATCCCCCAACCCCTTTCCACCCTCGCCAGGGCGGAAAGGGGGGCCAACAGCCGATTTGGTGGCTGCGCGCCGAATACGGTGCTACCAGAGTGAGGCTGCGTTGCGCTTGTGGGCGCTGGCGTTGGGGAACCTGCGGTTGTAGTGAATGCGCGTGCGTTGGTACGCACCGAGCGGGCTGCTGCGCGCCCGCCGTTGGCACGAGCTATTGCGCCAAGGTCTCTGCGCTCGGCGTAGGCCGCTGCGCCAGGTTCACTGCCTCGCATGCGGGCCGCAACGCGCCCGCCGTTGGCACAGGCAATCGCGACGAGGGCCCTACGACCGTAGCCGCGAAACCGTTGCGCAAAGACGCAGTGGCAACCTTGCGAGCGAAGCAACGCATTCGGCGCGACGCAATCAAATGTGGCTGTTAGGCTCCCCTTTCCGCCCTGGCGAGGGTGGAAAGGGGGTGGGGGATAGGGGGTGTGTTCAAAAACAGCCGGCGCAGCCAATGGCACAACAAGAGAAGAAAGCATGATCAAGCAGCCTTTTCCACATGCGCCTGCCGCGTATACAAAAAGTCAATCACCGCCTTGCGATACCCCAGATAAGCCGGGCTATCCGCCAGCGCCACGCGCGACCGGGGCCGTGGCAGATCCACAGAAAGCACCTCGCCAATCGTCGCAGCCGGTCCATTGGTCAGCATCACAATCTTGTCGGACAAGAGAACGGCCTCATCCACATCGTGCGTCACCATCACCACCGTGCTCTGCGTGCGGGCCACGATCTCCAGCAGCTCGTCCTGCAGCTTGGCGCGGGTCAGTGCATCCAGCGCACCAAAGGGTTCGTCCATCAGCAAGACCTTGGGCTCCATGGCCAGGGCCCGGGCAATGCCCACGCGCTGCTTCATGCCGCCGGAAATTTCGCCAGGGCGCTTTTGCGCGGCCGCGGTGAGTCCCACCAGGGCCAGCGCCGCATCGGTGCGGGCCATCAACTGGGCCTTGTTCTCCGACGCAGCACCGGTGCTTTTGGAGGCCGCACCAAACACGCGCTCCACGCCCAGGTAGACGTTTTCAAAACAGGTCAGCCAGGGCAACAGCGAATGGTTCTGGAACACCACGGCGCGCTCGGGGCCGGGGCCGGCGATCTCGCGGTTGGCGCAGAGCAGATGGCCTTCGGTGGGCTTGGTGAGGCCTGCAATCAGGTTCAAGAGCGTGGACTTGCCGCAGCCGCTGTGGCCGATCAGCGTCACAAACTCGCCCTTGGCAACCGTGAGATTGACGTCGCGCAGAGCAGGGAAGGAACCCTTCTTGGTCTTGAAGGTTTGGGCCACGCCCTGGATCTCGATGAACTTGGCGTTGCGTGCTTCTGTGCTCATGACTTCACCTCTTCGAATGTGAATGCGGATGCGATTTTGATCAGGGCGTATTCCAGCATCAGGCCGACGATGCCGATGACAAAGATGGCGATGATGATGTTCTTGACGTTGAGGTTGTTCCACTCGTCCCAGACCCAGAAGCCGATGCCCACGCCGCCGGTCAGCATCTCGGCCGCCAC
>CANFIH010000300.1 GCA_947446855.1 Burkholderiales bacterium
CCACATAGTGGGCCCAGCCGCCGCCGCTCTTGCCGATGCAGCCGCACATCATCAGCATGTTGATGATGCCGCGGTAATTCATGTCGGAGTGGTACCAGTGGTTCATGGCCGCGCCGATGATGACCATGGATTTGCCCCGGGTCTTGTCGGCGTTGTCGGCAAACTGGCGTGCCACGGCAATGATCTGGTCGCGCTTGACGCCCGTGATCTTCTCCTGCCAGGCGGGGGTGTAGGGCACGTCGTCGTCGTAGTTGAGTGCAGCGTTTTCACCCTCAATGCCACGGGCCACGCCGTAGTTGGCCACGGTCAAATCGAACACGGTGGCGATCAGCGCATAACGCTCAACGCCGGCCTTGCCCAGCTTGATGCGACGCACCGGCACCTTGCGCACCAGGATGTCGTCAATGGCGGCCCCCTGTTTGTTGGCGCTGAAGTTGGGCGTGTCGATGCCGCCGAAATACGGGAAGCCGACCTCACCGATTTCGTAGTCGGCGGCCACACCTCCGTTGGAGCCTTCCATCAAACTAAGCTTGAGCTTGACATCGCCATCGTGGCGCGCTTCCTTGTCTTCCAAGTTCCACTTGCCAACGTCCTTGCGGTCTTCAGCGCCCCAGCGGAAGCCAATGGAGCCGTTGGGCACCACGATCTTGTCGGACTCGTCGATGGCCAGTGTTTTCCACTCGGGGTTGTTGGCCTGACCCAGCTTGCCATTGAAGTCGCTGGCGCGCAGGTAGGCGCCGGGCACCAGCACCGTGCGGCCATCGGGCAGCTTGCGCTCTTCCAGTTGCACCAGGTTGGGCATGTCGGTGAAGCGGCGCACGTAGTCGTCGAAGTAGGCGCTGCGCTTGTCAAAGTAAAACTCTTTGAGAATGACATGGCCCATGGCCATGGCCACGGCCGCATCGGTGCCCTGCTTGGGGTGCATCCACAGATCGGCCAGCTTGCTGATCTCGGCATAGTCGGGCGTGATGGCCACGGTCTTGGCACCCTTGTAGCGCACCTCGGTGAAGAAGTGGGCGTCGGGCGTACGGGTCTGGGGAACGTTGGAGCCCCAGGCGATGATGAAGGTGGAGTTGTACCAGTCGGCCGACTCGGGCACGTCGGTCTGCTCACCCCAGACCTGCGGCGAGGCGGGCGGCAGGTCGCAATACCAGTCGTAAAAGCTCATGCACACGCCGCCGATCAGCGACAGGTAGCGGCTGCCGGCGGCATAGCTGACCATGGACATGGCGGGGATGGGCGAGAAGCCGATCACGCGGTCCGGGCCCCATTTCTTGGCGGTGTAGACGTTGGCGGCTGCGATGAGTTGATTCACCTCATCCCAACTGCTGCGCACAAAGCCGCCCAGGCCGCGTTGCTTGACCCACTGCGAACGTGCGTCGTTGTTTTCGACAATCAAAGTCCAGGCGTTGACCGGGTCTTTGGCCACGGCCAGCGCAGCACGCCATTGCGTGAGCAGGCGGGCGCGGATCATGGGGTATTTGACGCGGTTGGCGCTGTACAAATACCAGCTGTAGGAGGCACCGCGGGCGCAGCCGCGTGGCTCGTGGTTGGGCAAATCCGCGCGGGTACGGGGGTAGTCGGTCTGCTGGGTTTCCCAGGTGACGATGCCGCCCTTGACGTAAATTTTCCACGAGCACGATCCCGTGCAATTCACGCCGTGGGTGCTGCGCACGATTTTGTCGTGGGCCCAGCGGTCGCGGTAGGCGTCTTCCCAGGTCCGGTCTTCACCCGTGGTGAGGCCGTGGCCGTCGGAAAAGCTTTCCTTCGGTGCCGAGAAGTGGCTCAGGCGGTCCAGAAAATGGCTCATTTTTTACTCCAAGTGAAAGTCGTTTTGGTTGCCAACATTTGTTTGTTAACTCTTGTGGTGGCCTGCTTGCGTGCCCAGGTTTGTGCGCCTGCTGGTGTGGTGGCCGAGGTCAGCGGGGTAGATGTTTCCGTCCGTGTCCCCCGCCCGCTTAAGCGGGCTCCTCCTTTACCTACCGGAAACATCCACCCCACTGCCCTCGGCTGCCTGCACGGTTGATCGCCAGTGCCTTCAGACATTTGCGTGTCCACCGCGCTGGCTGTCCCATGACTGAATGCCCTCTGCGTGCCAACCCTGTTCGCTGACGCAGGACGGCGTGGCGCTCCGTTCCTGTAGGTAAAGGAGGAGGCCGAAGGCCGGGGGACACGGAAGGAACGGAGTGCCACGTCGGCCTGAGTCCCGCGTGTCTTCGCTTCCATGCACTTAAACCCGAATAGGCGTGACATCAAAAGTGCCTTCATGGATTCTTGAACTCCGAAGTCGGGCGAAGATAAAACCACCAGTTCAACACCAGACACAGTGCATAAAAGATGGCGAACCCGTACATCGCAATCTGCGGCGTACCAGCCTTGATCTGCGAACCAATCACCACCGGCGCAATGAACGCTCCGTAGGCGGCGATGGCAGAAGTCCAGCCCAAGACAGGACCCGCCTGCGTACGATCAAAAATCACACCAATCGTGCGGAAGGTCGAGCCGTTGCCAATACCGCTGGCCGTAAACAACACGATGAACAGCGCCATAAACGGCATGAAATACTGCTCAGGTGTGGCCGAACCATAGGCCAGCAACATCACATAACCCACGGCAACAGAGGCCAACACCATCACCGCCGAAATCGCTTGCGTGACGATGGAGCCGCCGATCTTGTCGGAGATCCAGCCGCCTATGGGCCGCACCAGGGCGCCGACAAACGGGCCAATCCAGGCATAGGTCAGGGCCGAGGGAGCATGGGGATTCTTCAGCGTGTGCTGCATGATGCCGGCAGGGTCCGGTACATGGCTGATGCCGAAGATCACGGTAATGGACAGGGGCAGCGCCATCGAGAAACCGATGAAGGAGCCGAAGGTCACGATGTACAAGAGCGTGAGCGACCAGGTGTGCTTGTTTCCAAAGATGGCGAACTGCTTGGCGATGTTTTCCTTCATGGCACCAAAGGCCGCCAGCTTCATCACCATCAACGTGCTGAACACAATCAGAGGCATGGCAATCCACATGTTCAGGACGCCAAGGCCCGTGGGTGCGGGCAGGTACAGGTACAGGCCCAGGCCGGCAGGCACGAAGGACAGGGTGTAGAGCCAGATGATCTTGATGAACGCGGCAATGGTTCCGCCACTGTCCGGTGTCACCGTGTTCAGGTTGTTCATACCGAAGAAGCACAGCACCGACAGGGGCACCAGCGACAGCAGCCAGGCAAAGCCGGCGTTCTGAATCCAGGTGGGGGTGCCGGCCGCGATCTTGCCCAGAATCCAGCCGCTGTCCTTCACCAGCATGGTGGATTCGCCACCCAGGCCGCCGAATAGGCTCATGGTCATCACCAGCGGGATCACGATCTGCATGGTGGTGACGCCGAAGTTGCCCAGTCCCGCATTCAGACCGAGCGCCGTGCCCTGCAGGCGCTTGGGAAAGAAGGTGCTGATGTTGGACATGGAGCTGGCAAAGTTGCCGCCGCCCACGCCCGACCACAGGGCCATCAACTGGAAGGTCCACAGCGGCCACTCGGGATGCTGCAGCACGATGCCGGTGCCCATGGCCGGGGCCAGCAGCATGGCCGTGGTGAGGAAGATGGTGTTGCGACCACCGGCCACGCGGATCAGGAAGGAAGCCGGGATGCGCATGGTGGCACCGGCCAGACCGGCGATGGCCGTGAGCGAGAACA
>CANFIH010000301.1 GCA_947446855.1 Burkholderiales bacterium
AATGTGTTTGTGAACGCGGCCCTGCTGGGCTTTATTCCGCGCAGCATCACCAAGGCTCTGATGGCGCTGGCGCCGGTGCGCCGCATCCGCCATGCGGTCATGAAGGACCTGGGCCTGCCCGAGGACATGCTGGCCTTTGTGAACTACCCCACGCGCTTTGATTGCCGCGACATGGAGGCAGCACTCAAGGGCACCGGCATTGCCTGCCCCAAGCTTCCGGACTACGCCTGGCGCCTGTGGGACTACTGGGAGCGCCACCTGGACCCCGCACTGCACATAGACCGCAGCCTGCGCGGCACCGTGGGTGGCAAAGTGGTGCTGGTGACTGGCGGCTCGTCCGGCATTGGCCTGGCTGCGGCCCACAAGTTTGCCGAGGCCGGCGCCATCACCCTCATCTGCGGGCGGGACCAGGCCAAGCTGGACGAGGCCTGCAAGGAAGCCAAGGCCCGCGGCTACCGCTTTGTGCCCTATGCGGTAGACATTGCCGACACGGCCGATTGCGACCGCTTCATCCAGCTGCTGGCGGCCAACCACGGCGGCGTGGACTTTTTGATCAACAACGCCGGGCGCTCCATACGCCGCGCCATCGAGTCCAGCTACGACCGTTTTCACGACTACGAGCGCACCATGCAGCTCAATTACTTTGGCAGTCTTCGCGTCACCATGGGCCTGCTGCCCGCCATGGTTGCCAAAAAGAAGGGCCATGTGGTCAACATCAGCTCCATCGGCGTGCTGACCAATGCACCGCGCTTCAGTGCCTATGTGGCCAGCAAGGCCGCGCTGGACGCCTGGACGCGCTGCGCCTCCAGCGAGTTTGCTGACCAGGGCATCTCGTTTACCACCATCAACATGCCGCTGGTGCGCACCCCCATGATTGCGCCCACCAACATCTACAAGAACGTGCCCACCCTGTCACCCGAAGAGGCTGCCGACATGGTGGCCGAGGCCTGCATCTTCAAGCCGGTGCGCATAGCCACAAAGCTGGGTATCGCCGGCGAGGTACTGCACGCCCTGGTGCCCCGCATTGCCCAGATCGCCATGAACACCAGCTTCCGCATGTTCCCGGATTCGTCAGCGGCCAAGGGCGCCAAGCCGGGGGACAAGCCTGCGAAGCAGCAACTGTCGCCGGAGGCGGTGGCGTTGCAGCAGATGATGCGGGGGATACATTTTTGAGGGGCTGAAGGGCCGTCCGCGACACAGGTAATCCTTACAATGCGGTAGTAGCCAAGCCATTTGGCAATATCCGTTACTTTTTTGTGGGTGAGCTTTGGGTCTATGAATGTCTTTCGGTATCTGAAGCTCCAACCCTTTGATGGCGCGACACCAGAAGGCAGGGCGGCAGAGCGATACCGTCTGGCGGCTTGGGCCATTTTGGCCAATGTCGGAAGCAAGGCAGCATCGCTTGCTGTGATGGTGCTCAGTGTCAGCTTTACGCTACCATATTTGGGTGCCCAGCGGTTTGGCATCTGGATGACCATTGCCAGTTTTTCCGGGATGCTGACCTTTCTCGGGATGGGTGTGGGAAATGCACTGACCAATCTGGTTGCGAAGCGTTCTGCCGCAGCCGACCTTCAATCTGTTCGCAGAACCATCAGTGGCGGCCTTGGTCTTTTGTTTTTGGTGGGGCTAGCGGTTGCGGGGGGCCTGCACGTTTTGGTCGACTGGCTACCGTGGAGTCGGTTGATTAAGGTGACTGATCCTGTATTCCTTTCGGAAGCTCAGCAGACAGGCAAGATCTTTGCGATCCTGTTCGGGTTGAATTTATTTACCACGGGTATCCAAAGCGTTTTCGCTGGTCTGCAACGCAGCTTTGAGGTTCATTTGGTGAGCGCCATGGGCGCGGTGCTTGCACTTGGTGCGTTGTGGTTCGCTGTTCAGGAGCAAGCGGGCCTGCAGGAGTTGTTGCTCGCCACGCTGGGTGTCCAAACCGCTGCGTCGCTTACCTTGCTGGTTTTGTTGGTAAGGCGCGGGCTCCTGACCCTTGTTCGGATGCGCTTTGCTATCCAATCTGAGGCAAGCGGGCTGCTCCAGACTGGCGGCTTGTTTTTTGTACTGCAAATTGGAACCATGGTGGGGTGGGGGTCGGATGCACTCATCATTTCCAGCACGCTTGGACCTGCTTCAGTAGCCATATACAGCGTTGCGGTCCGACTCTTTCAGTTCGTGACGCAGCCTTTGGCTATCATGAACGCGCCTTTGTGGGGCGCTTATGTGGATGCCCATGCAAAGGGTGATGTGCGCTTCATTTTGCGAACCCTCAAAGCCAGTGTGCTGCTCACAGTTGGTGTTGCCTCTTTGGCTGGCCTACTTCTCTTCGCAATTGGCCCGTGGGTGTTGTCTTATTGGACCCAAGATGCCATCGTGGTTCCCCCATTGTTACTGGGTCTTGTCGCCGTTTGGACGGTTTTCGACAGCTGCGGCGCTGCTTTGGGTATGTTTTTAAACGGATTGCATATCGTCAGGCAGCAGGTTATTGTCGTGACTATCTTCTGTACCTTGGTTTTGCCGCTCAAGATACTGGGTGTAGGCCAGATTGGCCTGATTGCCATCCCCTTGGCGACCATCACCGTGTACGCTGTTACGCATGTGCTGTTTTATGGGTTTGTGTTTTTGCCGCAAATAAGATCCAGGCTCACCGGAATATCTGCAATATGAAATGTCCCATCTGTGCCAAATCCATGCGTGCGTGTTTTACTGCGCGCGTCCTGCACAAATATCCGGCGGAGTACGAGGTGTGTGATAACTGTGGTTTCTTGCGTGCAAAAGAACCACACTGGCTCGACGAAGCCTATTCCAGTGCCATTGCGGCTGCTGACACGGGCTTGGTCGGTAGAAATACTATGATTGCTGACAAGATTGCCGGCGCGTTGTATTGGGCTGCCCCGTCGCACGGTCGCGGACGCTATCTGGATGCGGCCGGTGGCTATGGCATGCTGACCCGTTTGATGCGCGACAGCGGCTTCGATTTCTACTGGTCAGACAAACACTGCCAGAATTTGCTGGCCGGCCAGTTTGAGTACAGTACCAGCCTGGGTCCATGTGATGCGGTGACCGCCATTGAAGTAATGGAGCACTTGGTCGATCCGGTGGAATTCATCGACGACACGCTCGAGCTGGCTGGCTCGGATACGCTGATCTTCACGACTGAGTTGTATGAAGGCGCGGTTCCCAAGCCCGATGAGTGGTGGTATTACACCTTCGCTACCGTTCAACACATTGGATTCTTTAAGAAGCAAACACTACAAACCGTTGGCAAACGCCTTGGCATGCAGTTCTACAGTGCCAACGGCTTGCACGTGTTGTCGCGCAAAGCGTTGGAGCCGAGTCTGCTGAATTGGGCCACTGGTCGTTGGACAGCACAAATCGGTGCGCGCTGGATACGCCGTCGTCTCGGCTCCAAAACCCTGCGCGACCACGAAGCCATACTGCAAATGGCTGAGCTTAAACCCGAGTAGACTGCGCGCCGTGACAAAAGTTGTTTTTGACTCCCAAATATTCTCTCTCCAGCAATTCGGTGGTATATCGCGCTATATTTGCGCGCTGGCCGAAAAACTTGCGGACCGGCCTGATGTACAGGTGCAGATTTTGGCGCCGCTGTA
>CANFIH010000302.1 GCA_947446855.1 Burkholderiales bacterium
CAGGCCTTGCAGTGCGCCCCAGCGGCGCTCGGCCTCCAGCGCGCCCACGCCGTCGTTTTCCACCCGCACGTTGGGGAAGGCGGCGCGCAGCGGTGCCTCCAGCAAGGCGCTCATCCAGTCATTGGGCAGGCCGCGTGCTTTGCCAGCCAGGCCGCCGCAGATATTGGGGGCAGCCAGTTCCACCAGGCCATCTTTTAAAACAAAGGGGCCGCAGGACGACACCCCGACCGCGCCGACGCAAGAGAAGGGGATGCCTGCAGCCAGGCAGCTCTCGCCGATCAGGCGGATGATTTGCACCGCCAGTGCGTCACTTGTGCCTTCCTTGGCCGTGGGCTCCGACACCTTGCCGCTGATACCGCGGTGGTCGGCCATGCTGACGGCTACTTTGGTGCCGCCGATATCGACACAGGCCAGGGCCGGGCTACCGGCGGGGAGTTGGATCCATGCGTCCAGGGTTGTTGGGTTCATGCGTGTCTCTATTCACTTTTATGGGGTGATGCTAACCGGCCGTGGAAGCTGCTGGTTACCTGCGGGTTACCCATGGCGGCATGGTGTTCACAGGAGCGACTACAGCCGGTGCGTGCGGTCGCCCCGGGCAAAACCGGTGCAGTCAAACAGCGGTCCCTTGACCAGGCCGATGACCTTGAAAAGCTCGCCCATCTCGTGCTCCAGGATCAGCTTTTGCGCGGCCACGCGTTCGGGCAGGGAGGCGTTTTGCATCAGCTCCACGATGCCGCAGTTCATCAGAAAGTGGGCCTGGCTGGTGTAGCCCAGCAGCTCAAGGCCCGCGTCCTGCGCGGCCACGGCCACGCCGGTGAAGTTGACATGCGCGGTAATGTCTTTCAGGCCCACGGCCTCCAGCGGGTTGCCATCGGCCAGGTGGGCGCGGTGGCACATCACCGTGCCCATGTGGCGCTGCTCGTGGTAGTACTCGGCTTCCGGAAAACCATAGTCCAGCAGGAAGAGGGCGCCGCGTTCCAGCCGGTCGCCCAGCGTGCGCACAAAGGCCTCGGCCTGGGGGTGAACTTCTGTCAGATAGTCGTGCGCGCCGTTGATCTCCAGCGGCGGGCGCAAGTCGGTGGGGCGGTCGGCCCAGGCCCAGGCCTCGTTCTCCAGCACCACACCGCGTTCCAGCCAGGTGCCGTGGACGCGGGCCAGCAGTTTGACTGGCATGGCATCCAGCACCTCGTTGCCGACTACCACGCCCTGCATGGCTTCGGGCAGGGCATCGGCCCAGTGCAGCACATCCAGATGCTCGCGCAGGGTGTGGCGCTGGCGCTCTTTGAGGCTTTCGGACAGGTCCACGATGGTGTAGCGGTCCACGCGCTGACCCATGGCCTTGAGGGCGCTGAGCAACTGCTTGGCCAGGGCGCCGGTGCCGGCACCGAATTCCCAGATCTCCCAGGTGCCTGTGGCCTGCAGCGCCTGCGCCACCGGCTGTGCCAGGGTGTAGCCGAACAGGGGCGTCATCTCCGGCGCGGTGACAAAGTCGCTGCCCGCGCCTGTGACGCTGCCATCCTTCTCACGCGTGCCCTGGGGCAATGTGCCGAACTTGGTGGAGCCGTTGGCGTAATAGCCCAGGCCCGGCGCGTACAGGGCCAGCTCCATGAAGCGGTCAAAGCCCAGCCAGCCTCCGGCTTGCTGCATTGCGGCAGCGATGTGCGCGTGCAGGGCGGCCAAAAGGCCGGTGCTTTCGTCCGGGACAGGGGGGGTGGGTAAACTCGGGTCTGTTGTCATATCGCGCTGGATTGTCGCCCAATGTCTGCCCCCTTAGCCCAAACTTCCCCGCCTTCCACCGTTCTGGTCACCGGTGCTGCCAAGCGCCTGGGGCGCGCCATCGCCCTCAAGCTGGCCGCGAACGGCTGGCGCGTGGCCGTGCATTACCGCGATTCGGTGGAAGAGGCGCGCCAGACCGTGGCCGACTGCTCCCGTTTGACGCCAGGCGCGCAGGCCTTTCGCGCCAATCTGGGCAACGAGACGGCGGTGCGCAATCTGCTGCCTGCGGTGATCGAGGCCTTCGGCCAGGTCGATGCCGTGGTGAATTGCGCCTCCACGTTCGAGCACGATACCGCTGCCACCTTCAGCTTTGCTGCCATGGAAAAGCACATGCGCAGCAATGCGGGCGCGGCCATCCTGATCAGCCAGGCGCTGCACACCCATATGGCCGAGCGCTGCAAGGCGCAGCCGGATGCCAGCGCTGTGGTGGTGAACTTGCTGGACCAAAAATTATGGAACCAGACGCCGGACTTTGTGAGCTACACGCTGTCCAAGGCGGCGCTGGATGCCGCCAATTCCATGCTGGCCCTGGCCCTGAGCCCGCTGGTGCGGGTGGTGGGCGTGGCGCCGGTGATGGGTCAGCACCAGCCGCTGTTGATGGGCGAGAAGCTGGAAGAGCACCGCGCTGCGCTGGCTGCCCGTTTGCAGGCCACCGATCTGGATACGACAGATGCCGTGCTGTTGGCGCTGCTCGATGCCAGCATTCACGGCACCACGCTGTTGGTGGACGAGGAGTTGCCCAAAGACAAGCCGCAGCCGCCGGTGCCCGAGCTTGAGCCACTTGCACCGTTTGTCCCGACTGCGCGTCGCCATGGACGGCGTTGATATGGCTTTCGCAACTTTTTCTGCGGTTACCAAGACACTGCTGGACGCAGGCCGACATGCGCACTAAACGCGTACTCATCACCGGCGGCGCCCAGCGCCTGGGCGCCCTGCTGTGCCGCGAATTTGCCCATGCCGGCTGGGACGTCTGGTGCCACTACCAGCGCTCCGGCGAGCTGGCTCATGCGCTGGTGCAAGAGTTGCGCGACGCCGGCTTTGCCGCCTACACCGTACAGGCCGACCTGGAACACGAAGCGCAGCGCCTGCGCATGATGGAGCAGATCGCGGCGCAGGGCGGACCTTTGACCTGCCTGGTCAACAACGCCTCGCTGTTTGAAGAAGATGCCGCCGCCGCGCTGGACATGGACGCCGTGCGCCGCCAGCTCGAGGTCAATCTGCTCGCGCCCCTGTCGCTGTCGGCCCTGCTGGCGCAGCGCCTGCCCGCCGATGCCGCGCCGGGCGACTGCAGCATCATCCATCTGCTGGACCAGAAAGTCTTCAACCTCAACCCCGATTACTTCAGCTACACCGTCTCCAAGCTCGCGCTGGAGCGCAGCGTGGCGCTGCAGGCCCAGGCGCTGGCGCCTGCCTTGCGCGTGTGTGGCGTGGCGCCGGGCCTGATGTTTATCAGCGGGCCGCAGACCGCGGAAAATTTTGAACGCTCGGGCAAGGTCAACCTGATGCAACGCGCGCTCGAGCCGCAGCGCGTGGCGCAGACCGTGTTGTTCCTGGCCGAAAACCCCTGCATCACCGGCGTCACCCTGTGTGTCGACAATGGACAACATTTGGTCCCTTTGGCACGCGATGTGATGTTCGCTGCCCCCGACAATGGAAAGCCCTCAACATGACGCTGGACCCCTTAAGCCGTCTGACCCTGTATTGCCGGCGCATTTTTCTGCGCGACCATGAAGTCTCGGTGCAGATCGGCGCCCATGACTTTGAAAAAGGCCAGCCGCAGCGCGTGATCTTCAACGTGGAACTCTTTGTGCCCTA
>CANFIH010000303.1 GCA_947446855.1 Burkholderiales bacterium
CTGCGTCGCTTTTCGTCAACAGAGGTTCGTAATCGCAGGAGACACTGCGGCAGTGCCGATCTAGGATGGGTCCACCATGACCGCACACAGCACTTCGCGCAAAGACCTGGCCGCCGCCTTCCGCTGGGCTGCGCGGCTCGGCATGCATGAGTCGATTGCCAACCACTTCAGCCTGGCCATCAATGACACGGGCAGCCAGTTTTTACTCAATCCGGTGGGTTCGCATTTTTCCCGCATCCGCGCCAGCGACTTGCTCTTGCTGGATGTGAACGATCCGGCAACACATGCCGGCGAGAACGCCCCCGACCCCACCGCCTGGACCCTGCACGCCGCCCTGCACAAGGCGTTGCCGCAGGCGCGCTGCATTCTGCACACCCACATGCAGGCCGCCACCGTGCTGTGCTGCCTGAAGGACTTTGAATTCCTGATGCTGGACCAGAACGCCTGCCGCTTCCACCAGCGCATCGCCTACGACCGCGACTACGCCGGCATGGCCCTGCAGGCCGATGAAGGCGCACGGGTGGCCGCCCTGATGGGTGCGGGAAAAAGCGTGCTGTTCATGGGCAACCACGGCGTCATCGTGGTCGGCCCCACGGTGGCCCAGGCCTTTGACGAACTCTATTACCTGGAGAAGGCCTGCGCCCTGCAAGTAGCCGCGCTGAGCACCGGACGCGAACTCAGCCTGATCCCCGACGCGGTTGCAGCCACTGCCTGCGGCCAGTGGAACGATTACCCCACGCGCTTTTCAGAGCTTCATTTCACCGCCCTTAAAAACATCCTGAAACAGGAAGAACCGGACTACCAGACATGAACCCACACATCATCATCACCTGTGCCGTGACAGGCGCCGGCGACACCGTAGGCAAGAACCCGCACATCCCCGTGACACCGCGCCAGATTGCCGACGCCGCCATCCAGGCCGCCAACGCCGGTGCGACCGTGGTGCACTGCCATGTGCGCGACCCGGAGACCGGAAAAGGCAGCCGTGACCCGGCGCTGTACCGTGAGCTGATGGAGCACATCAAGTCCTCCGGTGTGGATGTCATCGTCAACCTCACGGCCGGCATGGGCGGCGATCTGGAGATCGGACCCGATGAGCGCCCCTGCGACTTCGGCCCCGGCACCGACCTGGTGGGGCCATTGACGCGTCTGGTGCATGTGGAAGAGCTGCTGCCCGACATCTGCACGCTGGACTGCGGCACGCTCAACTTCGGCGATGGCGACACGATTTATGTCTCCACCCCCGCCGCCCTGCGCGTGGGCGCCAAGCGCATCACCGAACTGGGTGTGAAGGCCGAGCTGGAAATCTTTGACACCGGCCACCTGTGGTTTTCCAAACAGATGATGAAGGAAGGCCTGCTGGTCGACCCGCTGTTCCAGCTGTGCCTGGGCATCCCCTGGGGCGCGCCAGCCGACACCACCACCATGAAGGCCATGGTCGACAACCTGCCCGCCGGTGCCACCTGGGCCGGCTTCGGCATTGGCCGCATGCAAATGCCCATGGCCGCGCAGGCCATGCTGCTGGGCGGCAATGTGCGCGTCGGCCTCGAAGACAACCTGTGGCTGGACAAGGGCGTGCCGGCCAGCAATGGCAGCCTGGTGGAGCGCGTGATCCAGCTGATCGAATGCATGGGCGCCAAGCCCATGACGCCGGCCGAGGGGCGCATCAAGATGAACCTCAAGGCACGCTAGTCCACTGGGCCACATCGCTTCAACGCACAAGGAAACACACATGAGCTTCAAGACCGACATCCAAACCTTTGCCGCCCTGGGCACCGGCGTCATCGGCAGCGGCTGGATTGCCCGCGCCCTGGCCAATGGCCTGGACGTGATCGCCTGGGACCCGGCACCCAACGCCGAAGCCAACCTGCGCGCGCGCATCACGAAATGCTGGCCGGCGCTGGTGGCCAATGGCCTCAAACCCGGTGCCTCACCCGAGCGCCTGCGCTTTGTCGCCACGGTGGAGGAATGCGTGAAGGACGCCGACTTCATCCAGGAAAGCGCGCCCGAGACCCTGGAGCTCAAAATCAAGCTGCACGCCCAGATCAGCGCTGCGGCCAGGCCCGACGTGATCATCGGCTCCAGCACCTCCGGCCTGCTGCCCAGCGAGTTTTACGCCCAGGCCTTGCACCCCGAGCGCTGCCTGGTCGGCCACCCGTTCAACCCGGTGTATCTGCTGCCGCTGGTGGAAGTGGTGGGTGGCGAAAAGACCTCGGCCGACGCCAAGGAAGCCGCTATCACGGTGTACAAAAACCTGGGCATGAAGCCCCTGCACGTGCGCAAAGAAGTGCCCGGCTTTATCGCCGACCGTCTGCTTGAGGCCCAGTGGCGCGAGGCCCTGCACCTGGTGAACGAAGGTGTGGCCAGCACCGGGGAGATTGACGATGCCATCCGCTACGGCGCGGGCATCCGCTGGTCGTTCATGGGCAGCTTTTTGATTTACACCCTGGCGGGAGGAGATGCCGGCATGCGCCACTTCATGTCGCAGTTCGGCCCGGCGCTCAAATTACCCTGGACCAAACTGGTGGCGCCCGAGCTGACGGACGCGCTGATCGACAAGGTGGTCGAAGGCAGCGAAGCACAGTTGGGCACGCACAGCATTGCCGCGCTGGAGCGCTACCGTGACGATTGCCTGATGGCGGTGCAGGCGGCAGTGCGTGCCACCAAGATCAAGCACGGGATTTCACTTGATGAGTGACTTGTTGACCACGTGGCAAGGTGTGGTGGAGCGCGCCTGGGTGGACTACAACGGCCACCTGAACGACGCCTATTACATGGTGGCGTTCAGCTATGCCACCGATGGTCTGATGGCGCAAGTCGGGCTGGATGCAGCCGGCCGCGCCGCCACCGGCCACACCATGTACACGCTGGAGGTGCACCTGAATTACATTCAGGAAGTGCATGAGGGTGTGGCGATCGAAGTGCGCACGCAGATCCTGGGAGTCGATGCCAAGCGTGTGCATATTTTTCACACGCTGCACCGGCAGGATGAGGGCACGCTGCTCGCCACCAATGAGCAGATGCTGGCCAACATCGATGCGTCCAATGCAGCGACCGGCCCGAAGACGGCGCCGTTTTTACCAGCAGTTGCCGCGCTGCTCGTTCCCTTGGCGCAGGCCCACGCAACGCTGCCACGTCCTGCCAACGCCGGGCGCAGTATTGCACTGCCTGCTGCGCGTAAGTAACGATGCCGCTGTACGCTTTCAGTCGCCAAGTCACGTCCGGACATAGGCCATGGTGGCACTTCGATCGTCTCGAAGACACTTCTGGACGCAGGCCGCCATGGCACTCAGCGCCCTCCGTGTCCCCCGCCCTGCGGGCTCCTCCTTTACCTACGGTCGCTGAGCGCCATGCCGTCCTGCGTCTGCCTAAGCGGTTGGCGCGCGGGGCTCTCAGTCACTGCAGGCCAGCCCTTGTGTCGGCATCAAGTCGTATCGTTTGCGTGCAGTGCATTCATGCACCGCGCGCCAACAGGGCTGGTTGCCGGGGGCTGTGGGGGGTATGTTCCCGGGAGGTAAAGGAGGAGCCCGCAGGGCGGGGGACACGGACGGA
>CANFIH010000304.1 GCA_947446855.1 Burkholderiales bacterium
CCACGCCATCACCACCGGCGGCCACACCAGCATCAGCACAGCCAAGAGCTTTCTGGTGAGCGCCAAAGAAGCCGTGCGCATGTTTGCCTACAAGGACGGCATCAAGCTGGTATCGGCCAAAGACAACATTGAAATCCAGGCGCTGAAAACCAGCGTGAACTTGCTGGCCAAGATGGACATCACCATGACGGCCAATAAGATCACTTTGAGCGCGAAGGAGAGCGTGACGATTAATGGTGGGGGCAGCTATACGGTGTGGAATGCGGGGGCGATTAAGTCTGGGACAACCGGGCCGCATGTGGCGCATGCGGGGGATCATGGGTATCCGGGGGCTAAGAGTGTGGCGGTGGTGAACGTGGAATCCGCGATGGCGCCCGACTTTAGCGGCAAGTTTCAAATCAAGGATAAAGACACTGGAAAGATCCTTGCCAACAAGAACTACCGAATAAAAACGCCACAGGGGAAATATTTTTACGATACAACTGACGAAAACGGATTTACCCAAGTCGTTGGTGGTACTCAGTCTGCCCGCTATGAAATTGAGATCGAGTCCTAGCCATGAACGATAAAAAAGTTCCATGGAAAACGATGGGCAATCTCACCACGAAAGTGGACGGTGTACTAAGCCCGATCGAGGTCAACGCGCAGCAGATCTATGTCGTCGTCGGCTTTGGTGTGAACAACCCTGCAGCCTACCGCGACGGGATTTCGTATCTCAGCACAGACCCCGGCCATGCGTTCCTGTACACCGTGCGCAACAACAAAGTGACGCGGATTTTCAGTTTTGGGCCACTCACGCATGGTGATTTTCTGAATACCCCCGGGACGCCCGATTACGGCATGGACTATCCCACGCGATTGTTCAAAGTGCCTGTCAGCGCCACGCAAATGGACTCAGTTGAAGCAACGGTGGATGTCTACCGAAAGCAAGTGATTGAAGGCGCGATGCTCTACCGTGGCATCAGCAACGACACTTGCGCCGAGACCGCGCGCCAGATATTGACAGAATCAGGGGTAGACACCCCAAACGGCACAGGCCCGGTTTCTGCAGAAAAACAACTTCCCTTGCAACCAAACATCGCGGGCGGAGAAATGCCGCGTGTAAAAAGCAATTCCGGTTCACTGAACATTCCCGCCGTTGGCATTGGGCCGTGGAAAATGCCAGCGCAGACGGTTAGCTTTCCCTACCCCACAGTGGAGGGAGGGCGCTTACCTGATGCTTCCATGAAAGACGTCACTGTGCGTGCGCCGTCAATCGACGCGGTGAACCCGTATAAGTGGTACGACGAATTTAAGAGGTCGGGTAAATATCAGGAGGCGGCTTTGGAGGCGAAGAGAATCGATTTTTGGATTCACAACAAAAGACAGGGAAAACCAGACCCCGCAGCGGAGAAATGGGGCGGGTAATGAATCTCTTTATTGCATTGCTCTACTGCGCCATCTTGTTGCTAACTGCCTGCACACGAAATCAACCTGAAACAAGGAAGCTTGACATGACCCAACTCACATTCGCCACACAGGAAGAACTGGCATCCAAACGAGTGGATTACACCGCGGCCGAAGTGAAATTCATACAGCGCATTCTTGCGGCAGCTTGCCGTGTGCTCAGCTACCAAAGCACGCTGGAGGAAGAAACCCCAGTGTTGGGCAAGGGTCACTATTACGTACCCAAACTGTCGTCGGAGGAAATCCGTTCAGTGGGCTTTGACAAGGGTTCGTTGACACGATTTCCGGCAGAGAACGACTGGGACAGTCCAGCAGTGTTTAAAGGTTTCATCTATGGATTTAGACGCGACACGACGCGGGCACCATGGACTAACTTCGGGATTGATTCTGAAGGGCCATATGAGTACACCGTGAGCATTCCTGTCACCAGGGATTTTCTAGATACCTTGGGTCTGGTACTAATCAAAACCGCTCCTGACCACCACTGCGACAACGCCAAAGGCAAGTGCCATGCCTTCTTCTACAAGTCCAACATTTATCCAACGCTTGGGTTTGTCTTCTTGACGGACCCGGATCGCTCCGACCTGAAAAGCGGCCTGCCTACCAATTTCAGAAGTGTGGATATTGATGTGATAAATCCCGTGACGCTGTGACTCCAACAAGCAGCAACGACGGCGTTGCTTAGAGCGACGGGATTGCTTGATTCCACTGTAATTTTTCCAGCCATAGCCAAGTTCAGCTTGGCCACAATGACCGAGGCACCGACAAGGCCGCGAACCACACCACGTCCAATGCCAAAGCCATGGCGTAGATCCAAAAATCCCTTAATCACCCCCCCGCTAAATATGCAGCGCATGCCCCAGCGCCCGCAACGCAGCCACTTGCACCGCCTCGCCCAACGTGGGATGGGCGTGGATGGTGCCGGCCACGTCTTCCAGTGTCGCGCCCATCTCCAGCGAATAGGTGAAAGCGGCGCTCAGCTCTGACACGCCCGCCCCCACCGCCTGCCAGCCGATGATGCGGTGGTTGTCCCGCCGGGCGACGACGCGCACAAAGCCGTCGGTCGATCCCAGCGTCATAGCACGGCCGTTGGCCGCGAACGGAAACTGCGCCGTGATGCAGTCCAGTCCGGCCTTGGCCGCGTCCGTGGGTGTCAGCCCGGCCACAACCACCTCGGGGTCGGTGAAGCAGACGGCAGCGATGGCTGCGGGGGTGAAGTGGCGGCGTTTGCCCGAAATGATTTCGGCCACCATCTCGCCCTGCGCCATGGCCCTGTGGGCCAACATGGGCTCACCCGTCAAATCGCCAATCGCCCAGACGTTGCGCATGGATGTGCGGCATTGGTCGTCCACCTTGATGGCGCGGCCGTTCATCGCCAGCATCAGCTTTTCTAGCCCCCATCCGTGGGTGTGCGGCACCCGGCCAATTGCCACCAGCACCTGGTCGGCGGCCAATTCGCTCTCTCGGCCCGCAGCGTCCTGCATGCGCACGGCGTCACCGGTGGCGTTCAGGCCTTGGACTTTGCTGCCCAGGTGCACCTGAACACCCAGCTTGCGCAAGGACGCAGCCACCGGCTTGGTCAGCTCTTCGTCGTACAGCGGCAGGATGCGGTCTTGTGCCTCGACCACGGTCACGTCACTGCCCAGCTTGCGATAGACCAGACCCAGTTCCAGCCCGATATAGCCGCCACCCACCACCACCAATTTCTTGGGGATGCTTTCGGGCGACAACGCTTGTGTGGACGAGATGACGCGCCCGCCAAAGGGCATGCCGGGCAAGCCCATCTCGACCGAACCGGTGGCCAGCACGATGTGCTCACCCTGGATGCGCACGGGCTTGGTGTCGTTCTCGTCGTGCACCACGTCAACGGTCTTGCCGTCCACGATCGTCGCCCAACCTTTGACGACCTTGACGCCATGCTTCTTCAGCAAGGCGCCGACGCCGCCGGTGAGCCGCGCGACGATGCCGTCTTTCCAGCGCACGGTTTGGCCGATGTCGATGCGCGCGCCCTCCACATGGATGCCCAGCGTGCTGTCGCCCATGAAGTGGTGTGCCTGGTGGAAGGCTTCGGCCGCGTGAATCATC
>CANFIH010000305.1 GCA_947446855.1 Burkholderiales bacterium
AGCGTTATCTGGCTTTGGTGGGCAGCAGCGCCGTTTTGCCGGTGGTGGTGCTGACAAAGGCAGATGTGGTTGGCAGCACCGATCCGGATCTGGTGGGGCGACGTGTGCAGGAGGTACGCCAGCGGGTCGGAAGCCAGGTCGATGTGCTGGCGATAGACGCCCGCAGCATCGAAGCCACCAAGGCCTTGAGTCCTTATTTGACGCTGGGCCACACCCTGGTGCTGCTCGGCTCGTCCGGCGCTGGCAAGAGCACGCTGACCAACAGCCTAATGGGCAGTGCCATCCAGGATACAGGGGCGGTGCGCGAGCATGACAGTCGCGGCAAGCACACGACCACTGCACGCAGCTTGCACCTGCTGCCCTCTGGCGCCTGCGTCATAGACACGCCCGGTGTGCGGACCTTGCGGCCGGATGTGGATGCCAGAACTCTGAGCGCCTTGTTTGATGATGTCAGCACCCTGGCGTTGTCCTGCCGTTTTCGAAACTGTAGCCACCAGGACGAACCCGGCTGCGCCGTTCGCGCGCAGGTCAACCCGGATCGCCTGAAAAACTACCACAAGATGCTGCGCGAGAGCCGTCGTGACACTCTGAGTGCACTGGAGCGTCAGCAACAACTTTCCCAGTGGAAGGCCAGAGGGCGGGCGGGTCGCCAACGCATGGAGATGAAACGCAATGAACGCTAAAAAACGCCTGTCGGCCTCCAACCAGCGCAAATCCATTTCCGGATTTCGGCGCCCAAATCTGCAGTTCATCGCACAAAACTGCAGTTCGTCGCATTCCGGGTGCAGTGCATCCGGCTCCTCTTTATCGTTCGCTCCATTGTTTACTTCCACTCAACAGAAGCCCACCATGAAAACCTCTTTCCAAACCTCTTTGCAACTCGCCGCCGTCGCCGTGAGCGTGTCCGTGAACGTTCTGCTGGTATTTGCGCTGGACGCCTCGCTGAGCCGCCAACCTGCTCAGTCGGTGAGTCAAGTGCAGTTGCCTTCGGTCACCGTCGTGGCCAAGCGCTCGGCTCTGACGTCGCCCCAGCTGGCTGCTGCAGGCACCTCCAAATCGTTCTAACATCATGCCCATGGACGATTCAAACAACCGGCTGGCCTGGCTCAAGAAGATCAACGCCACCTTGAGCTCCTGGGCTGCCGGCCTGACCTGGTGGCGCATGACGATGCTGGCGTTGATTGCGCTGATTGCAGGCAACTGGATCGCCGAGAGCCTGCAACTCGCACACCACACCCATGCAATTGCACACAAAGCGGTCAAGGCCCATTCAATCCCCGGCCCCGCTGCTAAAGATGCGCCCAAAACGGGCGGGGATACAGCGGCAAAGCCTTGTCAGTCCAAACGCATCGTCATCAATGACAAGCTCGTAGTGGAAGTCAGTGAGTCCGGTTGCGCGCCTGCATTACCCGCTTCAGCCGCATCAGCCGCATCAGCCGCTTCTGCCGCTGAGCCTTCTCACAAAGATGCATCGGCTCCCGAATCAGCGATCAAGATCGAAATTCCGCGCTCCGCCACCGAGGACACGGACCCAACAGACAGCGCCGACGAAGACCCGGCAATCGAAACGCAGTACACCTTTGGGGGCTGGATCAAGGACATTCTGTCAGCCCTGCTGATTGCCTTTTTTGCCTACCTGGCTGCAGCCAAGATCATCATGCGCAAGACGGCAGAGTCGGACGCACGGATCCAGCAGGCCACCGACTCCGCCGAGCGCGAAGCCGTTCAACGCCAGTTGATTCAGGCGCGACTCAAATTGTTGCAAGCGCAAGTGGAGCCCCATTTCCTGTTCAACACCCTGGCGGCAGTGGACTATTTGATCGAAACCAATCCGCAACGCGCCTCGGAGATGCAAAAGGTCCTGATTTCCTATTTGCGTGCGGCGTTGCCACAAATGCGCCAGGAGTCGTCCACGCTGGGACGCGAACTCAACCTGATCAAGCCCTACCTTGAACTCCTGAAGCTGCGTATTGAAGATCGCCTGACTTATCGCATCGAGGTCCCGCAGGGATTGGCATCGACCGTGTTTCCGCCCATGGTGCTGCAGTCTTTGGTGGAAAACGCCATCAAGCACGGCATCGAGCCCAAGACGGAAGGCGGCCAGATTACCGTCTCGGCACAGGTGGTGAATGGCAACTTGCTGGTGGAAGTGGCCGACACGGGTATTGGCTTGCAGACGGGCAATGTTTACGCCCCGAGCACGCAAGGTACCGGATTGGGTCTGGACAATATCCGCGAGCGTCTGGCCATGCTTTACCCGGGGCGCGGCAAGCTGAGCCTGCGTGCGGGCAACCCATCCGGCACCGTGGTGCAGTTGGAAATACCTTACCAGGCCGAAAGCGGCGCTACCCATGACAAACCCTAACAAGCCGGTCATACGCGTACTGATTGCGGACGACGAGCGCCTGCTGCGTGAGCAATTGGAGTCGCGACTGGCTGCCTGCTGGCCTGATGCACAGGTCTGCGCTACCGCCCGCGACGGACTGGAGGCCGTGCGCTTGACACAAGAACTCAAGCCCGATGTGGTTTTTCTGGACATCCGCATGCCAGGGCTCACGGGCATCGAAGCGGCGTGCCAAATTGTCAACCTGCCTGGCTGGCAGGGTGAAATTGTTTTTGTGACGGCGTACGACGAATATGCCGTCACCGCCTTTGAACAAGGTGCCGTTGATTACCTGCTCAAACCCGTGGAAACAGAGCGTCTGAAGGTGACCGTCAGTCGCTTGCTTGGGCGCCTGCAGCAAACCCAGCCGGACGACCATCAGGATGCCTTGCTGCAAACCCTGTCGCAATTGCAGGCCAAACTAAACGGCAACAATCCGTCATGGCTACGCTGGTTGCAATGCGGAGTTGGCACCAGCACCAAGCTGATCAACGTGCAGGATGTGCTGTTTTTTATATCCGACGAAAAATACACGCGGGTACAAACGGCGACGCAGGAAGCATTCATCCGCACCCCCATTCGCGAACTGATTACGCAACTCGACCCGCAGCAGTTCTGGCAGATCCACCGTTCCACCGTGGTCAATGTGGCTGCCGTGGCCGCCGTGCAGCGCGATGACGCCGGACGCCAGCGCGTCAGCCTCAGACAGCACAGCGAAGTGCTGGAAGTCAGCCGCAGTTTTAGCCATGTGTTTCGTTCGGTCTGACACAGAAAATGTCATAAAAGAAGAGTAGTGTCTGCATAAACAGCACAAACTCGGCGCATTGCCATCCGGACTTGGGTGGCGCAACGCTACCAACCGACTCGGAAAACCTCAGTCATGGAACTGGAACTCAAGTTAGCCCTCCCCCTGCAAGACCCGGATCTGCTGACAAGGCAACTCGCGCGCGCGCGAGTTGCCTTGTCAGCACGCTTTGAAGCGCATGGCAGTGGCCTTGCGTGTGCGCCAGATCGACAACAAGGGACAGCCACACTGGGTACAAACACTCAAGCTTGGTGGTGCTTCTGACTCCGCATTCAGCCACCGTGGCGAGTGGGAGGTGCCGAATGCAACCGGCA
>CANFIH010000306.1 GCA_947446855.1 Burkholderiales bacterium
ATGAATTCGCCGGTGGCCAGCTTGGGCAGGTATTTCTGGCGTTGCGCCTCGGTGCCGAATTCAAAAATCGGCACCATCACCAACGAGCTCTGCACACTCATCATGCTGCGGTAGCCGCTGTCCACACGCTCCACCTCGCGGGCGATCAGGCCATAGGCCACGTAGTTCAGGGCTGGGCCGCCGTATTGCTCGGGGATGGTGGGGCCGAGCAGGCCGAGTTCGCCCATCTCGCGAAAGATCGCCACGTCGGTGGTGCCATCGCGAAAAGCCTGGGTTACGCGGGGCAACAGCTTGTCCTGGCAGTAGGCAGCGGCGGCATCGCGCACCATGCGTTCCTCGTCGCTGAGTTGGGCGTCGAGCAGAAAGGGGTCTTGCCAGTTGAAGCTTGCGTGGGCCATTGGGGGTCTTTCGATTGAGGTAATGCAGGCAAGCCACTCGGGGCTTGAACGCCGCAATGGTAGGGCCGTGGGCGGTCACGGGCAATCAATGCTTTTGCATCCAGGTATGCGGGCAGCACATACCTGGAGCCAATCCGGTGTACAAAGCAGCCTGCAAGATACCCCGGCTTCAAACCCTTACCCGTAGCAACCCATGCGCCGCAAGATCCCATCCTCCCATACGCTGCTGTGCTTTGACGCCGCCGCCCGCCACCGCAGCCTGACGCGTGCGGCGGTGGAACTGTCGCTGACGCAAAGCGCGGTGTCGCGCCAGATTCTTGCGCTGGAGGAATACCTCGGCACGGCGCTCTTCAAACGCACGCGCCACGGCATGGAGCTCACCGCCGTGGGCGCCGACTATGCGGCCCGCGTGGCGCAGCGCCTGGGTGCCATGGAGCAGGACACGCTGGACATCATGGGCGCATCCGTCCCCGGTGGCGATGTGCACCTGGCCAGCGTGCCCACCTTTGCCGCCCAGTGGCTGATCCCGCGCCTGGGCGACTTTGCCAAAGCGCACCCGGGGATTACCGTGCACATCGACACCCGCACAAGGCCGTTTCTGTTTGCCGACACCGCGCTGGACGCCGCCATTTACGCCGGCACGCCCGAGCAGTTGCAGCGCTGGGCCGGCACGCAAAGCCTGCACCTGCTGGAGGAAGAAGTGGTGGTGGTGTGCCACCCGCGCCTGCTGGGCAAACGCAAAAGTCTCAAGGCCGAGACGCTGGCCGGCATGCCCTTGTTGCAGCAAAGCACCCGCCCCGAGGCCTGGAGTCAGTGGTTCAGCCTGGCGCAAGTGGAGGCGCCGCGTGCGCTGGCCGGACCCCGTTATGAACAGTTTTCCATGACGGTGGCCGCAGCGGCCCAAGGCCTGGGCCTGGCGCTGGTGCCACGCCTGCTGATTGAGCCGGAGCTGGCCCGTGGCGAGTTGGTGATCGCGCACCCGCTGGCGCTGGCCAGCCAGCGCGGCTATTACCTGGTGCGGCCGCAGGCAGCGGCTTCTGGAGCGCTGGAGCAGTTTGTGCAATGGCTGGTGCAAGCGGCGGCTCAATAAAGGAAAGCAGGGCGGGAAAGCCGGGCGTCCCTTGTTGCGGATCCCTGTCAGGCGTGAACGCAAGAGCCAACCGTAGTCCGGCAAGGCGAAGGGCGCGTTCGGCCCATGCATTGCAGAGTGGTTTTTGCTGTCGCTTGAGAGTGGGCAAGGACAGGAACCCGCCCCACACGGGCAAACCCCTAGTGACGAAGTGGCACGGCCATTGCTAGTATTCCTCTCAATTACTTGACCAAACGGTCAGTTTTTAGCAAATACCTGTTGCCACCGCCTTTTTGGGAGCCGTCCGCGTGACCACTTCAACCACTGCCACCCATGTGCCCGACATCCAGGCCGGTCGCCTGCCCCCCGAGGAATACGCCAAGCGCTTTGCCGACGCCACGCCGCGCTTCACGCATTCGCAGGCGCTGCTGGAGGCCGAGCGCTGTTTGTATTGCTTTGATGCACCCTGCGCCACCGCCTGCCCGACCAGCATCGACGTGCCCTCGTTTATCAAGCGCATCGGCGACGGGAACCTGCGTGGTGCGGCGCGCACCATTCTGGATAGCAACGCCCTGGGCGGCATGTGCGCGCGGGTCTGCCCGACCGAGAACCTGTGCGAGGCCGTCTGCGTGCGCAACACGCAGGAGGACCGGCCGGTGGCCATCGGCCGCCTGCAGCGCTTTGCCGTGGACGCGTTGCTGGAAGACAAGCAGCCGCAAATCTTTACCCGCGCCGCGCCCACCGGCAAGAAGATTGCCGTGGTCGGTGCCGGCCCGGCGGGCCTGAGCTGCGCCCACACCCTGGCGCGCCTGGGCCACAGCGTGGTGGTGCTGGATGCGCGTCCCAAGGCCGGTGGCCTGAATGAATACGGCTTGGCCAGCTACAAGACGCCGGGCCAGTTTGCCCAGGCTGAAGTGCAGTGGCTGCTGGGCATTGGCGGGATCGAGATCCGCAATGGCTGGAGGCTGGAAAGCACGGCGCAACTGGAGGCCTTGCGCAGTGAATACGACGCGGTGTTTCTGGGCATGGGCCTGTCGAGCACGGCTGCGTTGGGCGTGCCCGGTGAGAACTTGAAGGGCGTGCAGGACGCGGTGGACTTTATCTCCGCCTTGCGCCAGAGCGAGGACCTGTCCACCCTGCCGGTGGGCCGGCGCGTGATCGTCATCGGCGGCGGCATGACCGCCGTGGACGCTGCCGTGCAAAGCAAGCTGCTCGGTGCCAAGGTGGTGCACATGGTGTACCGGCGCGGGCCGGAGCAGATGTCGGCCTCCAAAGCCGAGCAGGAATGGGCGCAGACCAATGGCGTGGTGCTGCACCAATGGCTCAGCCCCGTGGAGATCATCGGCGTGGAGGGCCACGCCAGCGCGGTGGGCTTTGCCGAGCAAAGCCTGGTGAGCGGCAAGCTCACGCCTACGGGCCGCGAGATCACCTGGGAGGCCGATGTGGTACTCAAGGCGATTGGCCAAACGCTGGGCAATCCGCTGCTGGCGCAGGCCGGCTTCACGCTGCAGGATGGCCGCATTGCCACCGATGTGGATGGCAAGACGAACATCGACGGTGTCTGGGCCGGAGGCGACTGCCGTGCAGGCGGGCTGGACCTGACGGTGGAGGCCGTGGAGCACGGCAAGCGGTCGGCCAAGGCCATCCACGCGCAACTTAGCGCCGCCGTTTAAGCCGGCACCGCCTTCAACGCAAACCCTTCGGAATTCACACCATGGCCAATCTGCAAACCACCTTCGCTGGCATCACCAGCCCCAACCCCTTCTGGCTGGCCTCGGCGCCGCCCACCGACAAGGCCTACAACGTCAACCGCGCCTTTGAAGCCGGCTGGGGCGGCGTGGTCTGGAAGACATTGGGAGAGGCCGGGCCGCCGGTGGTCAACGTCAACGGCCCGCGCTATGGCGCGCTGCTAAGCAACGACCGCCGCTTGCTCGGCTTTAACAACATCGAGCTGATTACCGACCGCGACCTGGAAATAAATTTACGCGAGATCGCCGAGGTCAAG
>CANFIH010000307.1 GCA_947446855.1 Burkholderiales bacterium
ATGTTGATGCCGTTGACACCACAGCGGGCACGTTGCAGGTCATGGGCCAAACGGTGCAACTCACCTCGTCCACCAATTTCAGTGACCACCGCGCCTGCGTTTCGGCCACGACTTCCCCCTGCACGGCCGTCACCACACCAGCCGGTCTGAGTGCAACCACGGGCCCCACCGCGCCGGGAAGCTATGTTGCGGTTCACGGTTATTTGTATAACGCTGGCGCGACCAACATTGTGGCCACGCTGGTTTCTGTGGCCGATGTACCGACCGCCACCACCGGCGTGCACTTCAAAGCCGAAGGTGCGGTCACGGCCGTGGGTGCCAGTTCCGTCACCATTGGCGGTCTGACGGTGGACCTGTCGAGCGCCACTTGCCGGGTTTCCGGAACCACCACGCCTTGCGCGTCTGCCTTTAGCACCGGTCAAGTGGTTGCGGCAGGCGCGGCAGTGGCTCCGCCCCTGCCAGCCACCACCTTTGTTGCAGGCTTTGCACGCCTGGCAAGCAAAATTTCTGTGGACACCGCAGGCTCTGCGGTGGAGGTGGAAGGTGTGGTCTCCAGCACCGGCACTTCCAGCTTTGTGGTTCGCGGTGTGACCGTGGACACCTCGACACTGACTACCGCGCTACCGGCGGTGGGCGATGTGGTGCGGGTACTGGGCACGGTTTCTGGCACAGGGCAGACGGTCACCGTTTCCGCCACGAGCGTGGTCGTGCTGCATGCCGCGTCCAGCGTCAAAGTCGGTCTTGAAGGCGATGCAACCGCCATCACGGCGGGAAGTGCGGCCAATACCTTCACGCTGTCGGTGTTGGGCCAAACCGTGACGGTGAACGAAAAGACGCGTCTGATCGATATGTCAGTGCGCGGTTGGGACCATAGGGACCCGGCCGGCAACCCGTTCAACATCACGACCTTCGCCACCTACATGGCAGCCAGTGCGTCCAGCCACGTGATTGCCAAAACCGAGACCGATTCCACCGGCAACCTGATAGCCAACTCCCTGGCCATCGTGCCGGCATCCAACGTAGCAGGCGTCGCCGGATTGGTGGATGCCACTCCGCCGGTAGTCAACAGCACGGTAGCCACCACGCCGAGCACGCTGTCCGTGCATGGCATCGCCATCGAAGTGGCTCCTGCAGCGGTGACCGTGCACGGCCACAACGGCAGCGGCTTCAACACGATTGCGACGGGCGATCAAGTGGTGGCATTGGGAACCTGGAGCAATGGTGTGTTGAGCATCGGTGCCACGGTGACCCTGCGCAACCAACTGTTTGATGCCGGTGCGCCGCGTGAAGGGCACATGGATCGCGGCGAGTTCTAGTTCGAATAACGCGTTTTTGAATTGGCGCCCCGCTGTGTTGTGCAGCGGGGCTTTGGTACGAGCAGTTGCCGGGCCTTTGACAGTCACATTCGACGGTCTACTTTGGGGTAGTCCGATACTCAGGGTTGATAAAGTAGGCCCTAGGGCATCCGCAATAGATCGGTAACCATTTAGAAAGCAAGGTTTCGGTCTAGCGCTCGAATGATGCGTGTGTTGAATGCGACCAACTTGGTGCTGCCAATGTATCTATTGGAAAAGCTGCTTATCGAGGGCACTGTTGTACTTGGTGACAAAGAAGTCCGTGATGCCCGTTAATACGTTGCCATCCAGCCCCCCCGTTGTATAGCCCACCACATAAACGCCACCCGACGCATTTGAGGCGACTGACTGACCATAGGTATATGCACCTGCCACTCCCAATTGCCGGGTTGTGCGCTTCACCAGGTTGCTGTCGTACTTGGTGACAAAGAAATCCGTCGCTCCCATGGCCGTGTTACCTTCCAGCACGCCCGTCGTCTCACCAGCAACAAAAACATTACCGTTGCTATCGGCAACAACCGAACGAGCCACAGTATTTGTCCCTGGCAGCCCCCCCAATTGCTTGATAAACAACTGGGTTCCGGCGCTGTCGTACTTGACAACGAAAAAGTCCGTTGCACCGGTGCGCGCGTTGGCAAGTGGCAGGGTGCCGGAAGTTTCACCGACTACGTAAACATTGCCACTGGAATCGATTTTGACAGAGCGGCCATAGGTATATGCCCCCGTCGCACCCAGTTGCTTAATGAATTCCAAGGACAAACTGCCGTTGCTGCTGGTTCTGTACTTGGCGAGAAAGGCGTCTGACACGCCAGCAGTACCACTCGAAAGAGTGCCGCCCGTATCCCCAACGACATACACATTGCCGCTGATATCGGTCGCAACCGCTCGGCCAAAAGTGTCGGTCCCCAAGGAACCCAGCTGCGTGGTGGATTTCAAAGTGCCGGTGCTGTCAAATATGGCTACGAAAGAGTCCGTGTTGCCCCTCTGCATGTCGTTGTTCAGCCCACCAGTCGTCTCACCTACGACGTAAACATTGTCACTACTGCCCGTGGCAACAGCATGGCCAGTGGTCTTCGCATCTGTCGCTCCTAGTTGCTTGGTGTAAATCAGAGTGCCGTCACCGCTATATTTTGTGATGAAGCAGTCCGACAATCCCATCGCCGCTGACAAGTCGGGATCTAACAAACCAGAGGTGGTACCCACCACATAAAAAGATAGGGTTTGGTAGGTGGCAACCGAAAGTCCACTGGTATCTGCACCCGCCACACCGACTTGCTTAGTGAATTGCTTGACCCCACTGCTGTTGTATTTGGTGACGAAAAAATCAGTATTGCCTATTGCTTTTGAAAGGGTGGTATCAAGCACTCCAGAGGTATCACCCACCACATAAAAATTACCGATGGCATCTGTGGTGACCGAAACGGCGCGTGTACTTGCACCTTGCGCGCCAACTTGCTTAGTGGAAGAGACGACGCACAGAACCGAGACCGAACTGACATTGGCGGTGGCGGTGCCGGTGCCACTGCTCACTGAACAATTCTGGCCGGCTGACTGAGAGCGAACGGTCACCTCATAGGAAGCGCCTTTGGCAACGGTCTTTCCAAAAGTGAAGCTGCCGTCGGCGTTGAGCGTCAAATCATCGCCGCCATTGTTCTGCAATGTCACCGTTCCCGTCAGCCCAGAGATCGTTCCACCAAGCTTGTAGATGCCCAGGGAGTCGAGGCCCGGGCCACAACCACCAATCGCTGCGACAGCTGCGCCGATCACCAGCAGTTGTTGCAACCTTTTGAACATTTTCCCTCGCCAAAATCTGATCCCGATCAACTTCATTTTCCGAGGTCCTTTTTATTCAAATTAAAACTTCGTACTAAGTCAAGTTTGGCAAAACTAGGCTATCGATACTCCACCCTGCGTCAAAAATTGACCACCGAGGCTTAAAACTATTGACGATTACTTAGGGATTGTGTTCAAAACTATTCAGCCAATCACGTGACTGAGGCACGCAAATTGCGATCGATGACGACATGAAGCAAACCGACCTTGGCCTTGATCTGAATACGCGGCGAACGCGCAAACAAATCCTGCTCGATGAAATGGAACGG
>CANFIH010000308.1 GCA_947446855.1 Burkholderiales bacterium
CCGCAATATGAAGACCATGGCGAAATCCTGAAGTGGCTGATGCTGGACAACGTGCCCGGCAGCTACCCCTACACCGCCGGCACCTTTGCCTTCAAGCGCGAGGGCGAGGACCCCACCCGCATGTTCGCCGGCGAGGGCGATGCCTTCCGCACCAACAAGCGCTTCAAGCTGCTCAGCTCTGGTATGGCGGCCAAGCGCCTGTCCACGGCTTTTGACTCGGTCACGCTGTACGGCCACGACCCGGACCGCCGCCCCGACATCTACGGCAAGGTGGGCAACAGCGGTGTGAGCATTGCCACCATCGATGACCTCAAGGTCTTGTACGGCGGCTTCGACCTGTGCAACCCGGCCACCTCGGTCAGCATGACCATCAACGGTCCAGCGCCCAGCATCCTGGCCATGTTCATGAACGCGGCCATCGACCAGAACATCGAAAAGTTCCAAACCGACAACGGCCGCGAACCCACCGACACCGAAATCGAAAAAATCAAGGAATGGGTGCTGGCCAATGTGCGCGGTACGGTGCAGGCCGACATTCTGAAGGAAGACCAGGGCCAGAACACCTGCATCTTCTCCACCGAGTTTTCGCTCAAGGTGATGGGCGACATTGCCCAATATTTTGTGCACCACGATGTGCGCAATTTCTACAGCGTGTCCATCAGCGGTTACCACATTGCCGAGGCCGGTGCCAACCCGATCAGCCAGCTGGCCTTCACGCTCTCCAACGGATTCACCTTTGTCGAAGCCTATCTGGCGCGCGGCATGCACATTGATGACTTTGCGCCCAACCTGAGCTTCTTCTTCAGCAACGGCATGGACCCGGAATACACCGTGATGGGCCGCGTGGCGCGTCGCATCTGGGCCGTGGCCATGAAGGAGCGCTATGGCGCCAACGAGCGCAGCCAGAAGTTGAAATACCACATACAGACATCAGGACGCAGCCTGCACGCGCAGGAAATCCAGTTCAACGACATCCGCACCACGCTGCAGGCGCTGATTGCGATCTACGACAACTGCAACAGCCTGCACACCAATGCGTTTGATGAGGCCATCACCACGCCGACCGAAGACAGCGTGCGCCGCGCGATGGCGATCCAGCTCATCATCAACCGCGAATGGGGCCTGGCCAAGAACGAGAACCCGGGGCAGGGCGCCTTCATCATCGAAGAGCTGACCGAGTTGGTGGAAGAAGCGGTGCTCAAAGAGTTTGAAGCGATTGCCGAGCGCGGTGGCGTGCTGGGTGCGATGGAGACCGGCTACCAGCGCGGCAAGATCCAGGACGAGAGCATGACCTATGAGATGCTCAAGCACACCGGCGAGCTGCCCATCATCGGCGTCAACACCTTCCGCAATCCGCATGGCGACCAGGTGCAGGACAAGCTGGAACTGGCCCGCTCCACCGACGAGGAAAAGCAAAGCCAGCTCAAGCGCCTGGAAGACTTCCATGCCCGCAACGCGGACAAGGCGCCGGCCATGCTCAAGACCTTGCAAAAGGCGGTCATCGAGAACCAGAACGTGTTCGAGGTGCTGATGGACGCGGTGCGCGTTTGCTCACTCGGGCAGATCACCAATGCGCTGTTTGAGGTGGGTGGGCAGTACCGCCGCAACATGTAGTTCCATTGCAGAACGCGCAACAAAAAAGGGCGCATGAAGCGCCCTTTTTTTTGTTGTCCTTGAAGGCCTACACCTTCTTGGTCATCACCACCTTCTGGTACAGCCCGCCAAAGTAGGTCTTCTTTTCCAGTTTGGCAACGGGCGCGCCTTCGGGCAGCCAGCTGGAAATCTCGTGGTTCCACACGTCCATGGCAAAGGGCTCCAGCGTGGTCAGCACCGGCACCATCAGGTAGCGGAACGGGCTCCAGGCGCGGGGCTTGTGGTAGTCCACAAAAATCAGCTTGCCACCCGGTTTGGTGACGCGCAGGGCCTCGGCCACGGTTTTGCGGCGCACGTCGGTGGGCATTTCATGCAGCAGGAAGAACACCACCACGTCGTCATGGCTGCCGTCGGCAAAGTGCAGATCGGAAGAGTCCTGCAGCAGGGCATTCACGCGGGTATGGTCTGCGCCTGCCTGTTGTAGCTTGGCATGCAGGTTGTTGATCTGGATCGGCGCCACATCGATCACGTCAATGCTGCCCTGGGGGCCCAGGCGGCGCACCAGGTTTTCGGTGAAATCGCCATACACGCAGGCCACCTGCAGCACCCGGCCGTTGATGACCTCACCCATCTCGGCCAGTGCGGCGTTGCGCAGGCGGGCAAAGTTGCCCCACAGAATCAGGTTCACCAGCCACTGGCGCTCGAAGATGTGCACCGCGCGGGGGTGCAGATAGGCCCACCAGTAGGTGCTCTCCAGATAGTGCGGGATGGTGACCGGTGCGACCGAGCGCAGGGCGCCGCTTGGGGCTTCAGAAGGAACGACAACGGACGGGGTTGGACTCACACGCAGACCTTAATGGGGGGCCGGGGGCAGGCAATACCCCCGGCCAAAGTGATGTTGAAAGAAATCAGAATGCTCTGATGTTCTCACAAGCTCGTGAAGAACCCGATTCCTACCAAAGTGAGCAGGGTCAGACCAAAGGTGATGAGCGTAAAGCCCAGGACTCTGGCCGCCTTCATCTTGGCCGGTGACGGTGCATCCACCAGGCGGCCCTGCAGTTCGCCGCTGTCGACCAGGCGCTGGTATTCCAGCGGATGCTCGTGCTTGAACTCTTCCACCGAGAAGGTGCCGGTGAACATCACCACTTCCAGCGGGAACTTGTCCGGACGGAAGTGGTTGTTGAAGAAGTGCACCGTGAACAGGAACACGACCGCCAGGAAGGCTTCTTCGCCGTGGAAGATGGCTGCCACGTTGAACACCCAGCCCGGCAGGAAGGCGCCGAAGACATTGGGCAGCCACATCACCAGACCGCTGACACCGATGATGGTGACACCCCAGAACGGAGCCCAGTAGTCAAACTTCTCCCAATAGGTCCAGCGCTCGAACTGAGGACGCGGGCCCTTGCCGAAGAACCACTTGAACATGCCCAGCATGTCCATGCCATCCTTCAGGTTGGGGATCAGCGAGTTGGGACCGAAGAACTTGAAGTCCTTCCAGCCGATCGCCACGCGGTAGGCGATGTAGCCCAGGTGCCAGAAGAACACCGCCGCAAACACCACGGCATTGACACGGTGGATGGCACCGGCAATGTGCGGGCCACCCAGTGCGCTCATCAGATGGGAGGCCCAGGGTGCGCTGGGGTAGAACAGCGGCATGCCGGTCAGCGTGAGGATCATCAGGCTCAGGGCAAAGGTGATGTGGGCCAGGCGCCAGATCGGGCTGAAGCGCTGGATATGCTTGCCTGCCAGATTGGCAGCCAGGCGCTCCACCTGGATATGCGGCTGGCTCATGCGCAGCTTGCGTTCCTTGTACTCGCGGAAGAACCACAGCAGGGTGTGCAGCCAGAAGAA
>CANFIH010000309.1 GCA_947446855.1 Burkholderiales bacterium
ATGCAGATGTAAGTCACCGAGCCGGGTACTTGCAAAATAGGCGTACGCTCGTCCGCCACAATTTCCAGCATGCCAAAAGTAGCCCACGACAAGGTTGCATACATGCCCGCCACCACCAGCCAGACTGCGATGCCAATGATGCGACGCACTTTGGGTTTGGCAGCGTCCATAATGAAGTTGGTGGCAATGTGGCTGCCGTGCACGCTGGCCAAAACAATGCCCGACATGACCAGCCAGGGGAACATCAATTCAGGCAACTCATTGGCCCATTGCAAGCTGCTGCCCCGGCTGTAACGCAACACCGTATTGGTGATTAATATGAAAAAAATCACGCTGGTGGTTACCCACAGAATGAACTTGCAAATGGCACACACCACCTGCTCCAGGAGCCCGGTTTTTGCGTTGGACATGGTTGTCTCCAAAATGGCTCCGACCCGCGCGGGTCAGAGCCGGATACGGTTTGAACCGCTTATTGCGCGCGCGAAGCGGCTACGACTTTTTTCACAAACGGGCCGATCGGGCTGGCTTCCCATTTGGCAACCACAGATGCGGTCGCTTGCTGGAATGCGGCCTTGTTCACCACATCCACCTGCACGCCCTTGCCCTTGAGTTCGCTCACCAGCGAGTCGTCACTTTCCTTGGACAATTTGCGTTGCAAGGCAGTGGCTTCGTTGGCGGCTTCCTGCACGGCCTTGCGGTCTGCGTCAGACAGGCGGTCCCAGGTGCGCTTGCTCATCACAAAAGGTGTCATCTCGGATTTGTGGCCAGTCAACGAGATGTACTTTTGCACTTCGTTGAGCTTTGCCGAGGCGATGTTGGTCAAGGGGTTTTCCTGCCCATCGACCACGCCTTGCTGGAGGGCTACATACAACTCGGAAAACTTGATCTGCTGTGCTTCGGCGCCCAGGGCTTGCATGATGTCCACCGTTACGCTGTCGGGTGGCGTACGCATCTTCAGGCCTTTGAGGTCTTCAGGCTTGAGCAAAGGCCGCTTGCTGTTGCTCATGTGACGAATGCCGTTGTCCCAGTAACCCAGAACAATCATTCCCTTCTCGGCAGATTTGTCGGCCAGCTCTTTGCCCACCGGGCCGTCCATGATCTTCCAGGCTTGCGTCAGGTCGGCGAATAGGAAGGGCATGCCAAAGGCGGCGTACTCGGGGACAGTGTTGGCCAGCGCGCCTTGTGAGTTGGCCGAAATATCCAGTGCGCCGGTGCGCAAGGCGGTCACCATGGCGGCGTCATCACCCATCTGGGCAGAAGGTGCAACGGTAACCTCAATGCGGCCGGCGGACTTGGCTTTGGCAACCTCAGCAAACTTGAGCGCGGCCGTATGGCGTGGGCTGCCTACTGGGTTGCCGTGGCCCAACGTCAGCTTAACGGCCTGAGCCGAGGCGTATCCGCAAGCGGCTAGTAAAGCGGTGGCCAGCACAGTGCGGCGAATAAAGGAAATGCGTGTCATGATTTTGTCTCCAGTGTTTTGATTTGAATGGCAACTACAGGGTGATTAGTGAATCAGCATGCCGCCGTTCACGTCGAGCGTGATGCCGGTGCAGTACTTGGACAAACTGCTGGCCAGAAACACCACGCAGCCGGCCACGTCATTGGGCTCGCCAATGTGGCCCAAGGGAATGCCGTCCAGAATGGCTTGGCGCTTGTCGTCGGGAATCTTGCCCTTGTTGATGTCGGTGGCAATCAAACCGGGCGTAACGCAGTTGACGCGGATGTTGTGTCCGCCATATTCACGTGCCATCGCGCGGGCCAGACCAAGCACACCAGCTTTGGCCGCCGAGTAGTGCGGGCCACCCAGTATGCCGCCGCCGCGCTGCGCAGAGACAGACGAAATGCACACGATGGAACCGCTTTTTTGCGCAATCATGGCAGGCAACATGGCTTGCGATGCATACAAGGTGCCGCGCAAACTCACGTCCAGAATGCGGTCGTAGTCGGAGCCAGAAATGTCCAGAAACTTCACAGGTTGGGTGATGCCGGCATTGTTCACCAGCACGTCGATGCGGCCGTATTTGGCGGTGATTTGTGCGGCTGCGGCGACGCACGAAGCCTTGTCGGTCACATCGGCCACCAGGCCCAGGTGTTGCGCGCCCAGTCGGGCAGCAGCAGCTTGCGGGTCGGCCATGGCCAGATCCAAAATGACCACGGTGGCGCCTTGCTCGGCCATCATTCGAGCGGTGGCAAAGCCCAAACCGTTCAATCCTGCGCCGCCAGTGATTACGGCAACCTTGTCTTTCAGCAACATGCGTGTCTCCTTTGTTTGTGAACTGCGTTGGTGCAAGTGCCGCGATTGTTGGACAAGCCAAAGCATGAAACAAACGATATAAACTCAACCACGATTAAATTTAATTCATGTTGCACTGCAATAAGTGAACGGATTTCACCCATGATTCCACCGCTCGTGGCTTTGCAAGCCTTTGAAGCCATAGCCCGGCGCAAAAGCTTTGCGCTGGCAGCCCAGGAACTGCATCTCACTCCCTCGGCGGTGAGTCACCAAGTGGCCAAACTCGAAAGTCTGTTGGGTGTGCGCTTGTTCGAGCGCTCGGCACGCGGCGTCGAGCTGACGCCGGCCGGCCAGCAATATCTACAGCGCGTGGCGAGTGCCTTGGGCGCGATCAACGCTGCCACCGAAGACCTGCGCCACGGTGTGCAAGACACCTTGTATGTGCATAGCAGCCCCAGCTTTGCAAGTTTGTGGCTGATGCCGCGCATTGCCCGCTTTACCGAGTTGCACCCCAACATTTCGTTGGTGTTGTCGGCCTCGCACGTGCATTCAGACTTTCAGTTGGGGCAGATGGATATTGACATCCGCTACGGGCTGCCCAACTGGCCGAACCTAGAGGTGGAGTCCATCTTTACCGAGCGCATTTTGCCGCTGGCAAGCCCGGAGTTCATCCGCACCCATGCATTGCACGAGCCCGCCGATTTGCTTCGCGTGCCGCTCATCCAGTCCAGCGTCAACCTGGTGCAATGGCCCGATTGGTTTACCCGCTACGGTGGCGACAAACGCCCTGAGCGCATGGGTTTGCGCTTCGACCGCGCCATGATGAGCCTGGACGCGGCGGTGCAAAAACTTGGGGTGGCGCTGGAGAGCACCAGCGTAGGCCAGGCGCTGATTGACAGTGGCAAGCTCCAGCCGGTGTTTGGCGATACCTTGAGTGTGGAGGTGCAGGCGCACTTTATGGTCTACCCCGCGCGCCACGCATCGCGGCCCGAGGTGCGCAGTTTTGTGGAGTGGCTACGCGAAGAGGCACAGCCCCCAGCCGTACCAAAAGGTTGAATGCTGTTCAACTGAAGCTGAATTTTCATCGCTTGCGTTCATGTATGCGGGTGGCAAGAATCCGCGACATGACTGGACACCCCCAACTAGCTATAGCCCACGCCATCCGTTTTCTCTCAATTGACGACATCGTCAAAGCCCTGGAAGTTC
>CANFIH010000310.1 GCA_947446855.1 Burkholderiales bacterium
CCAAGTCCGACAAGCCCGACACCCCGGAAGCCCTGCGCGCATTGGTCGCCCAGCGCGGCAGCGAACTGACCCCGCGTATGCGCGACGCGGCGCACTACGCGCTGGAGCATCCGGGCGATGTGGCGCTGTGTTCGCTGGCCGAGCTGGGAGAGCGGGCCCAACTGGCCCCCGCCGCATTCATCCGGATGGCGAAGGCGCTGGGGTTTTCCGGTTTTACCGATTTGCAGCGCCTGTTTCGCGCGCCGCTGCAGCAGGCGGTGCAACCCAGTTACCGCGAGCGGATCCGCCACTACGGCGGCGAACTGACCCTGGAGCGACCGGAAGACCCGGCCGCCGTGTTGCGTGCCTTCAGCCAAGCCAACATCGTGTCCTTGCAGCATTTGCAGGCCGATGCCGACACTCTGCCCTTGCGCGAGGCCATTGGCATGCTCCAAGGGGCCCGGCTGGTGCATGTCATCGGCCTGCGCCGCTCGTATGCGGTGGCGGCCTACCTGGCCTATGCGCTGAACCGTATCGGGCGCAGTGCGATTCACATCACCGCGCAGGGCGGCATGGTGGCCGAGCAGGCGCTGGCGGCCGGCCCCAAAGACTTGGTAGTGGCTATCAGCTTCCCGCCCTATGCCGCCGACACCTTGCAGGTCTGCGAGCAAATCAAAGCGCAGGGCGCACGTTTGCTGGCCATCAGCAACGGCGTGCTCAGCCCCCTGGGGCGCAGTGCGGATTTGCTGCTAGATGTCAACGATGCCGAACTCAAGGGCTTTCGTTCGCTCACCTCTGCCTTGTGTCTGGTCCAGACCCTGGTCATGGGCATTGCTTTTGGCCAGCGCCACCGGGCCCGCAAAAAGGCAGGTGCCAAGCCCAGCCCTGATTTGGTCGATATTGATTGCTGACACGCCATGTCTGATGCCACCCGCCGCACCACCCTTGCCATAGAAGCGCTGACGCCGCAAGGTTTTGCGCCCTACGGCGATGTCATCTCCGCCCGCCTGGACGGGCAGCAGTTTCATATCAACCAGGGGTTTGCCACCCGCTTCCATGATCTGGCCCGCATTGACGTCGGGCAGGAAGCGGGCGGGCGCGTGCTGGTCAATATTTTTCGTGCCGTGCCCCGCGCCTTGCCGATGCAGCTGCAGGTCATGGAGCGCCACCCGCTGGGCAGTCAGGCGTTTGTGGCGATGTCCGAGCTTCCCTTTCTGGTGGTGGTGGCCGCGCCCGCGGCGCAGCTGCAGCCCGGGCAGATCCGGTGCTTCCTGGCCCAGGCCGGGCAGGGTGTGAACTACGCCAAAGGTGTTTGGCACCACCCGCTGATTGCGCTGGAGCGTGCCAGCGACTTCCTGGTCATAGACCGGGGCGGCCCGGCGGGGGAGAACAACCTGGACGAGGTCGACGTGTCGGGCTGGGGGCTTTGGGCGGGGTAATACAGCGGCAATAAGTTGGCTGGCCTGCTTATTGCTACCTTGGAGGCATGCCCAATTTACCCACTTTGGTTAGTACGGTCCCGGTGAACTGCTGGAAGTGCCGATTTTTCGCCACCAGCTGGGATCCCAAGCTCCCGTATAGCTGTCGATTGCTGGGCTTCAAGTCGCGCATGATGCCGTCCCAACAAGTATTGGCCCTGGACGGTCGATCCTGCCAGGGGTTTGACGCAAAGCCTGCGCTGCCCAAGCCGGCACAGGCGAGGCCTGCTTTGGCCATGCAGCGCTGACGCGCGGCCCTGGGCGGGCCTCTAGCGGCCGCTACAGGTCGTGAGCGGCAAGCACTTGCCGCCGATCGGGAAGGCGTCGACAAACCGACGCAATTGGATGGCACGGCTCCTGCTTATGAGGGTTTCCGAACCCTATAAACACGTTCACCGATGTCTAACTCGACCCATCCCCTCCATGCCTTGTGGCTGGATCCATTCCGGGCGCTGCGACCCCAGGATCAGTCTGCTCTGACCGATCTGGGCATGGATGTGCACGTCGTGCGCACCCTGGATGAATTGGGTGCCCCGATACGCGCTGGTGCGGTTGATCTGGTGGTGGTGGGTTTGGGTCAGGACTGCGAACTGTTGCATGCCGTTAAAGACCTGATCGACGCCTGCCCCAATGATTGCAAACGTCCTTCCATCCTCTGCCGCGTGGAG
This sequence comes from Burkholderiales bacterium, assembly GCA_947446855.1. Lineage (GTDB taxonomy): Bacteria > Pseudomonadota > Gammaproteobacteria > Burkholderiales > Burkholderiaceae_C > Allorhodoferax. The sequence goes on from CANFIH010000310.1 coordinate 2,126, forward strand.
CGGCGCAATTTGGAAGTTACCGTGGCCGCCATGCGCACCGGCGCTTTGCATGTGATCGCTACCGATGACTGGGCTGTTGCCACCTGGGAGGCTGCACTGCAACCGGTGCAGCAACCCGAGCAAGATAAAAACGCCGAGACCCCAGCCGCCAAGACTTCTGCCGTGCCTGCCGTGCGCGATGTGATCTACGTGGATCCGGTCAGTCGCAATTTGCTAGCCCTGGCACAGCGCGTGGCGCTGGCCAACGTCAATGTGCTGATCGAAGGCCCGACCGGCGCTGGTAAAGAGGTGCTGGCGCGTGTGCTGCATGAGTCGTCCGTCGTGGCCCGCGGCCCATTTGTCGGCCTGAACTGCGCAGCACTTCCCGAGCACATGATGGTAGACCTGCTCTTCGGTCATGAAAAGGGCGCTTTCACCGGCGCGGTCAAAGACCACCGCGGCTTGTTTGAACAAGCCCAGGGCGGAACCTTGTTCCTGGATGAAATCGGTGAACTGCCCATGCATTTGCAGTCCAAGTTGCTGCGCGTGTTGCAGGAGCGCACATTGACCCGTTTGGGTTCTGAGCGCCCGGTGGCCTTGAATGTCAAGATAGTTGCCGCCACCAACAAAAATCTGCGCGATGCGATTGCGCAACGCGAATTTCGCGAAGACCTGTATTTCCGCCTGAGCACCTTCAAACTGCGTATCCCTCCATTGCATGAGCGCAAGGGCGACATTTTGCCGATGGTGGTGCGCATGCTGGCGCGCAATTGCGCACATACCCAGACCCAGCCTTGGGAGCTCACCCCCGAGGCGCAGCATGCGCTGCTGGATTACCCCTGGCCCGGCAATGTGCGTGAGCTCGAAAACGTGGTGCAGCGCGCCATGGTGATTTCGGGTGACCATGTGATTGACCTACAGCATCTGATGTTCGATGACTCGATCAATCCCTTGGATTTCATGGATGGCGTCGACCACGCCTCGCCGCGCGCGGTTTACAGCCCATCGTACTTTGATAAGCCTGCGGTACAGCCGCCTTTGGCCATGCCCCAGAGTTTGCACGCCACGGTCAAAAGCAGCGAGTTTTCGGTGATCCAGGCTGCGCTCATGGAGAGCAAAAGCCGTGAAGAAGCCGCCCAGAAGCTGGGCATCAGCCCACGCACGCTGCGCTACAAGCTTGCCCGGCTGCGTGAAACGCCCGATGCCGTGGGCTCTGCAGCCTGACCTGTGCCGTATTGACAAGGACACCCGCCATGATTGAAAAAGCCACCTCCGCATCCAGCATCGCCTCGATGCTGCAGACCCTCAAGAGCCATGCTGCGCAGGCCGGC
>CANFIH010000311.1 GCA_947446855.1 Burkholderiales bacterium
ATAAGCCAGAAACAAAGCCCCCTAACAAGGCGCCGAAGAACACCGGCACGATCCAATCATCGAGCGGATTCTTGTCGCCACCAGCCATTTTGAGCAAGTAAGGCGTCTGGTCGACGTGGGCGGGTGACACCAGGTCTACCAACGCGGCGTCAAGGCGACTGGTTGCACCAGAAGAGCCCAGGCCATTGCCGGTAAATAGAAAGGCCAGAAATAGCACTACGCCCAAAATGGCGCCCGCCAGATAGGGGTGAAGATAGGCCTTCTCGGGCCGGTGAAAGAGTGATCGGATTGCGTTCATACGAATCTCCCAAGGGGTTGGCTATGCATGGTCTTCAACTTCTTCCACACCGGTCACCATGGCGCGAATGCCTTCCAGCGGTGTGGGGCCGGTGGTGGTGAGATAAACGTGGCCGACGATGAAGGTGGCAAAGAACCAGGCGGCCAGCGCATGCACAGGTGCTATCACCGGCAGGCCGCCTAGCAAGGCCACGAGGTCGGGCCGGTATTGCGCACCCCAGATTAGCGTGCCGGTCACAATTTGCAGAGGCAGCAGCACATTGAGAATGCCGAAGTAGGTGAGCTTCTGGATCGGGTTCATGCGGTCATCGGGGCGCTTCTCGAACGGGTGCGGCTCGCCTTTGAAGATGCCCGAGACGTAATACGCGCTCTGCCGCATGGAGTCATGAATAAAGCCCTGCGGGCGCGGCAGATATTCACGCATGCGCTCGGTGGCCAGGTGATAGAAAAGCGAAAGCGCAGCATTCACCACCAGCAGCACAGCCAGAATGTTGTGCAACGTCACCATCGCCGGAAATGCATCGGCGTTGAACCAGTCAGGACGATGAATCACGATGCCTGTGGCCAGCAGCGTCACGATGCTGATGGCCTGCAGCCAGTGCCAGAAGCGGCGGTAGGCGTCATACATTTGCACCGGGTGCGTGGGCTGCGACACGTGCGGGCGCTTGCGCCAAGCCAGGAAGCGCATCAAACCGTGTCCGCTCACCCCCAGCAAAGTGCCCACGAATGCCAGTAAGCCGAGGCCATCTACCCAGCCGAGACCGCTGGCGCCAAACACGTACAAAGCGTCACGCGCGGGCACGGGTTGGTAGCGCAGCGCGCCGTCGGTGTCACGCACCAGCTCGCCGGTGGGCGCCACATTGGTGTCACGTTCCATATGCGGCATGACGGGCGCAAAGCTGGCCAGTGCCATGCCTTGCTGCATGCGCGATTGTTTACTATGGCAGGCCGCGCAATCCCGCAGCACATGCTCACCCCGCGCAACACCGTGGTTAATGGCGTAGGGTTGCACCTGACCATCCATGCGCGGATTCTTCAAACCCAACGCCAGCAGGCGTGCCTTCACAGCTTCTTGTTTTTGCGCAGTATCCACACGCAATTCAGCCACGCTCAGCTTGCCATCCTTATCGGCGTCAAACGCGCTCAGGATGTCGGCCACGTAAGCGCGCTGGGCATCAGTGTTGCTACCGAAATAGGCGGTCTGCAAATCGGTCTGGCGGACCGGGCGGGTATGCCCCTGGGCGTCGTCGTAAATCCAGTAAAAGCTGGTGATCAGGTTGTACGGCGCCAAGGCGGTTGCGGCTTGTGCGCCCTCTTGTCGTGCCAGCAATACGGGAACGTAGCCCTCCACCAGCGACTGCACATTTCCCGGTGTGCCCTGCACGCCGCGGCAACTCTTGGCGGGCTGGGCTTCCGTGGTGAGCACCGTCCAGTCATAAGCCTGGATAGCGGGCGCGTATTGCTGTGGAATGTGGCATGTCTCGCAAGCCAGTGCGGCCATGTGGGTCGACACATAGGGCAACCAGCTTGAATGGCCAGACGCGTCGTGACAGGTGTCGCAACGGCGCATCTCGCTCTGGGCCACGGAGGCTGTACGACTGCGGGCACCGGGGCCGCGCGCAAAGTCGTGATCGGGCCTTTGTAGGTACTGGCCAATGTCCAAGGTGCGCGGGTCGTAGCGCAAGTGGACCGGGCGACTACCCAAATCGCCCCGGGCGTGTGCTGGATTGTTCAACGCGTGATGGCAGTCGGTGCATTGCAACTGGCGCTCGGCGTGTACGTCCCATGACCGGTTCAGGCTTTCCTTGTTGGCCAGATTCACGCCAGACAGATTGATGCGCTGGCCTGAATTTACCTGACCAGTGGTAGCGGTTTGCGGCTGATCAAGATCGCAAGTGCTTATCTGAATAGGCGTTTTACCGCCTGGGTGCGCTTCGCCGTGGCAGGCTGCGCAGTTGGCGTTGGTGGGGTCCTGCACAGTCAGCTTGCGACCGTCAAGCAGACCCTCTGCGGTAAACGCGGCGCGGTTCCAGTTCCAGCCCTTTGCCTTGCCGGTCGCGGGCTCCACGATCCCCAGACCAAGTAGCGTGGCCGTGTTTGCATCGCCAAACCGCCCAGCACCAATAGCCTCGGCCCTTGCTTCCAAATTGGGCCTGGCAATGTGGCACAGGAAGCAGTTCATTTCCATGGTGCCCGAGGCGTTCCAGTCCCAGGCCGCACGCTTTCCATCCGGCGACAACAGCGATGCTTCAGGGTCGTTGGCGTTGGCTGTCCTGCTCTTCAAAGGCGAGCCATCGCGCCCCGTAAGGGCTGGCCCACCGCCTACCACGCGTGTGCCGTTGGCCATGAGCCAGCCAGGCGTGGACAGGTCCAACAGCTCGTCACCCGTCAGTGTGAGGTAACGGTAGCGCAACGGGTCCCAGCGGCCAAAGAAGCCCTTGCCAGCACTCAAGTTGTCCTTGGTAGCAGAGCCGAATTTACTCAATCCCAGATCGGCGTGGAAGGCATGCTCAGCAATGTAAGCCGTGTCATGGCACTGGCCGCAAGTCTTCATGGTGGACACCGCTTGCCCCGATTGCAGCACGCTGACGTCTTCTGCATCGCGCAAGGCGATGGCCGGGTGCATGGCTTGGAGTGCAGGGATTGCTGCTTGGGCGGCGCTCAAGAAGGCGACACTTGCCATCGTCGCCAGGCTAAGACGAATGCTCGCTATACCGATTCGGCCGGAGCGCTTGGTCGGGTTCATTTCAGTCTCCTTCCACCCCACTGCACCGGGTCACCCAAATAGCCCAGGGCTTTCCAGTCGAGGCGCGTTGGCGTGGTCGTATCACTCTTGCCACTGGCGGTGTGACAGTCGTCACAATGCAGCGCCGCGTCTGCGCCCTGCACCATATGCGTCGTGGCCCAGTACATCACCGTCTCAGCAAATCCGTATTGACCACTATAGGCCAGCCCAGTGATGGGCGCTGCCAGCTCGAACGACTTATTCCAGTCGAATGTAGTCCAAAAGCCGTCCTTACCGGCAGTCACGGGTTGCAACAGATACCCGTTGACTTTGTCATAGGGCTGCTTGGCGGTGTGTACCTTGAAAGGAAAGATGCGGGCCTTCGGGTCGGCAATGGAGCCGGC
>CANFIH010000312.1 GCA_947446855.1 Burkholderiales bacterium
CAGGCGCATGCCCGATTTGTCGGACTCGTCCTGGATGTGGCTGATGCCCTCAATCTTCTTCTCGTGCACCAGCTCGGCCATGCGCTCCTGCAGGGTCTTTTTATTGACCTGGTAGGGCAGCTCATCCACGATGATGGATTGGCGCTGGCCCTTGTCGATGTCCTCGAAGTGGCACTTGGCGCGCATCACCACCCGGCCGCGCCCGGTGCGGTAGCCCTCTTTCACGCCGTTGATGCCGTAAATAATGCCGGCGGTGGGGAAGTCGGGGGCTGGAATGATGTCCATCAGGTCATCAATGCTGGCGTCCGGATTGCGCAGCATGTGCAGGCAGGCATCCACCACTTCGTTCAGGTTGTGCGGCGGAATATTGGTTGCCATACCCACGGCAATACCACCCGAGCCATTGACCAGTAGATTGGGAATGCGGGTTGGCAGCACCAGCGGTTCCTTTTCAGACCCGTCATAATTGGGGCCGAAATCAACCGTTTCCTTGTCCAGATCGGCCAGCAGTTCGTGCGCGATCTTGGCCAGGCGGATTTCGGTGTAACGCATGGCAGCCGCGTTGTCGCCGTCCACCGAGCCGAAATTGCCCTGGCCGTCCACCAGCATGTGGCGCATGGAGAAGTCCTGCGCCATGCGAACAATGGTGTCGTACACCGACTGGTCGCCGTGCGGGTGATATTTACCAATCACGTCACCGACGATACGGGCGGACTTTTTGTAGGCCCGGTTCCAGTCGTTGTTGAGTTCGTGCATGGCAAACAGCACGCGCCGATGCACGGGCTTCAAGCCGTCCCGCGCATCGGGCAGTGCGCGCCCTACGATCACACTCATGGCGTAATCGAGATAGCTGCGCCGCATTTCCTCTTCGAGGCTAATTGGCAGGGTTTCTTTGGCGAACTGGGTCATGGGAGATGGGGCTCTGTCTGGGACAACCTTACATTGTACGGGCCATGCCTTGTCGCGTGTCCGCAACACATGGCCGGTAAGGCTTCATTTCAGATATTTGCGCTCCCTAGGTCAGCCGTCTCACTATAAAAGACGTTATGGGTATGGCACAATATTGCCCAACGGTGTCGATGGAAAGATCTGTGGGCAATCGTTGATAATCTAGTCGCAGCGCCGCTGCAGTTTGCTCCGTATAAAGGAAAGTCATGAAATTAATCAATAAAGTAGCAATCGTCATCGCTACCGCTGCACTCGCTTCTGTAGCTGGCGCGCAAGAAATTCACAACTGGAAGAGCGCCGCTGGCGATGTCTGGAAAGACGCTGCTGGTGAATGCTGGCGTGATGCGAGCTGGACTCCTGCTACCGCTGCACCTGGTTGCGACGGTGCTATTGCTGCGGTTGCCCCGGCACCGGTACCCGCTCCAGTTGCACCTGCACCTGAGGCCCCCAAGGCTGTGGCTCCCGTCGCTCCTGCTCCAGTGGCACAGACACCGCCCCCCGCAGTTGTTGCAGCACCTGCCGCAAGCAAGGTCACCTATGCTGCTGATGCATTCTTTGACTTCGACAAAGCCGTACTGAAGCCTGAAGGAAAAGCCAAGCTGGACGATCTGGTTGGCAAGGTCAAGGGAATCAGCTTGGAAGTGATCATTGCTGTGGGTCACACCGACTCCATCGGTAAAGATGCCTACAACCAGAAGCTGTCGGTTGCACGTTCTGAAGCTGTCAAGGCTTACTTGGTGTCCAAGGGCATCGAAAAGAACCGTGTTTACACCGAAGGTAAGGGCGAGAAGCAGCCTGTTGCTGATAACAAAACTTCTGAAGGCCGTGCTAAGAACCGCCGCGTCGAAATCGAAGTGGTTGGTACACGTTCCAACTAATCTGGTTTACACCAGCTAGACAAGGAGCCCGCTTCGGCGGGCTTTTTGTTGCCCGTAGATAATCCAACCATGAACACACACGTTAACGCTGACCCGGCTGAACTTGCCAAATTTTCTGACCTAGCCCACCGATGGTGGGATACGGAGAGTGAATTCAGGCCCCTGCATCAAATCAATCCTTTGCGGCTGGAGTGGATCAACCAGATTTGTCCGGTTCAGGGATTGCGAACATTGGATGTCGGTTGCGGTGGCGGGATACTTACCGATTCACTCGCGCGCAAGGGCGCAACTGCCCTAGGCATAGATTTGTCCACCAAAGCCTTAAAAGTGGCCCAACTGCATGCCATGGAGGCGCAGACCCGGCAGGTGAGCTACCGTGAGGTCAGCGCGGAGGCACTGGCAGACGAGGCACCGGGACAATTTGACCTAGTGACCTGCATGGAAATGCTCGAACATGTGCCGGATCCAGCGTCCATCGTGCGTGCGTGCGCAACCTTGGTTAAGCCTGGCGGCTGGGTGTTTTTTTCGACCTTGAACCGCAATCCCAAGTCATTCCTGTTTGCCATCGTGGGTGCTGAATACATGCTGAACATGTTGCCGCGAGGTACGCATGAGTACGCGAAGATGGTGCGACCCAGTGAGTTGTCCGGTTATTGCCGAGCCGCTGGCTTGGATCTACGAGAGACAAAGGGAATGGGATACAACCCCTTGACCAAGCGTTATTGGCTGAATAGCGACACCAGCGTCAACTATCTGATTGCAACGCAAAGACCGCTGGTTTGACCATGGCCAGGTTCCAAAATATTTCGGCCGTCCTCTTTGATCTGGATGGCACCTTGATTGACAGTGCGCCAGATCTGGGTGCTGCTGCAGACCAGATGCGTGTGAGTCGTGGTTTGCCTTCACTGGCTCTGGACGCCTACCGGCCTCTGGCCGGTGCAGGAGCTCGTGGCATGTTGGCGGTCGCGTTCGGAATGACGCCACAGCATCCGGACTTTGAAGCCATGCGGGAAGAATTTTTTTGCAATTACGAACGCTGCATGACGCAACGAACCTTCGCTTTTGACGGGGTTGCGGAAATGATCCTGAGTCTGCAGGGGGCGTGCCTGCAATGGGGTGTCGTTACCAATAAATCTGCCCGCTTTACCGACCCTCTGACACGTGGCATGCCACTGTTTGCGACGGCCGGGGCTGTGGTGAGTGGCGATACGACGCCCCATTCCAAGCCGCACCCGGCGCCTCTGCTGGAGGCAGCACGTCGGCTTGGCGTGGATCCCGTGCGCTGTATCTACGTCGGCGACGACGAGCGTGACATCCAGGCTGGCCTGGCTGCAGGCATGGGAACCGTTGCGGCAGACTACGGTTACCTTGGCGACAAGTCCGACACCGCTGCTTGGGGTGCACATGCCCAGATTAAATCTCCATTGGAGCTCTTGCAATTGCTCGTCAGGGCCTAAAATACCCACTGAGGGGCTGCACTGGTTTCGACGTGGATTCGGACGCGCAGCAGGGCATGTCGAGCTGAGTGCGCTCGTAAAACAGATTCAAACAAACTAACTGCAAACGACGAACGTTTCGCACTCGCTGCTTAA
>CANFIH010000313.1 GCA_947446855.1 Burkholderiales bacterium
ATGGCGCCATCCAAGACCACCCTCTCAGCCCCCAAGCACTGCCGAATGCCTGCTGCCATTTCGTGTAGATAGTAGGGCTCAGCGCGCTTTGCAATGTAGATGCGGTGGTGTTGCATATGCCAGTGCACGGCCACCGGCACGGCAAAAGCATTCCAGACCGCATCCGTGCGCAAGAAGCTCTGACTGCAGAGCGTGATCATGTCCTGCAGTCTGTCTGCCTCCAGAACATCGAGTTCACCCAAAACGCGTACGCTGACTTCTGGACCTGCCACGCTCATAATATCTCTCGCAACAATACCCCGCACCCGTGCCTCCAGGGATATATCGGTGCCGCCACTGGCGTGCCAACGCTGCACCAAACCTTTCAAAGACTGGACCTGATGCTCAAAGAAGTCCTGGCGTCGCATGTGTTGTTTCTCCCTGTATTGTTTGATGAAGGCCACGCAGCTCAGACATCCAGCGCATCCATTTCTTGCTTCAGGTTACGCATGACCGTCTGCCATCTATTAGTCTGCGACGGCTCAGCCCGCTGGTGAACTGCGGGGGCAGAAGTCAAAGGCTGCATTTGGACGCGGTTCATAAGTCCCTGCAGTTGCCACTCGACATCAAAACCGGCTTGCCGAGTCAGCCGCTTCATGGGGGTGAGTTCAATCGTCAAAACCTCGCCCACCGAAGAAATATCTATCACCAAGTTATGCGGCTGAGGGGTTTCATTGCCTTGTGCATCCTGATGCTGCGTCCATGCGTAAGTTCCCATGTCGTGAACCGCTTGCAGCAGTTCGGCAGCCTCATCGTCCATCTCCGATTTGTGCGGTCGAATCAATACGAGGTGGGTATCCAACTCCCGGTCGGCTGCAATATGGACTTTGAAGCCGGGGTGACGCTTGATACGCATCCACAAGTCTTCTATGCTGCTCAGGACTTCGAGCAGGTCTGGCGGATACAGCACTGTCAAGCGCACCGGCCCATCATCGCCCTCCTCCTGTGCACCTTCCCAATCAAGCTCCGCGAAGAGATCTTCATTGGCTGAATACGCCTGACTGTTATGCGTCTGATGGCGGTGCAACCTATTGTTGAGATTGCCGCCGGTGTTGAAGTTGACCATGCTCATTGCGCACCTCCTGGCAGAGTGGCATGGGCATCATTGGCGGCGCCAGCTTGCCAATTCATGGCCCGGCGCTTGCCCTTGTCGATGATGGCCTGGATGGTGCTGCGCAACTCGCCCGCAGGATCGTGCCATGGGTTCACCACTTCCACATGGATGTTCTTTCCATCGTAGATGTAGCTCAACTGTTGGTCATACTCCTTTGCCAGGGACCAGTACCAGTTGGGCTCGCCGTTCTCGGCATCGATCATCCGCCAGCAGAACCCATGGGTGCTATTACCAAGGGCCCGGTCGATGTCGATGCAGGTTTGCGTGAACGCCGGCGCCCAGGGGCGATTGATGACGAGCTCATTGAAGGGTGTGGCAAACATGTAGGGGTAGTGAAGTGCCACAGACAGGAAGCGCACATCTGTAGTTGCCTTTTCTCCCGCTTCGATTTCGATAACAGCACTGGGCCTGCGCTGCTTGGGCACTGCGCGCGTGATGAACTTTGCGAAGGGGGTGTGGTTGCTCGGGTTGTGTTTCATCTCTGACTCTCCAAAAGGTTAAAACAAGTTGCGATAGATGTATGCTGAACTTTTGGGTTCGTGAACTAAGCGTTTTTTGGGCTGAATTGCGATCTTTTTTGGCCAAGCGGTTTCGGACGCATCGAAACGCGTTCGGTTGGATACTTGAGGCGCTGGGCTAAACGTTCTGCACGTGCCCGAACCAGCGACACATGGGCATGACGGATTCGGGTGCTGTAGCGCTGGCGCCCACGCGGCCCGGTCGGCCGGCGGCTGATCACCACGGTTTGAGCGCGCATCTGAAACCAGATGCGTTGACCCGCTCTCCAGTTAGGCCACTTCAAAGCGGGCGGAAGAACCAGCAATACGTCCTTGCCCTTTTGTCGCAAGGTACTGTTAAAGATCTGACGATTGCGTGCTGAGATTCGTGACATGTTCTGACTCCTGTAGTTGATTGCGTTGGGGGAAGTTGGTGTTCACTGTTTGAGTGATTGCTAGAATGCCGCGAGCTTCAGGACTTCGAGCACCCGCTCCACCTTTCTCTGGAGCCACTCCAGGAAGGTGGGCTCTTCATCAAACTCGTTCCAGCGCAATGCGGTTTTGATCGCACCCGCTGAGAGCCGGTCGGCTTTGTAGAGTTCCATAAGCGCCGGTGCCGCAATGTTTTTCAGAGCCCAAGGCGTTTGGTACTTGCCCATCAGAAACGGAAACATCCAGTAGTCCACCGCCAGCAGGATGGTGGCGACATAGATGGCATCTACCTGATCTGTGCTGCCATGAGCATCTATCTGCATCTGACAGGCAACGGGCTGCACGGCTTCGACCAACAAGCGCCTGGTTTGGCCGTTCTCCCGAATCGGGGTTGCCAGAACGACCTTCACATCTGGGTGTGCCAGAACGGTTCGCAGGAATTGCCGCACGGGATAGCTATTTACGGGCAGGCAAAGGTTCTCGATGCTGATTGCAGCATAGGCATCGACTTTTACCGATGAGGCAGGTACATAGTCGGGTGCGCAGTTGGGACCGAGGGGGCGAGATGTATTCATATGGTTTCTCCTTTGTGTGGATTGGTGGGACTAAGCTGTTTTGAGTGATTCGGGCTTGGCTTTGAGTTCACAAAGCCCATGGACTGTTTTTCATATGCAAAAGGACACAGGCTGTGCGCGCTTCAAGGCACGCTGCACACCAAGACGCAGCCTTGGCACATAGAAGTCATCGATCTCATCGGGCAGGCCAAGCCCCAGGCACATGCGTACAAGACTGGCCAGACGCTCGTCCTGGCGACCCAAGCGGCTCAAGCCTTCATGCACCAGGGTGTAGAGAACGTCGTCCACCGTGCTGCCCGGTACCAAGTAGGACGCCAGATACGGGCGGCAGCCTTCAATGAAGGTGGCCACATACAGGGCTTCGCGTTCTGCTGCGCCGAACGAGCTGGAATACGCTGCGGTTTCTGCGGCACTGCGCAGGATCTGGATGGTGTAGCGGCGTAGGGCAGAACGGTCCAAGTCGCCCTCACTGCTGGTCAGGATTGCCTGCACTTCCGGTTGGTCGAAGAAGTCGGCAAGAAATGACCTCATGGGTGCCGCAGACAGGGCGCTCACGGCGTTGCGCATCAACTGCTGAGGTGCTGGACCTACGGTGACTTCAATGAATGCTGCGCGGTCTTTGTTGGCATGCGTTCCCGTGCTGGTAGTCGCGTTGGCATGGGTACTGTGGGCGCGGACAAGGGTGCTGGTGTTCATGGTGTTATTCGCTTGGATCAAGGGTTGGACTGTTTTTGGGCAAAGCTCCGCCAGACCGGA
>CANFIH010000314.1 GCA_947446855.1 Burkholderiales bacterium
CCGCTGGATCACCCGGCAGTGATGCCGGGTGTGGATTGAAACATGGGCATGTCGCGCATATGCCAAAAGCTAGACGGCGGATCACCCGGCAGTGATGCCGGGTGTGGATTGAAACAACTGGCGTGTCGGGCTGCTCACATACTTGCCGCTGGATCACCCGGCAGTGATGCCGGGTGTGGATTGAAACATGGGCATGTCGCGCATATGCCAAAAGCTAGACGGCGGATCACCCGGCAGTGATGCCGGGTGTGGATTGAAACACCGCCAGAATCGCCGAAGTATCAGCCGCCAGCGGATCACCCGGCAGTGATGCCGGGTGTGGATTGAAACAACGGCTTCGACGGCGCCCCGTCCGAGTTGGACACGGATCACCCGGCAGTGATGCCGGGTGTGGATTGAAACAACGACACCATGGGCAAGCTGCATTTGCAGCAAACGGATCACCCGGCAGTGATGCCGGGTGTGGATTGAAACAAGCATGTAACGCAATACGCCTCAAAATCCTTTAGCGGATCACCCGGCAGTGATGCCGGGTGTGGATTGAAACCAACTAAACCCACTATCCCTTCGCACAGCAGCCGCGGATCACCCGGCAGTGATGCCGGGTGTGGATTGAAACCATCGTGATCACCACCTTGAAGGGCAGCATGGCGGGATCACCCGGCAGTGATGCCGGGTGTGGATTGAAACTGTGTTCTCGTTGCCGGTGCGACAGTCGATGGCCGGATCACCCGGCAGTGATGCCGGGTGTGGATTGAAACTACTCTGACTCGATTTATATCGACCAGGCTCGCTGGGATCACCCGGCAGTGATGCCGGGTGTGGATTGAAACTCCCGCAAGGAAGCAGCGCAGGCCAGGATCGCGGCGGATCACCCGGCAGTGATGCCGGGTGTGGATTGAAACAGCGTCGATATACAGCGGCTTGATCTGTCCGTCTGGGGGATCACCCGGCAGTGATGCCGGGTGTGGATTGAAACCATTGTTCAAGTGCGGTTGCCTTGGCTGCGTTGTGGATCACCCGGCAGTGATGCCGGGTGAGGATTGAAACTTTGGTAAGGCGCAGCCGCTGCAGGCGCCTGAGAGGATCACCCGGCAGTGATGCCGGGTGTGGATTGAAACTGCGACATTGCAATGTCCAGGCCCGCCCCGGTCGGATCACCCGGCAGTGATGCCGGGTGTGGATTGAAACCATTGCGTCGTCTGCCTCGGTCTGCGCGTCGTGGGGATCACCCGGCAGTGATGCCGGGTGTGGATTGAAACTAACCATTCTGAACTGACCCTGCCCCTATGCCCCAGGATCACCCGGCAGTGATGCCGGGTGTGGATTGAAACACGCTGGCAGAGAAGAAGGGCCAGCTGGTGAACATTGGATCACCCGGCAGTGATGCCGGGTGTGGATTGAAACAAGAGCTTTCCTGGTGGCTTTCTGAAACTGGTGGGGGATCACCCGGCAGTGATGCCGGGTGTGGATTGAAACCATCGAGAATTCGCCGACTACGTAGCCGCCCTTTGGATCACCCGGCAGTGATGCCGGGTGTGGATTGAAACCACACGAAAGATGCGCAAATCCATCAAGGTGTCTCGGATCACCCGGCAGTGATGCCGGGTGTGGATTGAAACAAGTCAATGCGCCCGTCCTGCAGCTCGTAGATGAGGATCACCCGGCAGTGATGCCGGGTGTGGATTGAAACTCGATATCGTGAGCGCCAACGCTACGCCGAACAATGGATCACCCGGCAGTGATGCCGGGTGTGGATTGAAACAGCGTCTTTTGCCGCGCTGTTCGAATGGACTTAGCGGATCACCCGGCAGTGATGCCGGGTGTGGATTGAAACTACACAGAGGACAAGGTGATTCGCTTGACCGGCGCCGGATCACCCGGCAGTGATGCCGTAACGGGTTATGAATACTGCTTTCAAGGGAGATTCCTTTCTATTAGGTTGTGGGCGCGTCAGTTCAACAGACCGGGCAATTCAGCCATGTCGCTGAACACGACACGCGCGCCGGCATCCAACAAGGCCTGACCATCACCGAGCGGGGCATAGCCAAACACTGTGGCTCCTGCCGACACGCCAGCACGCACGCCGATAACGGTGTCTTCCACCACCGCGCAACGCGCCGGGTTCACGCCTAGATGGGCGGCGGCGGCCAGATAGACATCGGGGTGTGGCTTGGAGCGCGGCATTTCATGGCCGCTGAAGATGTTGCCGTTGAAGTATTCGACCAGACCAACCTGCGTGAGCATCATCTCCACCTTGAAACGGTCAGCACCCGAAGCACAGGCAATGCGCCCTGCCGTGGCCAGATGCAACGCGTTCACTGCGGCATGCACATTGGGGATGGCCTGGATGTCGGCTACCAGCGCGGCATTGCGCCGCTCACGAAATGCCAGCATCCACACCTGTGTTATCAGTTGACCGGTATGGGCCTCAATTTCGACGCGCTTGTCGGTCACCATGTGACCAACAAAGATGTCCATGCACTGCTGCAAAGTCATGGTCCAGCCAAGTTCTTCCAGCATGTCACGCAACACACCGCAGGTGATGGATTCGGAATCGACGAGCACGCCGTCGCAATCAAATAGCACGGCATCAAACTTCACAGCTGGTCTCCATCGATATAGAGCCAGCGCCCGGCCTCGCGCACAAAGCGGCTGCGTTCATGCAGGCGCACAGCGGGGCCGTTTGCAGGTTTCTGGCGCGCTACGAATTCGACTTCGGCGGTGTTGTCACCCGTCTGTCGGTGGGCACGCACGTCCAGGCCCAGCCACTTGGTGGCGGGATCAAACTCGATGCTTTCGGGGCGATGGCTGGCGACCCAACTGGTCTGCAAATAGTCGGCGCGTTCCAGCACAAAGGCGCTGTAGCGCGAGCGCATCAGACTTTCAGCGTCAGGTGGTTGCGCCGTATCGGTGGCGGCCTCCAGCCAGCGGCCGCAGCAGGCGCCATAGGCTAACGGCTTGCCTACTTTGCCCGCGCCGCTCAAGCGTCCACAGGGGCAGGGTTGCTGCGCACCTAGCGGCTTCATGCCCTGGCGGCGCGCTTGGCTTTTTGCTGTTCCAGCGTTTCGGTGGGCGCACCTTGCTTGACCCACTCCGCCCAGCCGCCGTCGATGTGGGCGACGTTGGTCATGCCCATGTCTTGCAATGCCTTGGTGGCCAGCGCGCTGCGCCAGCCGGCGCCGCAAAACAGGATGAACTCTTTGGCTTCGTTGGCAAAAATCTTCTTGTGATAGGGCGACTCCGGGTCTACCCAAAACTCCAGCATTCCGCGCGGCGCGTGGAAGGAGCCGACCACGGTGCCCTCGGTCAGTTCGCGGATGTCGCGAATGTCGACGATCTGCACGGCGGGGTCGCTCAGGCGGGCTTGCACTTCGGCCACGGAATAGGTGGTGACC
>CANFIH010000315.1 GCA_947446855.1 Burkholderiales bacterium
CAACTCGTACCCTCGGGCTTGCGCGAAGCAGCGTATGCCCTGGGTGCTCCTAAGTGGAAAGTGATTCTCAGCATCACGCTGAAAGCCGCGCGCGCCGGGGTGATCACCGGAATTCTGCTGGCCGTTGCGCGGATTGCAGGTGAAACAGCCCCGCTGCTGTTCACCGCACTGAGCAACCAGTTCTGGACGTCAAACCTGGGACAGCCCATGGCCAGCCTGCCTGTGACCATTTTCAAGTTTGCTATGAGCCCTTATGAAAACTGGCAAAAGCTCGCGTGGGCTGGGGTATTTTTAATCACCTTGGCGGTATTGCTTTTGAACATCGCTGCCCGGGTTTTGACCCGCAACAAGTCCTGAGTGCGCCAACGTTCCGGCCCATTCGCCCACCCTTCTTTATATTGTTGACCCATGTTACCTACCAACAGCCCGACGACAACGACCAAGATTGCAGTTCAGAATTTGAACTTCTACTATGGCAAGTTCCACGCATTGAAGAACATCAACCTGGCCATACCCGAGGGGCGGGTAACGGCCTTTATCGGCCCGTCCGGGTGCGGTAAGTCGACACTGCTGCGTGTCTTCAACCGCATGTTCGCTTTGTATCCGGAGCAGCGTGCTGAAGGGGAGGTGCTCCTCGATGGCCAGAACATCCTGACCAGCAAGGAAGATGTGGCCCTGTTGCGCGCCAAGGTCGGTATGGTGTTCCAAAAGCCCACGCCATTTCCAATGTCGATTTTTGACAACGTGGCATTTGGTGTGAAGTTATTCGAAGATCTGAGCGCAAGCGATATGGAAGAGCGGGTCGAATGGGCCCTGCGCAAATCGGCGCTCTGGTCCGAGGTCAAAGACAAGTTGCAGCAGAGCGGCTCAAGCCTGTCCGGCGGACAGCAGCAGCGGCTGTGTATCGCCCGCGGCATTGCCATCAAACCCGAGGTTCTGCTGCTCGATGAACCTTGCTCTGCCTTAGACCCCATTTCCACGGGCAAAGTGGAAGAGTTGATCGTTGAGCTAAAAAAAGATTACACCGTGGTCATTGTGACCCACAATATGCAGCAAGCCGCGCGCTGTAGCGATTTCACCGCTTATATGTACCTGGGCGATTTGATTGAGTTTGGTGCCACAGAACAAATGTTTTTCAAGCCGCAGCGCAAGGAAACGGAAGACTACATCACCGGCCGTTTTGGCTGAATACGAATTCGGCTCAATGTCCCGCATGGCCCCGCACGCTTCTTAAGGAATGAATATGCCCGACAAACATTTATCGACGCAGTTTGACAGTGAGTTGACCGCCGTCTCCGCCAATGTGATGGAGCTCGGCGGGCTGGTTGAATCGCAGATCCTGCATGCGATCCTGGCGCTCTCGCAATTCGATACCGAAATTGCCCAGGGAGTCAGGCGCAACGAGACGCGTGTCAACGAGATGGAGGTGGAGATTGATCGCGACCTCTCCAGCATCATCGCCAGGCGCCAGCCCACCGCACGCGACCTGCGGCTGCTGATCGCTATTTCCAAGACCACTGCCAATTTAGAGCGTGCCGGCGACGAAGCGGACAAGATCGCGCGCATGGTGATCTCCATCATCAATGACGGCGCGCCGCGTTCGCTGCCCTCCTTGGAGTTGCGCGTGGCGGCTGATCTGGCCTCCGGCCTGCTGCGCAAAGCGCTGGACGCGTTTGCCCGTTTGGACGTGCAGGCGGCGCTGAGCATCCTGAAGGAAGACGACTTGATCGACAAAGAATTCGATGGTTTCGTGCGCAAACTCATCACCTACATGATGGAAGATCCGCGCAAAATTTCTGCGAGCCTGGACTTGCTGTTCCTGGCCAAAGCGCTGGAGCGCATCGGCGACCATGCGAAAAACATCGCTGAATTCATTATTTACGTCGTGAAGGGTGAAGATGTGCGCCATACGCCCATCGCAACCATTGAGTCGGTCATCCAATGAGGACCATGCCTGCGGTTTTGGTGGTGGAGGATGAGCCGGCCATTGCCGAGCTGATCGCCGTTAACTTGCGGCACAACGGATTCCGTCCTACCTGGGCCATGGACAGCGCTTCCGCGCAGCGCGAAATAGATGCAGCCGTCCCGGATTTGATCCTGCTGGACTGGATGTTGCCTGGCGAAAGCGGACTGTCCCTGGCGAAGAAGTGGCGCGCTGAGCCCCGAACCAAGGACATTCCGGTGATCATGCTCACCGCGCGCGGGGACGAGATGGACCGGGTTGCCGGTTTGGACGCTGGCGCGGATGACTACATGGCCAAGCCCTTCTCCACCAAGGAATTGCTGGCCAGAGTGCGCGCAGTGTTGCGCCGCCGCGGTCCTGACCTGTCAAGAGAAATACTGACCGTGAGTGGCTTGACCCTGGACGCAGACACCCACCGCGTCAGTTACTTTGGCGAACCCCTGAAACTCGGGCCTACCGAGTTCAAGCTCTTGCAGTATTTTTTGGGGCATGCCGAGCGCGTACACAGCCGAGGCCAGTTGCTGGACAAAGTCTGGGGAGACCATGTTTACATCGAAGAGCGCACGGTTGATGTGCATGTCAAGCGCCTGCGTGAGGCTTTAGGTGCTGCCGGGACCATGGTGGAGACAGTGCGTGGTGCCGGGTACCGGCTGACCGCAAAGCCGGTGGTGGAATCTTCGGCAAGCGCTAAAGCCGGGGCCTAGGGTCTGTCAGATAACGCGATATTTGGCCGACTGCTTGTCAGAGTTCTCTGGCAGGTATTGTTGGCCTGCGTGGGGGCTGGCCTTTTTCTGCATTTTTTCCCCGCCATAAGTTGGTGGCCGGCAGTATGGCTTGTGATTTTCTGGGTCACCACGGTTGCCGCCCAGGTGGCTGACGCCAATCAGATCGGGCATCTTTTGCAGTGGCTGCGGACCGCCGATACGCCACTGCCCAGGCGCTTGGCGCCCCAATGGATGGAGCTGGCAAGCTACGTCATCCGCCAACGGCGCAAGCACAAGGACCGACTTGCCTACAGCGACAAGCGCTTGGAGGACTTCCTCGCGGCTATGCAAGCCTCGCCCAATGGCGTGGTTTTGATGGATGCTGATGATCGGATTGAATGGTTCAACCAAACAGCCGCTGAACATTTCGGTTTAGACGCGCGGCGTGATGCCGAGCAGCACTTCACCAATTTGGTACGGGATCCGCTGATAGCGGCCTACTTTGCGAACCGTGATTTTCAGAACAGTGTTTTGATCGCCGGACGGTCGCTGGCGCGCTCTTCGGCGCAACGCATTTCGGTGCAAATGCACGTATACGGCCAAAACCGCAGTCTTTTGTTATCACGTGACGTGACGGCCATCGAGCAAGCCGAGGCCATGCGCCGTGACTTTGTCGCCAATGTGTCGCATGAAATTCGCA
>CANFIH010000316.1 GCA_947446855.1 Burkholderiales bacterium
CAAACAGCCCCAGGCCCATGGACAGCACCACCACCATCGCATAGTGCACATCGTGCACGCCCAACTGGCGCGCCACCGGGAACAGCAGCGGCCCGAACAGCACGATGGCCGGAATGCCCTCCAGCACCGAGCCCAGCACGGTAAACGCCGCAATCGACACCAGCAGGAACATGGCCGCGCCGCCCGGCAGGCCGGTCATCACCTCGGCCAGCAGGCGCGAGAAGCCCGACTGCGTCAGGCCCCAGGCCATGCCGGTGGCCGTGCCGATGATCAGCAGAATGGCGCCCGACAGGCAGGCCGTGTCCACCAGCATGGGGAACAGGCGGCGCCAGTCAAACTGGCGGTAAATCAGCAAGCCTGCCAGCAGGCTGTAGACGATGCCGATGGTGGACACCTCGGTGGCGGTGGCAATGCCCTGCACCACCGCCGCGCGGATCACAAAGGGCAATGCCAGCGCCGGAAAGGCCACCACAAACAACCATGCCACCTGCCGCAGGGGCACGCGCACCACATGGCTCAGGTCTTCGCCCCGGTTGCGCCACCAGACCACACCGCACAACATGGCGCCCAGCACCAGCGCGGGCAGCAGGCCGCCGGTAAACAGCGCGGCAATCGACACGCCGGTGACCGAGCCGATGGTGATCAGCACCAGGCTGGGCGGCACGGTTTCGGTCTGTGCGCCGGTGGCGGCCAGCAGGGCCACCAGTTCGCCCGGCTTGGCGCCGCGCTTTTTCATCTCGGGGAACAGGGCCGGCGCAATCGCCGCCATGTCGGCCGCCTTGGAGCCGGAAATGCCCGACACCAGGTACATGGCCGCCACCAGCACATAGGACAGGCCGCCGCGCACATGGCCCAGCAGCCCGGCCAGAAACTGGATCATGGCGCGCGCCATGCCGGTCATCTCGATCAGCAGGCCCAGGAAGATGAACAGCGGCACGGCCAGCAGAATCATGTGCGACATGCCCTCGTCCATGCGGCCAATCACCACGCTCAGCGGCATGCTGGTGCTCAAACCCAGATAGCCCACGGTGGCCAGACCAAAGGCAAAGGCGATCGGGATGCCGGTAAACACACAGGCCCCGGCCACACCGACAAAAAAGACCAGCAGATTGAGCTTGCCCAGGTGCATCAGCCAGGGGCTGGCGAACCAGAAGGCGCCAACCATGGCGCTAATCAGCAGCACCGCTTGGGCGGCCTGTTTGAGGCTGGAGTCCCGCAGCAGGCGGAACAGGCCGAACAAGGCCATCAGCCCCATGCCGATGGGCAGGGCGGCGGCGCGCCAGGCGTTGGATATTTCCAGTGCCGGTGTCGTGACGGCCACCTCGTCCTGCGCAAAGTGGAGCGCCGGCAGGGCCACCATGGCCAGGTAGGCCAGGCAGGCGGTGATGCCCAGCGCCTCGTAAAACGCGCGGCGCTCGGGCGTGGCGCGGTTGACCCAGGCCGTCATGCGCATGTGCTCGCCGCGGCGCAGCGCCAGCACAGCACCCAGCATGGCCAGCCACAGGAACAGGATGGAGGCCAGTTCGTCCGACCAGGCCAGCGAGTCGTGCAGCACATAGCGCGAGAACACGCCGGAGAACAGCACCACCATGCAGGCCAGCACCAGGCTGCCGGCGCACAGCTGCACCAGCCCACCGAGCAGGGCTTCGAGCTGATGCAGCCAGCGCAGGGGGCCGGTGGCAGCGGCCGCTGTGTCTACGGGCGCCGCTGACACCGCCGGCTTCAAGACAACTTACCGGTGTATTTTTCCAAGAGGCCCCAGGCCTCGTCGCCAAACTTCTTGTGCCAGTCGGCATAGAAGCCGCCGCTGCGCAGCTTGTCGCGGAAGGCGTCGGCCGGTGCGTCGTTAAAGGCCATGCCCTTGGCTTTCAGGTCCGTTTGCAGCGTGTCGTTGGCCTTGCGGATATCGGCGCGCTGCAGGGCAGCGGAAGCCGCCACGTGCTTGGCCATCAGAGCCTGCAAATCGGCGGGCAGGCGCTCAAACAGTTTCTTGTTGCCCATGAACCAGTAGCCGTCCCACATGTGGCCGGTGAGCGAGCAGTACTTCTGCACCTCACTGAGCTTGGCCGCCGAAATAATCGCCAGCGGGTTTTCCTGGCCGTCCACCACCTTGGTCTGCAGGGCGGAATAGACCTCGGCAAAGTTCAGCGGGGTGGGCGAGGCTTCCAGCGCCTTGAACATGGACACCCACATCGGGCCGGGGGGTGTGCGCAATTTGAGGCCCTTGAGGTCGTCCGGCTTGGCAATCGGACGCACGCTGTTGGTGACGTGGCGGTAGCCGTTGTCCCAGATTTTGTCGAAGGCAAAGATGGTGCCGGTGGCGGCAATTTGTTTGCGCACATGGGCGCCAAGCTCGCCGTCCATGGCGGCCCAGACCTGGTTGTAGTCCTTGAAGGCAAAGCCCACGCCATTGATCTGCGCGGCCGGCACCAGGGTGCCCAGAATCAGCGGTGACAGGGTCATGAAGTCCAGCGCGCCGGAGCGCATCTGCGACAGCATGTCGGTGTCATTGCCGAGCTGGTTGTTGGGGTAGACCTGCAGGTCGATGCGGCCCTTGGACTCGGCCTTGAGGTTGGCTGCCATCTCGGTGGCGCGCACATTCAGGGGGTGGATGGCGGGCAGGTTGCTGCCGAACTTGAGCGTGAATTCGGCGGTTTGCGCAAAGCCCTTGCCGGCTGCAAGGGGCAGCGCGAGCGCGCCAGTGGTTGCCAGTAGCTGGCGGCGGGTCATGGTCATTATCTTGTCTCCGTTATGTGTGTTGGTGCCTTGGCTGGCGGGCCAAGCATAACGCGACTGCCGCCGGTGGGTTTCAATACGGCTTAGTGTTGCGCGGTCAGGGGTTCGTGGTCCCCGTCCGGGCGGTGCGCCGGGTCCACATGGGTCATCAGGTTGAGCACGCGGTGGCGTTGCATCACGGCCTGGCGTGCGGCCACGGCGATGTTGTGGCCGGCTTCCACGGTGATATCGGCGTTCACCTCGATGTGGGCGTCCACCACCACCATGTCACCCATCTTGCGGGTGCGCACATCGTGCACGCCCAGCACGCCGGGTGAAGAGGACAGGGTGTCGCGGATGGCCTGCACCTCGGCCTCGTCCAGGCCGCGGTCCATCAGGTCGTGCAGCGCGTCCCAACTGAAGCTCCAGCCCATCTTGCCCACCATAAAGCCCACAATCAGCGCGGCAATCGGGTCCAGCAGCGGGTAGCCCAGCAGGTTGCCGATCAGACCGATGCTGACCACGAGCGAAGAGGCCGCGTCCGAGCGCGCATGCCAGGCGTTGGCCACCAGCATGCTGGACTTGACCGCCTTGGCCACGCGCAGCATGTAGCGAAACAGCAGCTCCTTGGAGGCAATGGC
>CANFIH010000317.1 GCA_947446855.1 Burkholderiales bacterium
AACAAAATGTACTGATCTACATACCCGGCCCATTTGCTGAAACGTCCGGTTGGAACCCGGTGATACAGCCGTGCGAGTGGAGACCACACTTGCACTTGGTGACCCCGAGCCACGTAGGCACTTCGCAGCATGCACGCAAAGCGTGGCATGCTTTGCGATTGCATGAAATCGGGATGGGCAAACAGAACGATGTTCATGATTTAGCGAACTGCAAGCCCGCTTGGCGCTGGGTGCCGACGGGATGCGCCAAGCAGCCTGGCCAATGCATTGGCACATCTTCTTGCAATCCACAAGGTCAGCAAATAAATCAGGATGGTTTGTGGCAACCCGCGCACCACCATGAAAAACCCTTGCAGTGACTCGTTGGTAATGCCGTACTGAAACAGTTTCCATATGCCCAGCATGCCCAGGGCAGAGATAAGGACCTGGCCCTTTGCTGTGCGGTAAGAAAGCAGGTCCATCGCCCAAAAGAGGATGCAGCAGATGAAGAAATAGATGAGCGGGAAATAGATACCGAACATGGCCAAGCCATGGCCAAAGGCTGAACCAGTCTTGAAGCCACCCAGCTCACCCGCGCCACTCAGATAGCTCAAGTAATCGCCAATAGTGAAGCGCATCGCCTCCTTGTCCACATCGATCCTCAAAGCTGTCAGTGCAGGGTCCGGCAGCGCCGTCCAAAGGAAGTCGCCGGTTATGTCCCACAGCCTTTGTCCATCATTTGTAGATATTCGTGAAGCGAAGTAGATTGCGTTGTCATGAAACTTGGTTTCCATAAGTCGACCCAACAAGGGGTTTGCGAAATAGGTTTCGTCGTAGCTACTTTGGCTGAATGCCAGCTTGTCGCGTGTTCGCTGTGCATCCAATAGCTCGGGCTGCGTGACATAGTAGAAGGTGTCTTCCACCATCTTCATTGGGGACGAAGTAGCGCGCTCGTTGCGGGCAATGCGCATGGCCACCATCAGATCACTTACAGGTATGGCCATGCCAGCGACCACAAGACCCAACAACACAGTCTTGCCAACTTTCGAGGCAGTTACAGACTGTGCACTGCGCATGCCACGAAGGATGAAGAAAATGCTGATGGTCATCAACCCAGAAAGCATGAAGCCGCGTGCATTGGCAGCAAGACCAATGAATGCAATGAGACCGATGTAAACAATCAAAAAGGGATAGTGACGCTTCTTGTCGCAAAAGTCCGGGCCGACTTCGGCTACAAAAATGGGAATCAAAAACGGCGCCCAGACTACAAACTCGAAACCGTGCCCGATCTTGCCAAGCGTCCCATGACTGACACTAGAAAGTAGCTGGCCGAAGAGACCAATGAGCCCCAAGAACCACAGCGCACCTACCGAGGGTGGCGTATAGAGCCCAACCTGCTCTAATCCAACCCTTATGAGCGATGACCGACGATGTTCTTTAACGCCTGAAAACGTGCGGTACAACGTATGCGCAAGTAGGGCTGTGCCCTGGAACACAGCCAGCCAGACAAAGGTCTCAAGCGGCAAACGCAGGTTTTGGGTGAGCGACACGCCACTTGCCGATTGGGCCAAAAGTGCGCCCAGCTGAGACGTAAAGCACAAGCCAAATTTGGCAAAGGTGGACAGGGGGTGCGTCTGTATTGCGTCGGTCCACAGGATGTAGAGCAAGATTGCCATAGAAGACGCCAGCACCACGCAACTGGCAGCTATGTTGTCCGGGGTAAAGTCGATCAAGAACTGCGCTGCAAAAGCCAGCAGGGCTAGCACCATGAACAAAGCCACCATGAAACGTGAACTACGCATGGAGTGCCAACTCTCTGTAGATAGAAATGGCCCTGTCGCCGTAGTCACTCCAGCCACCTAAACCGCTTACCTTCTGCAAAGCAAGTTGCCCCATCGCATCACGCTCACTTGGGTTGTCTGCCAAATGCTGCATTCGGTCTGCCAACGCATGCACATCACGGATCGAAACTGTCCAACCTTCCCGACCGTTCGCGAACAAGTCTTGGCTACCAGTGTTGGCGCTCGCAATTACGGGGCAAGCACAGGCCATTGCCTGTGCCTGAACCATAGCCAGACCCTCCTCAATACTGGGCAAGACCATCACATGGCTGCGGCTCATGATGTTTTTCAATTCAGGCTGTGGCATGTGCCCGAGTACACGTGCGTCTGTGGGCCACAGGCGGCGCGCTTTCAGCGTGTCCATCAACTCCGGCGATGGTGCACCTACAAAGGTCAGTGACTTGGCGGGGTGCTGTAGTTTTTGATAGGCCTGCACCAGATACTGCACACCCTTGCGCAAACTCATGCCGCCAACAAAGAGCACGTCATAGCGTGTGGGGTCTGGTGCAGCGGTCGGGTGGAAACGTGACAGGTTGACGCCATAGGGAAGTATGCGCAACTTGGCGCCATCAACACCCTGATCGAGAAAGGATTGCCGTACGAACCCGGAGGGCACGGTAATGCAGTCCGCCTGTGCGTACTCTGCCACCTCACGCGCAATAGCGCGCGGATCAATTCCAATATACGGTATATCCCACAGGGTGTGCTCTTCGCGCAGCAACTGGTCTTGAAAGCGGATATGTGCAGAGCCTCGGTCACACACATACTTTCCTCCATGTGCTTGCGCACTCTTTCCTGCAAGCAAACTGGAGCCTGACAGCCCGACATATACGTCGGAATCGGGAAGATTGCGGCCCACCCAATTGCCAAATGCATTGGCGTTGAAGTTTTCCCAGTTCTGAATCGCGGTAGCAGAGAGACAATGCTTCCAAGGGAAACCCATGTAAGCTCCTTGCGTCCACGGCAGGGTATGAATGAGTTCCTGCGGAATACCTTCGGCTTTGAGCTTGAATCTTGGATACCCAGTATGAATACCAGCGAGTGCACCACGAGCGAGTAACTCGCGGGCGAGGTCAAAAGTATGAAACTTACCGATAGCGGAAAGCGCAACCTTCATGGCTCTATTCTTGTTGTGTTGGATCCACCTGGACCCACGTGAAACAAGATGCTTTCCAAAATCATCTCGTTGTAATGCCCGTTGCGCAAAACCCGCTCTCGCCCCGCAGCAGCAATAGCAGCACGGCGCTCTTCGTTAGCCAACGCATAGCCGCACTTGTCGGCGCACTCCTGTGCGTTGCTCCAAAACAAGGCCTCAATGTCTTCCTCGTACATGGCACTGTGTTCCGCTGTGCGTTCGGCACACAGCAAAGCACCGAGTGCGGGTATTTCTAACGAGCGTGTGGTGTGCAAATCGCGGTTCTCTTTTGACAGCAGCCCCAGGTTGACCCTGGCGCATTGGATGGCTTTGGCGTAGTCGTCGCCGCCGATGGCGCCACCGCGCCAATAGCTTTTGAGCAAGGGCCACTCGCGGGCCTT
>CANFIH010000318.1 GCA_947446855.1 Burkholderiales bacterium
CCTCACGCGGGTTGGTAAAGCCGATGGTGGCCTTGTTCATGGTCTCAGCACCCGCATTGGTCGTCATGATGATGATGACATTGCGGAAGTCCGCCTTGCGTCCGTTGTTATCCGTGAGCGTACCGTGGTCCATGACCTGCAAGAGCACATTGAAGATGTCCGGATGGGCCTTCTCGATCTCGTCGAGCAGCAGCACGCAATGCGGCTTCTTGGTAACGGCCTCAGTCAGCAGACCACCCTGGTCAAAACCAACATAGCCCGGAGGCGCACCGATCAGGCGGCTGACCGCATGGCGCTCCATGTATTCGCTCATGTCAAAGCGAATCAGGTCAATGCCCATGATGTAGGCCAACTGTTTGGCAGCCTCGGTTTTGCCAACGCCCGTAGGGCCGCTGAAAAGGAAGGAGCCGATCGGCTTGTCGCCCTTACCCAGACCGGAACGAGCCATCTTGACGGCCGAGGTCAGCACATCGATCGCTTTGTCCTGGCCGAACACCACGTTGCGCAAATCGCGCTCCAGGGTCTTGAGCTTGCCGCGGTCGTCATTGGAAACATTGGCCGCAGGGATGCGGGCAATCTTGGCCACGATTTCTTCGACCTCCGTCTTGGTGATCGTCTTCTTGCGTTTGCTGGCAGGCAGGATGCGTTGCGCAGCGCCAGCCTCGTCGATCACGTCAATCGCCTTGTCGGGCAAATGGCGGTCGTTGATGTACTTGGCACTCAACTCTGCGGCGGCCTGCAGGGCAGCCACGGCGTACTTGACGTTGTGGTGCTCTTCAAAACGCGACTTGAGTCCCTTGAGAATTTCCACGGTCTGCTCGACGGTGGGCTCAACCACATCCACCTTCTGGAAGCGGCGTGACAAAGCTGCATCTTTTTCGAAAATGCCACGGTATTCTGTGAAAGTGGTCGCGCCAATGCACTTCAGTTGACCGGAACTCAGGCCCGGCTTGAGCAGATTGGATGCATCCAACGTGCCACCCGAGGCTGCACCTGCACCGATCAGCGTGTGAATCTCGTCGATGAACAAGACGCCGTTGGGCTTGTCCTTCAAAGCTTTGAGCACGCCTTTGAGGCGTTGCTCAAAGTCACCCCGGTATTTGGTGCCCGCCAGGAGCGCGCCCATGTCCAGGGAATACACCACCGCTTCGGCCAGGATGTCAGGCACGTCGTTTTGCGTGATGCGCCAGGCCAGACCCTCGGCAATAGCGGTCTTGCCCACACCGGCCTCACCGACCAGCAAGGGATTGTTTTTGCGGCGGCGGCACAGAATCTGGATCACGCGCTCAACCTCGTACTCGCGGCCGATCAGCGGATCAATCTTGCCTTCCTTGGCCAATTGGTTCAGGTTGATGGTGTACTGCTCAAGCGGCGAAGACTTCTCATTCTTTTCGTTGCCACCTTCCTCTGATTCACCAGGTGCCTCGTTGGATTTTGCGGGCTCAGGCGGATCATTCTTCTTGATGCCGTGGGCAATGAAGTTGACCACGTCCAGGCGTGTCACGCCTTGCTGGTGCAGGTAGTAAACAGCGTGCGAGTCCTTTTCGCCAAAGATGGCCACCAGAACGTTTGCGCCGGTGACTTCCTTCTTGCCACTGCCCGTGCTTTGCACATGCATGATGGCGCGCTGAATGACGCGCTGGAAACCTAGTGTAGGCTGGGTATCGACCTCGTCGGTACCCGCTACTTGTGGCGTGTTGTCCTTGATAAAGTTGGCCAGCGACTTGCGCAGGTCATCGATATTTGCCGAACAAGCGCGCAACACCTCAGCAGCGCTGGGGTTGTCAAGCAAAGCCAATAGCAAATGCTCCACGGTGATGAACTCATGCCGTTGCTGACGGGCCTCTACGAAGGCCATGTGCAGGCTAACTTCCAATTCCTGGGCAATCATGTGATTTCCTTTGCCTTGCGTTGATGATTAACTGTAAACCGTTTTGAACGACAGAGTTGCAAGGTCTGGAGTTCTCTTCAAAATTCAACCGGTTCGCTCAAACACTTGAGCGGATGACCGGCTTTGTGTGCAGCATCCAGGACTTGATCCACCTTGGTGGCCGCCACGTCCTTGGAGTAAACACCGCACACACCCTTTCCATCCAGATGGATCTTGAGCATGATTTGTGTGGCCGCTTCCAGGTCTTTGCCAAAAAACTCCTGGATGACAACAACCACGAATTCCATGGGCGTGTAGTCGTCATTCAGCATCACCACCTGGAACATGCCAGGCGGCTTGGTTTTCTCGGGAACCCGCTCCAATACGACTGAGTCGCTTTCGTCACGATCCGGTACACGTACAGGGTTGGGAATTGGAGTTTCAGTTTTTTTGGTCGCCATACTTTCCATTCTATCGGTCACCCTGAAACGCTGCATCACCCACACGATCTGGTGACTTTTTTGTGACTATCAAGTAAGGCAAATGAAATAAAACCAAACATTTTTTACAAACCACCGGTTTCGGACTGCGGCTAAACGCCGTTGCAAAGGGTCAGCCACTCGATCATCCAACGCCGCATTCAACTTGATTCAAAATAGCGTCATGAAAATATTTGCCAGCCTCTTCTTTGCCCTACTGTTTACAGGCCATGCGATGGCCCAGGAAACCCCGCAAACCCAGCTACCGCGCACCACGCTGTCTGCCGGCATTCACCAAATGGACATTCAGGTCGCCCTCACCCCCGAGCAACACCAGATAGGCCTGATGTACCGCAGCGAGATGCCGCAAAACGAGGGCATGCTGTTTGTGTTTCAAGCGCCCAGTAAGCAATGCTTCTGGATGAAAAACACCATCCTGCCGCTGACCGCCGCCTTCATTGCCGACGATGGGAGCATCGTCAATTTGGAAGACATGAAGCCCCAGACCACAGACTCCCACTGTTCACTCAAACCCGTACGTTACGTGTTGGAAATGAACCAGGGTTGGTTTGCAAAGAAGGGGCTCAAGGCCGGATCCAAACTCGCCGGGCGGCCCTTCACCAACTGATCAATTCGTGATGAGGCGAGCGGCCTCGGTTGCGGCCACCTGCCCTTCGTCGGTCGGTATCACCCACACCTCCGCCGCGCTGTTGGCTGCGTGAATCGACATGGCCCTGTCTCCCTTGGCCGCAGCGTTTAAAGCTGGATCTACCACCACCCCAAGATAGCCCAACGCAAGGCACACTTCCTGGCGCGTTGCCACGTCATGCTCGCCAATGCCGCCGCTAAATGCCAGCACATCCAGGCCGCCTATGCAGGCCGTCAATGCGCCACACTCGCGCACCACGCGATGGACAAACATCGCGATAGCTTTTTGCGCCGCAGCGCTACCGTCTGAACGCAG
>CANFIH010000319.1 GCA_947446855.1 Burkholderiales bacterium
CTGCTCAAGCCCGAGCGCGATACCCACAGCCAGGTGGTACTCATGTGCCGGGTGGACGAGGCGCTTACGCGCATGGATTGGCGCGGCCGCAGCAACCATGTCTGGCCGGTGATTGCCCAGGCGCTGGATGACTTGCGCGCCGAGAACGATGTGGTGGTGATTGAAGGCGCCGGTTCGCCTGCCGAGATCAATCTCTCCAGCAGCGACATCGTCAACATGCGCGTGGCCCTGCATAGCAACGCATCCTGTTTGCTGGTGACGGATATCGACCGGGGCGGCGCCTTTGCCCACCTGTACGGCACCTGGGCCTTGTTGCCGCAGAGCGAGCGCAGCCTGATCAAGGGCTTTGTATTAAACAAGTTCCGGGGCGATGCGGGCCTGCTGGCACCAGCGCCCCAGATGCTGCAGGACCTGACCGGCATACCCACGATGGCCACCTTGCCCATGTGGTGGCAGCACGGCCTGCCGGAGGAAGACGGTGTGTTCGATGACCGCAGCATAGCCAGCGGTGCGGTCACGCAAACGGTGGCGGTGATTGCCTACCCGCGCATCAGCAACCTGGACGAATTCCAGCCGCTCAAAAACGTGCCCGGTGTGCGCCTGCAATGGGTGCGCAGCCCGAGTGAAATCAATGCTTTGAAACCGACGGACTGGATCATCCTGCCCGGCTCCAAGAACACCAGTGGCGACCTGGCCTGGTTGCGCAGCCAGGGCCTGGACGCCGCCGTGGCGCGCCATGCCGGGCAGGGCGGTGCCGTGCTCGGAGTGTGCGGCGGCCTGCAAATGCTGGGCGAGGCCTTGATTGACCCGCACGGCGTGGATGGCAATGCGCCGGGTCTGGGGCTGCTGCCTTTGGTGACCGTGTTTGAAGCCGGCAAAACGGTGCGCCACACCTGCACCCGCTTTGCCACACAGATGGTTGCGGGCAGCAACCCCTGGGCCGCACTGGCCGGTGTCGAAGTGTCCGGCTACGAAATCCACCACGGCCAGACGCAAGCGCACGCCGGCATGCAGGCCGCAGGCGACATCGCGCAGCAAGTGCTGGCGCAAGGTCTGGCCTGGCAAAACCCGGCGGGCAATGTGCTGGGCCTGTACCTGCACGGCCTGTTTGAAGACCCTACGGCCCTGCAAGCCCTGTTCGGTGCGCGCTTTAGCCAACCGGTACCCACGCTGGACAGCGTGTTTGACGGCCTGGCCGATTTCATTGAACGCCACTTTGAGCCTGGTGCCTTGCAGTCGTTATGGGCCTAAGAAAACCGCTGCCCCCATCTCCCCCTTTCAAAGCCTTTTTTTGCACCTTTGCCACCCTTTTTCATCACGGAACACCCCATGACCACCCACTTGCCCACACTTAGCAACATCCATGAGGCAGCGCTCACCCAGGCACTGCAAAGCACGCTGAACAACAAAACCAAGCCGCTGGGATCGCTCGGCCGTATTGAAGCCCTGGCGCTGCAAATCGGTGAGATCCTGGGCACCACAGCGCCGGTGCTGGACGCCCCCCAAATGGTGGTGTTCGCCGCTGACCATGGCCTCACGGCCCGTGGCATCTCGGCCTTCCCCAGCGACGTGACCTGGCAGATGGTGGAGAACTTTCTGGCCGGTGGTGCTGCGGTCAGCGTGCTGTCCAGACAAAACGGGATTGCGCTGACCGTGGTGGATTGCGGCGTGAAGCATGACTTCCTGGCCGCGCTGCCCGAGGGCGGCACACGTGCCGGACTGCAGGTGCGCAAGGTGGCTGGCGCCGAGGCCGGCACAGCGGACTCCTCGGTAGGCCCGGCCATGTCAGCTGCCCAATGTGCGGCCGCTATGGCGCAGGGCATGGAACTGGTCAAAGGTCTGCCGGGTAATGCCCTGCTGCTGGGTGAGATGGGCATTGGCAACACCTCGGCGGCCTCCCTGATCCTGGCGCGCATTGCCGGTCTGGACATCGCGGTCTGCACTGGTGCCGGCACCGGTCTGGACGCACCGGCCGTGCAGCGCAAGACCGCCGTGCTGCGTGAGGTGCTGGAGAAGCACGCGGATGCCGTTGCGCCACTGGACGTGTTGGCCACCATGGGTGGCTTTGAGATTGCGACCATGGTGGGCGCCGTGCTGCAGGCTGCGCAAGAGCGCCGCGTGATCGTGGTGGACGGCTTTATCGCCAGCAGCGCCGTGGTGGTGGCCAACGCCCTGCAGCCATTGGTGCTGCAGCGCTGCGTGTTTGCCCACCGTTCGGGCGAGCGCGGCCATGAATTCATGCTGCAACATCTTGGCGTGCAAGCTTTGCTGGATTTGGGCCTGCGCTTGGGCGAAGGCTCAGGTGCCGCGCTGGCCTGGCCGCTCTTGCAATCCGCCTGCACCATCCTGCGCGACATGGCCAGTTTTGCCTCGGCCGGGGTTTCGGAAAAGTCGGTTGACGGGGTGGCGGCTTGAGCCTTGCGCGTCGAAGCAGCACCTGCGGCATATCGGTCACGCGGCGTAGACTGAGACCATGACGCAATTCATCCGTCACTACCTGCTGGCCTTGCAGTTCTTCACCCGCATACCGGTGGCGGGGCGTTTGGCTGCATGGGTAGGCTACAGCCCGCAGATGCTGCGGGCCAGCGCGGCGCATTTTCCTGGCGTGGGTTGGCTCATCGGTAGCTTGGTGGCTGCGCTCAGCACCCTGCTGCTGATCGCCTTGCCCATGGGGGGCTTTGCGCCTTTGATTGTTGCCACCGTAGGCACGGCCTTTGGTGTTCTGCTGACAGGCGCCTTCCATGAGGACGGTCTGGCCGATGTGGCCGACGGACTGGGTGGCAGCCTGCAACGCGAGCGCGCGCTGGAGATCATGAAAGACTCGCGCGTCGGCGCCTTTGGTGCCATTGCCATCGTCATGGCGCTGTTGATCAAGGTGGCATTGGTAGCGCAACTGGCCTACATGAGCGCCTCGGTTCTGTGCGCCGGTCTGTTTCTGGCGCATGTGGTGTCGCGCACCTGGCCGCTGTTGCTGATTCGTCTGCTGCCCCATGTGGGCGATGCCGCGGGCTCCAAGTCCAAACCCCTGGCGGATCAGATCGGTCTGCTGGCTTTGCTGGCGGCGCTGGTTTGGTGTGGGGCGGCGCTGGTCGCGGTGGTGTGGGTGCAAGGCACATGGCATGCCGTGGTGCCTGTGCTGCTGCAGGACAGCCTGGCCTCTGCCTTGCTATGTGCCATTGGTGCCAGCGCACTGGCCTTTGTCTGGATGGGCCGCTGGTTTGCCAAGCGCCTTCAGGGCTTTACCGGCGACTGCCTGGGGGCCACGCAGCAAATCTGCGAGTTGGCTTTTTACCTGGGCTTTC
>CANFIH010000320.1 GCA_947446855.1 Burkholderiales bacterium
AGGTCGCAAAAGCACACTATGACTTCCCAACACTTTGATGTCCTGATCGTGGGCAGCGGTCTGGCTGGCTTAAGCGCAGCCCTGCAACTACCTTCGCACCTGCAAATCGCCTTGCTCACCAAGGGCGAATTGAATGAAGGCGCCAGCGCCTGGGCCCAGGGCGGCATTGCCGCCGTCATGGCCGACACTGACAGCTTTGATTCCCATGTGCAGGACACGCTGGTCGCGGGGGCCGGTTTGTGCGATCTGCCAGCGACCCAGTTTGTAGTGGAGCACGCACCCGATGCCATCCGCTGGCTGATGTCTTTGGGCGTGCCCTTTACCGAAGAAGACGGTGCCTTGCACCTGACGCGCGAGGGAGGCCACAGCGAGCGTCGCATCGTCCACGTGACGGATGCCACCGGTGCCGCTGTGCAGCAGACGTTGATCAAAAGAGTTCTTGCTGCGCCCAATATCCAAATCTTCAATCACCACATGCTGGTGGACTTGATCACGCACCAGAAACTCGGCCTGCCTGGCCAGCAATGCGTGGGCCTGTATGCGTTGGACGAGCAGACCGATAGTGTGGTCACCTTCAGCGCGCCGCACACGATTCTGGCGACCGGCGGTGCTGGCAAGGTGTACCTGTACACGACCAACCCGGACACCGCCACCGGCGACGGCATTGCCGCCGCCTGGCGTGCCGGTTGCAGGGTGCAGAACATGGAGTTCATCCAGTTCCACCCGACCTGCCTGTACCACCCGCATGCCAAGTCTTTTTTGATCAGCGAAGCGGTGCGCGGCGAGGGTGGTCTGCTGAAGTTGCCGTCTGGCGAGCGCTTCATGCCCACACACGATGCGCGCGCCGAGTTGGCGCCGCGTGATGTGGTGGCCCGCGCCATCGATTTCGAGATGAAAAAGCAAGGCCTGGATTGCGTCTACCTGGACATCTCGCACAAGAGCGCCGAGTTTTTGAAAGAGCACTTCCCCAACATTCTGGAGCGCTGTCTGCAGCTAGGCATAGACATCACCACGCAGCCGATTCCGGTGGTACCCGCCGCGCATTACACCTGCGGTGGTGTGTTGACGGATCTGGCTGGACGCACCGATCTGGCCGGTCTGTATGCGATTGGCGAGACGGCCTGCACCGGCCTGCATGGCGCCAACCGACTGGCCAGCAATTCGCTGGTGGAGTGCATGGTGTTCGCCAAGGCTACGGCGCATGCCATCGAGCACGCCGGTCTGGCCCATCCGCTGTCCATTCCGCTGTGGGACGACAGTCGGGTGACAGACGCCAACGAGGCGGTGGTGATCTCCCACAACTGGGATGAGTTGCGCCGCTTTATGTGGGACTACGTGGGGATTGTGCGTACCAATAAACGCCTGGAACGTGCCGCGAACCGCATCGCGCTTTTGAAGTCCGAGATTCACGAGTACTACGCGCACTTTCATGTGACGCGGGATTTGCTGGAGTTGCGTAATCTGGTGCTGGTGGCTGACTTAATCGTGCGCTGCGCGCAAGCGCGTCACGAGAGTCGGGGGCTGCATTTCACCAAGGACTATCCGCTGACTTTGGGTGAGGCGCTGCCTACTGTCTTGACGCCTTGTTGATAGAAGTCGGGTTTTCCATTTGCTTTGCGATCTTTGTTTGGGGTGGATTTCATTCGGGCTTGGTGGGTGGGGCAGACGAACCGGGTATCCCTTCTCCAGCCCTGCTCGCGGGCGTCTGCTTTTGGCGTGCCTGCACCGCTTTGTTAACTCCGTTGTTGGTTTGCTGGGTCTGTGGCAACCGCGAATGGGGGCTTGCGAAGGGACACCCGATCCGCCTGCCCGATGAAATGTGGGCGTTCACCTGAATTCAAGCGGCCAGTGTCCAAGTTGCTTGTGAAAGACAAAGTGAAGCCGGGGTTGCTATTCAGTTGAAACCACAATCGCTACTCCAAGGCGGGTGGTGGGGCTCGCGGGCGCAGGCCCCAATTCGCGGTTGCCACAGAGCCCGCGTGCCAGCTACCACCTTGACAAAGCGGTGCAAGCGCACCAAAAGCAGACGCCCGAGAGCAGGGCCGGAGAACGCGAGCCACGCCAGCCGCCGCACGCGAGGTAGAGCAAGTGCAACCTGCATCGCGAGCCACGCCAGCAGCCGCACACGAGGTCGAGTTGAACATTGGCGACATGAACTGCCGCCAGCAAAAAACCAACTAAGCGGCGTCGGCCTTTAAAGCGTCCAGTGCAGCAATCAGCGCATCCCGGTCGGCAACCGGTTCCAACTGTGCGGCCAAAGATTCCAGTGCAGCAGCGCCGTCTTTCTGCAACAAACCAATGCTCTTGCCTGCCAGTTGCGGTGATTCCAGCCCCAGGCTTTGCAGCAAGACCACACCCTTGGCATCGGCCAGCTTGAAGTAGAACTTGCCATCCTTCTCGCGGTACTGCTTGAACGATGGCAGCGAAGACTTCGCAGCCTTCGTCTTGGTTTGCGTGACACCGGCAGTCAGGCTGCGCAGACCCACGGCATGGCGTAGTCGTGCCATGAATGGCGTGGCAATGGCGCGGGCCTTTTGGGCGCCAGCCAGCAGAAATGCTTCCACTTCTTCTGGATGGTCCATCAGGTGTTGGTAGCGTGCGCGCATGGGCGCAATCTCCTGGTCAATGCGTTCCAGCAACAGATGCTTGGCATCACCCCAGCCGATTCCGTCGGCATAGGCTTTGCGCAAGGTGTTGGTCTCTTCTGAAGTGGCGAAGGCCTGGTAAATCTGGAACAGGGCCGAGCCCTCGGTGTCCTTGGGCTCGCCCGGTGCACGGGAGTCGGTCACGATGCCGGCAATCAGCTTCTTCAGTTGCTCGCGGCTGGCAAACAACGGAATCGTGTTGTCGTAGCTCTTGCTCATCTTGCGGCCGTCCAGGCCGGGCAGGGTGGCGACGGATTCTTCGATCGCCGCCTGCGGTGGCACGAAGTGCTCTCCGTAGCGATGGTTGAAACTGTTGGCCATGTCGCGCGCCATCTCGATGTGTTGGACCTGGTCACGCCCCACCGGCACATGGTGTGCGTTGAACATCAAAATGTCCGCACCCATCAGCACCGGGTACATGAATAGGCCCGCAGTTACATCGCTGTCAGGGTCCACTCCAGCGGCTGTGTTCTTGTCCACAGAGGCCTTGTAGGCGTGGGCACGGTTCAATACGCCTTTGCCCGTCACGCAGGTCAAAAACCAGGTCAGCTCCGGAATCTCAGGCACGTCGGATTGGCGATAAAACACCACGCGCTCTGGGTCCAGACCGGCGGCCAACCAACTGGCGGC
>CANFIH010000321.1 GCA_947446855.1 Burkholderiales bacterium
ATCTCCACACAGCGCCGAGGCAAAACGGTGGTGATCAAGGTCAGCAACACCGTGCCAGCGGGGCCGGGCCCTGCCGGTGCGGGCGAGGCATTGCGCAATGTGCGCGAACGCCTGGCCTTGCTGCACGATTTGCAGGGGCAATTTCGCAGTGGCCAAAAAGATGGTGTCTTTCAGGTGCGCATGGAGGTGCCGTTATGAGCGACAAGTTGCTGCGCGTGCTGGTGGTGGATGACGAGGCGCTGGCCCGTTCGCGCCTAGCTACCTTGCTTGGCGATTGTCGCAACCCGGGCGCGCTGGTAGCGGCCCAGGCCGCGCACGCCGTGCAGGCCATGGAATATCTGCAGCACCAGACTTTTGAAGCGGTGCTGCTCGACATCCACATGCCAGGAACCGATGGCTTGCAACTGGCAAAAATTTTGAGAACCCTGGCCCAGCCGCCAGCGTTGATTTTTGTCACCGCCCATGCCGAGCACGCGGTGCAGGCCTTTGAACTTGACGCGGTGGACTACTTGACCAAGCCGGTGCGTCTGGAGCGTTTGCAGGCCGCCCTGCAAAAAGCCGAACGTTATTTGCAAATGCGGGGAGCAGAACAAGCTGAAGTGTCGCAACAGGATGTCATCATCATCCAGGACCGCAACCGCACCGAGCGCTTGCCACTAAGTGAAGTTATTTATTTCAAGGCCGAACTCAAATACATCACCGTGCGCACCGCAGCGCGCAGCTATATCCTGGACGGCTCGCTCAACGAGTTGGAAGAAAAGTACGCCGATAGATTCCTGCGCATCCACCGCAATGCGCTGATCGCAAAGCACGCAGCGCGGACATTGGAGAAGCACCACGACCCCGAGGAAGGCGAAGGCTGGGCGCTGCGCCTGGAAGGTGCCAGTGAACTGCTGTTTGTGTCGCGCAGGCAGTTGGCGGCGGTGCGGGAGTTGCTGGGGCGGGGGTGATGTTTTGATCAAGATTCGATCAAGACCCGGCGGTGAATCACTCGAATAATGAGGGCGGTCTTTGCCTCTTGAAGACTGACTGCATCAGTCTCGCGACACGCTGTGCTCAGCGCGGTCTAACTACCTTTCTGCCGCGTATGAAAAACTTTTTTGATCCTCAAAACCCAGTCAGTGCATTGCTACGCTGCGTGGCGACTTTAGTGTTTACTTTTTGGTGCCAGGTTTCCATTGGCCAAATTCTTCCTGAAGCAGCGACGCACTTCAAGGTAAACCGCTTTGAAATGACGATGAATGTAGGGGACGATTTTTTGACTCGCGTCGAGACGATATTGGAAATGCAAGCATTGACCGAGCAGGGAAGCGTGATGATCGGCAAATATGCGCAAAGCTATGAGAAAGATGTGGAAACTTTGGAAGTCTCTGAGGCTTACACCCTCAAGCCTGACGGTAGAAAAATACCTGTGAGTCAAGAAGGTATGCAACTGCAAAGCGGAGTTGCTTCTCCTGGCGCTGGCGCAAGTATGCCCAATACGCAGGTTTTGCAGGTGACCTTCCCCAATGTTCAAAAGCGGGATCGGGTCGTGCTCCGTCTGGTTCGCAACATGCTGGTACTGCCTTTGGACGGTTGGTACTCCACTGGGACTTACTTCCCTCCCACCTTGGAATATGAAAGCGTTCGCGTGCGCATAGTGGCGCCACCGCAATTTGCCGTCCGCTTGGGCGGCAGCGCTTTTGAGTCCAAGCGTGAAGAAGTTGGTGGAAAAGTGGAGTGGACGATAGAAGGTTCTACCGGTGCAAAAGTGATGGACGCACAGGCTATCGACGTGCTGCGTGTCTGGCCCTACATCGTCGCGTCATCATTTTTGACCCACGAAGAAGTGGTAAGGGCTTATTCCGCCAAAAGCAATGCTAAAGCCATCGTCAGTGAAGATGTAAAAAAGCTCGCGGAGACCATCACTGAGGGCTTGGACGACCCCCGAGCGAAAGCAAGGGCATTGTTCGATTGGGTACGCCACAACATTCGGTATGTAGCCGTCTATCTGGGTGTGGGCGGGTGGGTGCCGCATGACGTGGACTGGATACTGAAGAACCGATACGGTGATTGCAAAGATCAGGCACTTCTGTTGCAGGTGCTGTTGGAGAGTGCGGGAGTGAAGGCAGTTCCCGTGCTGATCAACTCCGATACGCACTACACATTGCCTGCATTGCCTGCTGTTGGTGTGAGCTTTAACCACGCCATCCTGTATATCCCCCAATGGAATCTGTTTGTGGATCCAACGGCGGCTAACACTCCGTTTGGCGAATTGCCATGGCAAGATCAGGATAAGCCTGTGGCCGTTGCATTGAATGAAGGTGCCAAGCTCATGCGCACGCCAGCGGGCACTGCAGATGCAAACGTCGTGTCTAGCAATGCGGTCTGGAAAATTGCAACCAATGGAAACGCGACCGTCGATTTGAAGATCAATGCCACTGGCTTGGCAGCTACCGAAATGCAAGACCGCTTGCAACAAATTCCCGGCGGCATGGGCTCGGTTGCGGTGCAAAAGGTGATTGAAGAGAGCGGGTTCAAAGGCCGAGGCTTTGTCCAATATCCAAAAGTTCAGAGAGACGTTTTGCAGCAGACTGTTGCCATGCAACTTGAGTTGCGCGATGTTCTTGCAGACAGAGATGCCGGGACGATCAATCCCAACCCATTTTTGAGTGCACTCCCGATTTATGTACGCTCTCAATACAACTATGCGACGGTCGCACGCGAGTATGCAATTCCGTGCACCCCGTTTACCGTTCATGAAGAGTTTGAACTTATCTTTGACCCCGCATTTAAGGTAGCGCGCGTTCCTTCGAACCTGGAGTTGGAAAATGAGAGCGGAGTGCACTTCAACGCCCGTTACAAGCTCGAGGGGCAGACCCTTAAAGGTTCGCGTACCCTTGTTACATCCCTGGAAGGCAATATCTGCTCGCCGGAGATCTACGCCAAGCGCAAGCCCACCTTCGACCTCATCACACAGCACCTGCGAAGCAGCGTGTTGTATCAGCAATGAGGCCTATAGGCAGTTAACCCGTATTGCGCAGCCCCGCCGCAATCCCGTCAATCGAGATGTGAATCCTCCGCTGCACCCGCTCGTCAGCAACCCCGACGCAGAGGCGGCGCTCCAGTTATACCTGCCGGTGGTGCAGCGGATCGACAAGCGGAACGCGGTGCTTGATCGTGCACCGCACCCGGTTGTACGATTGACGCTGCGAAGGCTTGAGCGGGCAATTTAGCAATGACAAAAATTTTGATTGTGGATGACCA
>CANFIH010000322.1 GCA_947446855.1 Burkholderiales bacterium
AGGTTGAGCGTGCCTGCAGCCTGAAATGCATTGCCACCGATGCGACCACGCAGGTTGTTTGCTGCATATACGTTTCCTGCGTGTCCGACCATGGTGTCATTAATCAGCGGGAACAGGTCAGCCGCTTCAAAACGACCCAGTTTGACATCGCCCGTCGCATTGCCCAACTGCACCCACATGTCGTCCGTGGTGGCTGCGCCGCCCTTGCCAGCGATCAATGTGGCACGGCCGGCAACAAAGCCGCTATCACCCGCCTTGCCAGCGATGTTCACTTCCACACGACCACCTTGGCTCAACCCTTCAGAGCCAGAAGCAACGGCCGAGCCGCTTGAGCTGGTGTTGTCGATTTCGACATTGGCTTGCACGTCTGCCGCAGCCATGGAGCTGCCAGAAATTGCGAGGAGAGCAGCGCCGACCACTGCGCTAAATGCAAAAGAAGTTTTCATTTGTACCCTTAAATATTTGATGAGTGAAAGAATCAAACTATTGATTCCTGACGGTTGATGCAAACGTTTGCATGAACTGGCTAAATTGTTTCAAATTCGTGACGGGAAGGATTGCATTTCCGGGAAAACCCGCGTTCAGGTTTCATAAGGGTTACAACCCCTCCACAATCCTTCGACGCATCCTTTAGTCCAAATTGCCCAGGGAAAGCGGTGAGATGCGGCAGTTCAACCTAGGGGTGTATTCGCGTTCGAGTTACACCACATTTCTAGTTTTTTATCGACTGTGACGGGTTCGTGGCTTTATAAAAACTTCACGACCACTACCGTAGAATTGCAATTCGCTATGAAAAAAACCGCTTTACAGGGCAAGACCACTAAACCCATCAAGAAGAGCTCGCAACCATTGGCAGCCGAGTCCAGCAATAGTCGCATCCAGATGGTCGATGTTGCCCGCAAGGCAGGTGTTTCGGCGGCCACGGTTTCCAGAGCATTGAGTGGCAACCCCAGCATTCCTGAGTCCACACGCAACCGAATTGCCGAGATTGCGGGAAGCATGGGTTACCGCGTCAATCACAGCGCGGCAAATTTGCGCAGAGGCCAGACCAATGTCATCGGTGTGGTCGTTCTCATTAGCGATACACAACCCATCTCAGACCCCTTCATTTTGGGCCTGATTGGCTATATTGCCGATGCGCTAAACGCCAACGGCAACAGCATGTTGTTAACCCGCGTGAGCACTGAGCCAAGAGCTACGTTGCAAACTATGGTGAGCAGTGGTCAGTGCAGCGGACTGCTGGTTATTGGTCAAACCTATCACCAGGTGCTGAATGAGCTTGAGATTGCAGGAATTCCCATGGTGGTATGGGGTGCACAACTGCCAGATACGCGCTATTCGGTTGTTGGAAGCAACAATTTGACCGGTGGTTACCTGGCAACCAGCCATCTATTGGGCGGTGGAGCCAAGCGCATTGTGTATCTCGGCGAGTCAACGTTTCCGGAAGGCAAATTGCGCTACGCAGGTTACGTCAAGGCTTTGAAGCAGTATGGTTTAAAACCGGACAAAAGCCTGCACCGGCATTGCCTGTTGAGTGCCACGGAAATTGAAGAATCCATTCATCAATTGCTTGTCGAGGACGTTGCCTTTGACGCCATTTTTGCCGCCAGTGATGTCGGAGCCATCCGAGCTATTTCTGCACTGAACAGCCACAATATCAAAGTACCCTCTCAGGTCAAGGTCGTTGGATTTGACAACATTCCCATGTCGGCCCACGTGCAACCGACATTGACGACCATTAACCAATCCATTGATCTTGCGGCAACCGCGATGGTGGAACTTCTCAATGAAAAACTAACGGGTGCCGCCAGCCGTTCCGTTGTTTTACCGGCGGTATTGATCGAGCGAAAGAGTTCGCGGTAACCTGGACTTCCGCGTCTATTGAGGCCCCTGGCCTCGTATCCAAAGA
This sequence comes from Burkholderiales bacterium, assembly GCA_947446855.1. Lineage (GTDB taxonomy): Bacteria > Pseudomonadota > Gammaproteobacteria > Burkholderiales > Burkholderiaceae_C > Allorhodoferax. Next base: position 1,910 of record CANFIH010000322.1, read on the forward strand.
CCTATTCGGATGCCCTATTTATCAGGGTATTTCCCGATGTGCAAACGATTGCATAAATATCTTATCAGCGCGTCCTCCATGGGTCATTCGATGCCGTGGTCTCCCTTTTCCCATTGATATCGTCCTGGCAAGTTTGCATGCAAGCCATCCAATCTATTCGCGAACAACACCCGCGCAAAGCCAATTGCAAGTATTGGTGGCGGGACCGCGTTATCTGCCAATTGGATGTTTCGCCGGCTCGTGACTCCTCAAGAACTGATACACCTGTCTATTCTCCGGACGACATCAACTGGGACCGTTTGACCCAACTGGGTATTGAAGGTTTGTGGCTTTCACATCGGCTTGACGATGCCGACTCAACCAGCGGGTGCGTGGTGCATAGCCCGGAAGATCTCGCGTCCTTACCAACTCTGTCCGCAGAGTCAAACGCAATAGCATTAGCTGCACTTACAAAGAGACTGGGTGTGATGATTGATGTGCCGCATCTACGCGCCACTGCATCAGCCGATGCAATAGCGGCGTGCCAGCCAACTTCATTCAAAGGGTCGTGGTACCAATGGCCCGCCGTCGATGCCGGGTATTTCACCACGCAACGTCTAGGTGGAGACCCGCTGGACCCACTGCGCATGGTCCACTCGTTGGGGTTTTGCAATGGAGTCCATTTGGCCCCAACGGTTCACGCAGCGCTAAATCGCATCTTCAAGGACACTTGCATTGCTTGGCCGTTTTGGGCATTTGCTGATGAGTGTGCGGAGTTCGGTCCAACCGGATACTCAAGATCGCAGGATGCTCGACTTGCGCGTTTGATCACAGGTATTCAGATGTGCCTTAAGGGCAGCCCCGTGCTGCCTTTTAATGACATTGAAAACTGGGACAAACTCGCGTTTGACCACTGTGCTCAGTTTGTCAAATGGAGACGGAGTATGCCTACTCTGTGCCATGGGAGGATGAGGTTACTGCCCATGCATGGAAACCTGTTGATGCTTCTAAGGGAACATCAAAATCAAACCGTCCTTTGCGTGTTTAACTTGAGCGATCGCTATGTGCGTCAGGCCATTCCTGAGGGGTTTGCAGATACTTGCCTGATAGCGGGAAGTGGTCTGGACGGAGGGCGCATCGTTAACAAGCACATTGATTGTGATCCTTGGGGTGCTATGTTCGCGTCGATTCAAAAATAGCGCCGAACGATTTCCCGAACGCCCAACTGCACATGCATCACTTGCCAACTCGTAGCGAAAACATGTTCCAAAGAATTGAAACACCTGCCTCGGACAAGGGCGCGATCTTCACCATTAATGGGCACTGCAAATGCGGCTATGAACTGGATGGCGAACAT
>CANFIH010000323.1 GCA_947446855.1 Burkholderiales bacterium
CTAATTTTTTTATTTTAGTTAAATTTTAATGCAGTAAAAATACGATAAATTAATTTTTGTCTTAAATCGCATTAAAACCAACAGTGCGCAGCGCAAAGACAGCGAGGAAAAACACGGACACCTGCCTCGTGATCTGCCCTGTTCTCCATGACCATCGGCTATGTCTGTATCTGGATGTTCTCGATTCTGGACCGCAGCCCCGCCGCTGCCGCAGAACGCGCAGCCTTCCCGGCACAGCAAGTGCGCTCGGAAACCGGCTTCGGCGCATCGGGCGCATCCGGTCACTAAGCTGACAAGCTATTGAGCCTTAGTGCTCAAAAAGTAAAACCGGGCACACGCAAGTGGAGCCCGGTTTTTTTATGCCTTTGCAAATTGCTGCTTTGGGCTGGCAGAAGTTATTTGTCTGCGTACGCGAGATCCAAAAGACACGCGTGACGCAGGCCGACGCGGCACTCCGCTCCGTCCGTGTCCCCCGGCCTTCGGCCTCCTCCTTTACCTACCGGAGCGCAGCGCCACGCCGTCCCGCGTTTGCATACGTTGTTGGAATGCCGATCACCTGAAGGGCGGGGGACACGAACGGAACCAGGCACCCCGGTGTCAACGGCATTTACAAAAGCTACACCAGCAAGGACCGCTATAACGGCGCAACAGGAGTAGTTTCAATCCGTACCCGAAAGTCACTATTTGCCCTGACCTTATATCGCCGCAAGACGCTGCACCATGTCCGGAAACTGAGCCACCATGCGAATCAACAGTGCCGCCTGCGCGTTGGGCTTGGCGCGACCTTGCTCCCAGTTTTCAAGCGTTCGCGCATTGGTGCGCAGGTATTGCGCAAACACCGGGCGCGACAAATGCAATTGTTCGCGCACTTGAACTACTTCTTGTGGCGACAGCAGCGGCGCAGGTTTGTTTTCAGTCTTGAAAGTGCGCAGCGTGAGTTTGCCCGCACGCTCGGACTTCAATGCATCAAACCCTTCTGTCAGTTCAGCAAAAATATCGCGCTTATTTGTCATCACGTTCTCCATCTTTCGGCTGCCGGTTTTCTAATTCAGTTTTCAAAAGTTGTTTGAGCACTTTGCGCTGCGCCGGTACCAGGTCGTCAGCTTGGTCTTTGTCGTAGACAGTAAAAAGCCAAAATTGATCACTACCAGACCACCAGTAATAGATGACTCGCAGACCGCCACGCTTTCCCTTGCCACGGCGCGGATCGGCTTGACGCAGCTTGCGTAAACCGCCCGTGCCCTCTATGACAGCGCCTGCTGCCGGGTTGTCCATCAACTCAAGTTGCAATAGCCTGTAGGCATCGTCATCCATGTAGTCTTTGCGCATTCGTGCGAACGGTGGTAGTTCAACAAATGTGGCTTGCATCATTTTAAGTATACGTTACTTGCGTACTTTTTACAAAAGCAAGAACTGATGGTGACCCGAACTGGAACGGCACCGTGAATGACGCGGCAAACACGGAAAAAACACCCGAACTAGTTGCCGCGCAGTGCCTTGCGGAGTTCTTCACCCAACGCCGGTCGGTGGGCAAACGGGTCTGACGGATTGCGACTTTGCAGCACATCTTCCATGCGGGTCTGCACGCCTGCCAGCGCCTGCGGGTGGCTGTAAATGTAGAACTGAGCGCTGGATACCGCCGCAAATACCCGCTGCGCCACCTCTGCTGCGGAAACCTTACCGCCTTCAACAGCACGGGCCAGCATGGCTTGCGCAATGCGTTGGCTGCTGCTGGGTTCAACGTTGGTAGCTGCGGCATCCAAGGGCCGGTTGCGCTGGCTCAAGGCGATGCCCGTGGGCACAAAGAACGGGCACAGAACACTGGCGCTGATCTGGTCCGTGACCAGGGCCAAGTCCTGGTACAGGGTCTCGGTAAGCGACACCACCGCATGTTTGCTGGCGTTGTACACGCCCATGTTGGGCGGGTTCACCAAGCCCGCCATACTGGCGGTGTTCACGATGTGTCCACGCCAATGGGGGTCCAGCTTTGCGGCGGCCAGCATCATGGGCGTAAATACGCGCACGCCGTGGGCCACGCCCATAACGTTGACACCGAAAATCCATTCCCAATCCTGGGCGGTGTTTTCCCATACCAACCCGCCGCCACCGACACCGGCGTTGTTGAAAACCAGGTGCGGTGCGCCGAATCTCGCCAGTGTGGCGGCACCCAGTGCCTCCACGTCTGCGGCCTTGGACACATCCACGCGCTGTGCCAGCACCTGGGCACCCATTTCCCGCAACTCAACTGCGGCACGCTCCAGCGCATCCGGCTGCACATCGGCCAGCACCAGATTCATGCCAAGCCGCGCCCCTATGCGCGCGCACTCCAGCCCGAAACCCGAACCCGCGCCGGTGAGTACTGCCGTCTTGCCCGCAAAGTCCCAACTCACTGCACCACCTTCCGGAGTGCATAGCCAATACGCGGGAAATGCACCAGCACCGTCCCGGCACGCTCGTCCTGGCGCTTCAAGGTGTAGCGCGTGCGGCTGGCACCGACCAACTCGCCCTGGGTGGTCTCGGTGCCAAAACTTTCGGCCGCGATCGCCACCTGACTGCCCAACGGAATGCCGTGCTCGTCCTGAAAGCGCGAATCGTGCAGTGCAAAGCCTTCGGTGGATGCAGCGCACAGCGCAATCGCCTCGCCAGAACTGAGCGTCTGGATGTTGCCGTGGCCAAAGGCCTGTAGCCGGTCCATCCACGCCAGCACAGCGGGCGTGGAACTCAGAATGTCAGCCAGCACCGGCACCTGCGTGCGGGTGAACCAGAGCGGATGGTAGGCTGCAAAGTCGGCAATACAAGGGGCCTCGCCCAACAGGTAGTCCTGCGCATCCAGCATGTCGGCCAGACGCCGCAGGTACGACTTATAGGCCGCCGCTGCATCCCCCGGGTTTTGTCGCGGCGCCCCACCCCGCATGGCAGCCCGGTCCGCGCCAAAGGCCTGGGCGGCTTCCGGCGCAGCATTGGCGAACACCGCAGCCGCACCCTTGGGCTGAAAGTTATAGGCCATGGCTGACCAGAACAGGGTGGTGTCAGCCCATTGGGCCAACACGCGTGCCAGGCCCTTTGCCTGTGCCGGGTAGAGCGTGGGTGCCGGCTGCAGGTGTTCCAGCACATCACAAATCAGCGCCGTGTCGCAGTACACATCGCGCCCGATTTGCAGGATCGGGGTCTTGCGGTAGCCGCCGGTTAGGGCCACCACATCCGGCTTGGGCATGACCGCCGGAATGGTGAC
>CANFIH010000324.1 GCA_947446855.1 Burkholderiales bacterium
ACCTGGGCTCGAACCAGGGACCTACGGATTAACAGTCCGGCGCTCTACCAACTGAGCTATTGAGGAATATTGCATTGTTTGCAGCCTCAAATTATAGCGTAACTTTTTCGGACTTTTGCGGGGAGCCAAAAGAATCTACGCCGAGCAAGGTGTGCAGGCGTGTGCTGGTGGTGGTGTACTGCAGCAAAGCCTTCTTTTGCGGGAACACAATGGCCGAGGCACCGAAGGCTGCCAGCACGGTTTCATGGAAGCCGCACAGAATCAGTTTCTTCTTGCCGGGGTAGGTGTTGATGTCACCCACAGCGAAGACGCCCGCCACATTGGTGACAAAGCTTTCTGTGTCGACCTTGAGCTGACGGCGCTCCATGTCCAGGCCCCATTGCGCAACCGGTCCGAGTTTGGGCGACAGACCAAGTTGCACCAGCAGTTCGTCCATTGGCAGGGACTGCTCTATGCCTTGCCCGTCCAGGTATCGAAGCGCAGCAATGCGCTCTGCTGCCACGGTGATGCCTATGGGTTGGCCGGCAACGAATTGCAACTGGTTTGCCTGAACCATCTGCTGAAATGCGGCAGCGACTTCGGGCTGCGCCACAAAGACATTGCGCCGGTGCATCAGGGTGACTGATTTCGGCTGCTCCGTTTGCGTGGCCAAGGCCATGGCGGCATGCAGGGCGCTGTCGGTATCACCCAGAACCAGAACATCACGGCCGGCCCAGTCCGGCGCGTCCGGCAGGGTCAGATGCACCTGGCGGCCCAGGTGTTCCGCCAAACCTTCTACGGCGGGCATGCGGGCCTGAAAGGCGCCCACACCGGCGGCGATGAACAAGGTCTTGGTCACAAAGCGCAGGCCCTTGTTGGTGCGCACCAGCAGGCGGCCGTCCGGTTGTCGCTCCACTTCGCTGACCAACTGGCCCAGATGCCACTGCGGCTTGAAGGGGGCTACCTGCGTGAGCAGGTTCGCAATCAGTTCGCGCCCGGTGCAGACCGGCACGCCGGGAATGTCATAAATGGGTTTGTCTGCATACAACTCCACGCATTGCCCGCCGGGGTAGGGCAGGGCGTCGATGATGTGTGTGGAGATTTCCAGCAGGCCGAGTTGGAAGGCCTGGAAGATGCCGGTGGGCCCGGCACCGATGATGAGAGCGTCCGTCTCCAGGGCGCCGTCAAGGGCAGCAGCCCGCAGTGCGTCACTCATGCTGTGCGGGCGCTGAGCCTGTGCCTAAGGGTTTAGCGCAACAGTTGCGACAGCTTGCCGGTCTTGTCTTTCCACTCTTCGGCTTCGGGCAGCGGGGCCTTGCGCTTGGTAATGGTCTTCCAGGAGGGCAGCAGGGCCAGTTCGGCATTGAGCTTGATCATGTGCTGCTGGTCGCGCGGCGCGTCTTCCTCGGCGTAGATGGCGTTGACCGGGCACTCGGGGATGCAGACTGCGCAGTCGATGCACTCATCGGGGTCGATGGTCAGGAAGTTGGGGCCTTCACGGAAGCAGTCCACAGGGCACACATCGACGCAGTCGGTGTATTTGCACTTGATGCAGGATTCGGTGACGATGTGGGTCATTTTTGGATTTAGGCAAAAGTTGGAAAGGGCTGGCGCGCTGGCGCCTGAGCCCATGATTTTATTGGCAAAAGCTGACAACCCTGAAAACAGGGTTACCAGCAATTGGCCGTGCGTTGCGCTGTGTCAATTCAGCAGCAAGGCCCCGGAGGTCTTGTGGCTGGCGGTATCCACCAGAATCAGCGAGCCCAGCACGCGGGACGTCTTGTAGGGCACGGCGGCGATCGCCTCCTGCAACGCAATCTCGATATGGCCGATGGCGTTGGGCAGGATTTGGGTAGCGTCATGTTCTTCCAGCGTGTTGATATCCAGGCTGTGCACGATGCGCTTGACCTTGGCCTTGATCCAGCGATGGCCGTGCAGCGCCCAGTACACGCGTCCGGCCACCAGGGGCTCGTCGTCCATCCAGGCCACGGTGGCGCTGATTTCCCGGGTAGGCTCGAAATGCTTGGGCGCATCCACGGCCGCCAGCAGCCAGTCGCCGCGCGACACGTCCACTTCGCGGTCCAGGATGATACCGGCGCCATGTCCTGCACCCACATTCTTGGGGTTGCGCGCATGGTCCAGCACCTGGGCCACGGTGGCGGTCTGGACGCTGGGCAGGATGGAAATTTGCTGACCGGGCTGCACGCTGCCGGTGGCCACACGGCCCCAGAACACGCGACGGCCCTGGCTGGTGTCGCTGCTGGCAGAGAACTTCTCCACCCACTGCACCGGGAAGGCAAACGGGACTTCGGTTTCGGGGGCGGTCACGGGCATTTGCTCCAGCAGGGTCAGCAGGCTGGAGCCGGTATAGCCGCACCAACCGCTGGACGCATGGACCACGTTGTCGCCCTTGAGCGCCGAGATCGGAATGATGGCCGTGACGTTGATGTCGGCGTGCGCAGCGAACTGCTCCAGCGCCTCCTTGATCTTGTGGAAGGCCTTGGCGGCGTTGCCCAATGTCTCAGGCTTGTCGGCGGATTCCAGTGCGTCGAGCTTGTTGACGGCAAACACAATGCCGGGCACGCGCAACAGGTTGACCAGCAGCGAATGGCGGCGGGTTTGCGGCAGCAGTTCCAGCACGCCTTCCGCCTGCCATTTCAGCTTGGTGGCATCTACCAGCACCACGGCGGCGTGGGCGCTGCTGGCAGCGGTGACCATGTTGCGGGTGTATTGCTCGTGGCCGGGCGCATCGCCAATGATGAACTTGCGCGCCGGTGTGGCGAAGTAGCGGTAAGCCACGTCAATCGTGATGCCCTGTTCGCGCTCGGCCGATAGGCCGTCGGTGAACAAGGCCAGATCGGCCTCGCCACTCTTGGAAACATTGGCCAACTGGTCCAGCAGCACCGAGCGGCTGTCCACCAGCAGGCGGCCAATCAGCGTGCTCTTGCCGTCGTCCACCGAGCCGCAGGTGATGAAACGCAGGGCGCTGGAGATGTCGCCTTGTGCGGCAGCAGCGGACGGGGAAAGGGTTGTAGTTGCGGTGGTCATCTTAGAAATACCCATCTTTCTTGCGCTTCTCCATCGAAGCCTCTGAAGTCTTGTCGTCCATGCGGGTGGCACCGCGCTCGCTCACGTCGGCGGACAGCGTTTCAATCACGATGTCGGCAGCGGTGGCGGCCAGGCTTTCCACCGGGCAGGTGCAGGTGATGTCACCCACGGTGCGGAAACGCACGTCGCGCGA
>CANFIH010000325.1 GCA_947446855.1 Burkholderiales bacterium
AATCCTTCACTTCCAGATGTTGAAGGACGTTTGCATCCAGATGCCCACCACGGTGAGCCAGAACAGCGTCAGGGGAATGAACACCTTCCAGCCCAGGCGCATGACCTGGTCATAACGGAAGCGGGGGAAGGTGGCGCGCACCCAGATAAAGAAGCTCACCATCAGGAACGCTTTCGCGCCCAGCCAGATCCAGCCGGGAATCCATTCCAGTGCCGCAAAAGGTGACAGCCAACCGCCCAGGAACAGTACCGATGCCAGCATGGCAATCAGCCACATATTGGCGTACTCAGCCAGGTAGAACATGGCGTAGGACATGCCGGAATACTCCACCATGTGGCCGGCCACGATTTCAGCTTCGCCTTCGACCACGTCGAACGGGTGGCGGTTGGTCTCAGCCAGACCGGAGATCACGTAGATCACGAAAATCGGCAGCAAAGGCAGCCAGTTCCAGGAAAACACGCCCATACCCATGTCAACAAACTGACCCTTGCCCTGCACCAACACGATGTCGGTCAGGTTCATGCTACCGGACACCATCAAAACCACCACCAGGCAAAAGCCCATGGCAATTTCGTAGCTCACCATCTGCGCCGAAGCACGGATGGCACCCAGGAACGCGTACTTGGAGTTGGAAGCCCAACCGGAGATGACAACGCCATAGACTTCCACCGAAGCGATAGCCATCACATACATCAGGCCGGCGTTGACATTGGCCAAAGCCACTTCAGGGCCGAACGGCACAACCGCCCAGGCCGCCATGGCGGGCATGATGGTCAACACCGGGCCAATGAAGAACAGGGCCTTGCTGGCAGCCGAGGGAACCAGAATTTCCTTGGTCAGCAACTTCATCGCGTCGGCGATGGGCTGCAGCAAACCCCAAGGTCCTACCCGATTCGGGCCGAGGCGCACCTGCATCCAGCCCAGGAACTTGCGCTCCCACAGCGTGGTGTAGGCCACAGCGCCCATCAAAGGCAATACGACTGCGACGATTTTGATTAGCGTCCAGATGACCGGCCAAGCCAGAGCAGCCCACCATGGCGCGCTCAGCAAACCGGAACCTGCGTTAAAAAGGGTATCGATCATGCCAGTGCCTCCTGTGCCGACAGGTTTGCGGCAGCCCGCCCGTCTGCGCTGAGTTGCAGAGATGTAGCGCGGCGCACGGTGCCGTCCAGTTGGTAGATGGCAGCGACAACCGGCTCGCCAGCAGCCGGACTGAGGTCAACCGTTGCTGTGCTGCCATTGCCCAGACGTGCAGCAGGTACCAACTCAGGTACGCCGCCGTTGTCCTGGTGCATGGCAGCCAGCACGTCCTGTGCAGACTCAAAATCGAAACCGGGCAGGCCCAGCAGATTGGCGAGTACGCGAATGACCTTCCAGGCCGGCCGCGCTTCACCTGCAGGGCGCACCACGGCATGGAAACTTTGCACGCGGCCTTCGGCATTCACAAAAGTACCGGCAGTTTCGGTAAACGGCGCGATTGGCAGCAATACATCGCTGAATGCCATATTCGCCTTGAACGGGCTGAGTGTGACCACCATGTCGGCCTTGGCCAGGTTCACTGCAGCCTGTGCACCGGCAGCACTGTCTTGCACCGGCTCGGTATTCAACAAAATGGCCGCTTTCAGTCCGCCGGACAGCATCTGTCCTGCGTTCAGACCGTCCATACCAGGCAAAGCGCAAGCCAGTTGAGCGCCCACGGTATTGGCCGCTTCGGTCAAATAGCCGACGGTTGCACCGGTTTGTATAGCAATCCAGTTGGCCAGTGCCAGCAGACTGGACGCCTTGGCGTGGTGTGCGGCAGCATTGCCCAGCAAAATGGCTTTGCGCTCGCCACCGAGCAGGCTGTGCGCGATGGCTTGTGCCACGGCGCTTACAGAACCTGCAGCGGGAGCGGCAACACCCTTCTCTGCTGCCACTGCGGCGGCGATGTCGGCCAAAGCCTGCACCCAATGGGACGCCGGCACGTTCAGCGCGTTGGCGACGGGCAAAGCCCAGTCGTAAGACGCGGCATTCAGTGCGCTCACCTGGCAACCGAGTTTGGCGGCCTGGCGAATACGTTGTGCGAACAGCGGGTGGTCTTTGCGCAGGTTGGACCCGACCACCAGCACGCGCTCGAGGTGGGTCAAGGAAGCAATCGATGTACCCAGATAGCGGGCTTTGTCAGCCACTGCAAACTCGGCATTGCGCAGACGGTAGTCGATGTTTTCGCTGCCCAGACCGCGCACCAGGGCGCCTGCCAGATGCAGCTCTTCCAAGGTGCTGTGCGGGCTGACCAACGCGCCAATAGATTGGGCGCCGTGGTTGGCCTTGATCTGCTTGAGACCATTGGCCACGTATTCCAGGGCCGTCTGCCAATCTACGGTTTTCCACTCGCCGCCCTGCTTGAGCATGGGAGACTTCAGGCGTTCATCGCTGTTCAGTGCTTCGTAGGAGAAACGGTCGCGGTCGGCAATCCAGCATTCGTTGACCGCTTCGTTTTCCAGCGGTACGACACGCATGACCTGGTTGTTCTTGACCTGCACAATCAGGTTAGCACCGGTGGAATCGTGCGGGCTGACTGACTTGCGGCGCGACAGCTCCCAGGTACGGGCGCTGTAACGGAACGGCTTGCTGGTCAACGCGCCCACGGGGCAGATATCGATCATGTTGCCGGACAGTTCGGAATCAATGCTCTGACCGATGAAGGTTTCGATCTCGGCATGTTCGCCGCGATTGGACATGCCCAGCTCCATCACACCGGCCACTTCCTGGCCGAAGCGTACGCAGCGCGTGCAATGGATGCAGCGGCTCATTTCTTCCATGGAAATCAGCGGACCCACGTCCTTGTGGAAGACCACGCGTTTTTCTTCTTCATAGCGCGAAGAAGAGGCACCATAACCCACTGCCAAATCCTGCAACTGGCACTCACCGCCCTGATCGCAGATCGGGCAGTCGAGCGGGTGGTTGATGAGCAAAAATTCCATCACCGACTTTTGCGCCTTGATGGCCTTGTCGCTCTTGGTGCGGACAATCATGCCCTGGGTCACGGGGGTGGCACAGGCCGGCATGGGCTTGGGCATCTTTTCCACGTCCACCAGGCACATGCGGCAGTTGGCCGCAATGCTCAGCTTCTTGTGGTAACAAAAATGGGGAATATAGGTACCCGCTTTGTCGGCCGCATGCATCACCATGCTGCCTTCAGAGATTTCTACCTTCTTACCGTCGAGTTCAATTTC
>CANFIH010000326.1 GCA_947446855.1 Burkholderiales bacterium
AAGCCATGCCACATGCCGTGGGTCTGGCAGGGTATGGGCAGGCGCCGGGTCTCGCTGCGGCCGCTGGCATCAAACAGGCAGAGCTCCACACCCTGGGCATGGGGCGCGGCCAAGGCGAAGTTGACGCCGCCCGATTCCAGTGTGGCGCCCAGGGTTCGGCAATGACCAGGTTGCAGCGTCATCCCAATGGCCTAGGCGCTGGCTTTCGTGAGAATGACCGTGGCCAAGGGCGGCAGGGTGAGCAACACGGACTGGTGCCTGTGGTGGGCGGATACGTTCTCGGTGTGCAGCGCGCCGTTGGCAATGCCGCTGCCGCCATAGATGGCCAGGTCGGAGTTGATGGTCTCCAGCCACTCGCCGGCTTGCGGCAGCCCCAAGCGAAAGCCATGGCGCGGCACCGGGGTGAAGTTGCACACCACCACGGCACAGCTGCCATCCTCGCCCCAGCGGGTGAAGGCAACCACGCTTTGCGCCGCATCGCTGTGCGAAATCCATTCAAAGCCGCCGGGCTTTACGTCCTGCTGGTGCAGGGCGGGGAAGGCCTGGTAGACGCGGTTGAGGTCGCGCACCAGGCGCTGCACACCCGCATGGGCACTTTGCCCTTCCAGGTGCCAGGGCAGGCTGCCGGTGTCGGCCCACTCGGTGGGCTGGGCCAGCTCGCAGCCCATGAACAGCAGCTTCTTGCCGGGGTAGCCCCACATGAAGCCGTAGAGCGCGCGCAAGTTGGCAAAGCGCTGCCAGGGATCGCCCGGCATTTTTTCGAGCAGGGACTTCTTGCCGTGCACCACTTCGTCGTGGGACAGCGGCAGGATGAAGTTCTCCGAGAAGGCGTACATCAGCCCGAAGGTGAGCTGGTTCTGGTGGTGCTTGCGGTAGACCGGGTCGAGTGCGGCGTATTGCAGGGTGTCGTGCATCCAGCCCATGTTCCACTTGTAGTGAAAGCCCAGGCCCCCGCTTTGCAGGTCCGCACTGGGTGGGCGGCTGACGCCGGGGAAGGAGGTGGATTCTTCGGCCAGGGTGATGGCGCCGGGGCGTTCGGTGCCGACGATGAAGTTCATGCGGCGCAGGAACTCGATGGCCTCCAGGTTCTCGCGCCCGCCCTTGGCGTTGGGAATCCATTGGCCTTCCTGGCGGCTGTAGTCGCGGTACAGCATGGAGGCCACGGCATCCACGCGCAGGCCGTCAATGCCGAAGTGCTCCAGCCAGTACAGCGCGTTGCCGACCAGAAAGTTGCGCACCTCGGTGCGGCCGAAGTTGTAAATCAGCGTGTTCCAGTCCTGGTGAAAGCCTTCCTTGGGGTCGGCGTATTCGTACAGGTGGGTGCCGTCAAACTCGGCCAGGCCGTGGGCGTCGCTGGGGAAATGGGCGGGCACCCAGTCCAGAAGGACGCCCAGACCCGCGTCGTGCGCGGCATCGACAAAGAAGCGGAAATCTTCCGGCGTGCCAAAGCGCGCCGTGGGCGAAAACAGACCCAGCGGCTGGTAACCCCAGGAGCCGTCAAACGGGTGCTCGCTGATAGGCAGCAACTCCAGGTGGGTAAAGCCCATTTCCTTGGCATAGGGCACCAGGGTGTCGGCCAGCTCGCGGTAGTTCAGCCAGCGCCAGCCGTCCGCCTTGCGCCAGGAGCCCAGGTGCACCTCGTAAATGCTCAAAGGCTGGTCCAGCGCGTTGGCGGCGGCACGGTCCGCGCGCATGGGCCGCCGCGGCATCAGGGGGTAGACCACGCTGGCGGTGTCGGGCCGCATTTGCGACTGGAAGGCATAGGGGTCGGCCTTGAGCGCAATCACGCCCCTGGCCCCCAGAATCTCGAATTTGTAGATGTCGCCCTGCATCAGGCCGGGGATGAAAATCTCCCACACGCCGCATTCACGGCGCAGCCGCATGGGGTGGCGCCGGCCGTCCCACTGGTTGAAGCTGCCCACCACCGAGACGCGTTTGGCGTTGGGCGCCCAGACGGCAAAGCTCACGCCGTCCACACCCAGCATGCTCGTCAGGTGCGCGCCCAAACATTCAAACGGTCGCTGGTGCGAGCCCTCGCCCAGCAGCCAGACATCCATTTCCTGCAGCACAAAGGGGAAGCGGTAGGCGTCTTCCAGCACCTGCACATGGGGCGTGGTGCGTTCGGGTGCGGGGGCCCAGGTGACTTCGAGCTGGTAGTCAAAGCGCTCGGTGCTGGCGGGAATCAGGCCGCTGAATACGGCGGTGTCCAGGCAAGCCGCCAATGTGGCGCGGGGTTGTCCGGTCTGGCGGTCCAGCACGGTAACCTGTTCGGCCCCTGGCAAAACCGCATTGACCCAGATGGCACCGGCCTTTTCATGCATCCCCAAGACACTGAACGCATCGTGGTGGTCGGCTCGCAGGAGTGCGGAAATATCGTTCGAGGTCAACATGTTCTTGTTATCCGTTCTTCAGTCAGGGCAGTATGTTCAAGCATTTCACCGCCCCCGCATAGGCTATACCCTTACTTGTGCCTTTGGATGGAAAAACGAATACGGTACGTAATTTTTTTAACGGCTGCGACCGGCCCGATAGGACGCTTTGGTGCTGATTTTTGCCGTGACACCACCGCCCAAACTATCGGCTGCGGCCAGCCGGGCCATGGCCTTGCCGGCATGGGCGTGGGTAATGGCCAGCCCCAGGGCATCGGCAGCGTCGGTGCCCGGCAAGCCGCTTAACTGCAGCAGACGCTTGACCATCTCCTGAATCTGGCTTTTTTGTGCCCGCCCGTGGCCGGCTACCGCCTGCTTCATCTGCAGCGCGGTGTACTCGGCCACCGCCAGGTTTTGCGACACCAGGGCGGTGATCAGCGCACCACGCGCCTGGCCCAAGAGCAGGGTGGATTGCGGGTTGACGTTGACGAAGACGATTTCCACCGCTGCGCAGTCCGGCTGGTAGCGCTGCACCACTTCGCCAATGCCGTCAAACAGCACTTTCAGGCGGGCCGGCAGGGCGTGGGTGTCCAGATGCTGGGTGCTGATGGTGCCGCTGGCCACATAGCTGAGCTGGCCGCCCGCCTCGTCCACCACGCCAAACCCGGTGGTGCGCAGGCCGGGGTCAATACCAAGGATTCGCATCGTTGCCCTACAAATCGAAATACCAGCGCGCTGAGTGAAAAAACACCGGTGCGGCAAAGCACAGGGCGTCGACCCGGTCCAGCAGGCCACCGGCACCGGTGGTGGCGCGGCCTTGTGTGCCCCAGCTGGGAATGCCGCGAT
>CANFIH010000327.1 GCA_947446855.1 Burkholderiales bacterium
CACTCCTTGGCTTGCGGGGGCTGGTATTCAAAAGCCACGGTTCAGCTGACGTGCTGGCCTTCGGCAATGCCCTGAACCGCGCGTATGATGCAGCCCGAAACAACTTGTTGGACCGCGTTCAGGTTCGCATTGCCAAGGCAAGGCCACTACTGGTCGAACCTGCGGATGCGGTGATTTGAGCGAGTGCCTCCCAAAATACCCATGAGCCGTTATTCCCGTATCACAGGCACAGGCAGCTATTTGCCACCCCGCCGACTGACCAATGCCGATCTGGTGGCTGAGTTGGCCGCGACCGGTGTGGAGTCATCTGACGACTGGATTGTGGAGCGCACCGGTATCCGGGCACGCCACTTCGCGGACGATGGCATGTTCAGCAGCGACTTGGCGTTGGAAGCGGCGAAAAGCGCGCTGACAGCGGCCGGTATCACGGCACAGGACATTGACCTGATCATTGTGGCCACCAGCACCCCCGATATGGTGTTCCCATCGACCGCCTGCATTCTGCAAAACAAGCTCGGTGCCGCCGGCGGTGCGGCCTTCGACCTGCAAGCCGTGTGCTGCGGTTTTGTTTATGCCCTGAGCGTGGCCGATTCCTTGATCAAGACCGGTGCGGCGACCAAGGCGCTGGTAATTGGTGCGGAAGTGTTCTCCCGTATTCTGGATTTCACCGACCGCACCACCTGCGTGTTGTTTGGCGACGGTGCCGGCGCTGTGGTGCTGGAAGCTTCTGATACGCCCGGTATTCTGGCCAGCGATTTGCATGCTGATGGCAAGCATGTAGGCATTCTCTGCGTGCCGGGCCATGTATCCGGCGGCAAAGTGACGGGCGACCCGCTGCTCAAGATGGATGGCCAGGCCGTCTTCAAGCTGGCGGTAGGGGTGCTGGAAGATGCGGCGCGTGCGGCCTTGGTCAAGGCGGACCTCACGGCCGCCGATATCGACTGGCTGATTCCGCACCAAGCCAATATCCGCATCATGCAAAGTACAGCGCGCAAGCTCAAGCTGCCCATGGACAAGGTCGTTGTCACCGTCGATCAGCACGGCAACACCTCGGCCGCCTCCATTCCCCTGGCGCTGGACACTGCGGTGCGCGCCGGCCAGGTTAAGCCCGGTCAGACCCTGATGCTTGAAGGCGTGGGCGGTGGCTTCACCTGGGGCGCGGTGCTTGTGAAGTTCTAGGGACTTAGGTCCGGTCAATGCCCGGTTTTGTGCGGGCTCTCACCAGGAAATTGCCATGAAAAAATTTGCTTTTGTATTCCCGGGCCAAGGCTCGCAGTCCGTTGGCATGCTCGACGGCTGGGGCGCGCACCCTGTCGTCGCCCAGACCCTGCAGGAAGCTTCCGACGCGCTGGGTGAAGACCTCGCCAAACTGATCCAGGAAGGCCCCAAGGAAGCCCTGGCATTGACCTCCAACACCCAGCCGGTGATGCTGGTGGCCGCGGTGGCGGCCTACCGCGTCTGGATGGCCGAGGTCGGCATCAAACCCGATGCGGTAGCCGGCCATTCGCTGGGTGAATATTCTGCGTTGGTCGCGTCTGGCGTGTTGACGCTGACGCAAGCTACGCCGCTGGTGCGCCTGCGTGCCCAGGCTATGCAGGAAGCCGTGCCCGTGGGTACCGGCGCCATGGCGGCCATTCTGGGAATGGATGCCGCGCGTGTGGCAGCCGGTTGCTTGGAAGTGACACAGTCTTTTGGCGCCGGCTCTTTGGAGTCCGTGCAAGCAGCCAATTTCAATGACCCCGCGCAAACGGTGATTTCCGGTAGCAAGGCCGCGGTGGAAAAGGCCTGCGAATTGCTCAAGGCCAATGGCGCCAAGCGCGCGCTGCCGCTGCCGGTGTCGGCACCGTTTCACTCCAGTTTGATGAAGCCTGCGGCAGAAAAGCTGCGTGTCCGTCTGGCCGAAATCGAATTTGCCGAGCCGCAGATTGCGCTGGTCAATAACATCGATGTGGCGGTGGAAACCAGCGCCGATGCCATCCGCGATGCCCTCTACCGTCAGGCCTTTGGCCCGGTGCGCTGGGTGGAATGCGTACAGGCCATCAAGGCTATGGGCATTGTGAATCTGGTGGAATGCGGCCCCGGCAAGGTGCTGGCCGGCATGGTCAAGCGGATTGATGCGGAAATGATCGGGTCGGCGCTGTTCGATCCGGCGACCTTGGAAGAAGTGAAGGGAGTGTTGGCATGAGCGAAGTTCAATTTGCAGGGCAGGTGGCCCTGGTGACCGGCGCCTCGCGCGGCATTGGCGCATCCATTGCACTGGAACTGGCGCGCCAGGGCTTGAAGGTGATTGGCACGGCCACTTCTGACGCCGGTGCGGCCAAGATTCGTGAAGCCTTGGCAGCTTATGCCGGTTGCGACGGCCGCACTCTGGATGTGACTGATGGACCGTCCGCCGAGGCACTGGTCGATGCGGTGGCGAAAGCGTACGGTGGGCTGCAGGTGCTGGTGAATAACGCCGGCATTACCCGCGATACGCTGGCTATGCGTATGAAAGATGAGGACTGGGACGCCGTGATGGACGCCAATCTCAAAGGCGTTTTTCGCATGAGCCGCGCTGTGATGCGCACCATGATGAAACAGCGCTACGGACGCATCATCAACATTACTTCGGTGGTGGGTGCCTCTGGCAACCCTGGCCAGGCCAACTATGCAGCGGCCAAGGCCGGTGTGGCCGGTATGACGCGCGCATTGGCGCGTGAGCTGGGTTCGCGCAATATCACGGTGAACTGTGTGGCGCCTGGATTTATTGCCACTGACATGACTGCCGGACTGGGCGAAGACCAGCACAAGGCCTTGCTGGGACAAATTCCGTTGGGTCACCTGGGACAACCTTCCGACATCGCCCACGCGGTGTGTTACCTTGCATCTCCACAGGCTGCCTACGTGACGGGGCAAGAATTGCACGTCAACGGCGGCATGTACATGTAGACTGTGAAGCAAGCCGATTCATCCGTTCGGCTGCCCGGTTGGGGGAAGGTTTCTCCGGCAAGGGTAAAATCTCGGATTCTTAACAACTGTTAGAGTGAACACATGAGCGATATCGAAGTACGCGTCAAAAAAATCATTGCCGAGCAACTCGGTGTTGAAGAGTCGCAAGTCACCAATGAAAAAGCCTTCGTGGCTGATCTGGGTGCTGACTCGCTGGACACCGTGGAGCTGGTAATGGCTTTGGAAGATGAGTTCGGAATTGAAATTCCTGACGAAGACGCC
>CANFIH010000328.1 GCA_947446855.1 Burkholderiales bacterium
CTGGCCAGGTACATGGAAATGGTCATGAAGGAGTCTCGTTGCGGTTGGGGTAGGGGGATGCGCACCAGTTACGCCTCCCAGCGTGGCCTGTTGCGCGCGGCATCTTAGCGCCCTGGGGATGTGCAGCGCAGGCGCGCGCGCCGGTCCCTGCGACAATGGGTGCTGTTTTGTCCAACCAGGGCGCTGCTGCCCTTTTCAGCTTATGGCTACCTCTGTTTTCGATGTCCGTCCCGCCACCACCCGCGATGCCAAAGCCATTGCCCAACTGCACAACGCCACGGTGAAAGAAGCGTTCAAAGGCATGCTGGGTGACTTGGACGTGGCCATCATGCCCTTAGCCGAGCGAGAGCGCTATTGGTCTGAGGCCATTCAGTACGCCGAGCCGCAGGTGCAGGTGGCGCTGCACGGCGCGAAGATCATTGGTTTTGTGGGCTATGACCGCAGCCGTGACGAGGGCACACCGTCCACTATGGGCGAAATCTGGGCCATGTATGTGGATACCGATTTCTGGGGTCTGGGTGCCGGCCTGTCCTTGTGGGATGCGGCGCTGGAGGGCCTAGTGGACGAGGAATGCACCCATGTCAGCGTCTGGCTGCCGCTGGCCAATGACCGCGCTTTGCGTTTTTTCGAGCTGGCCGGTTTCAAACGCGAAATGGCCACTGCCAAGACGGTGCCGATTGGCGGCGTGAAGGTTGAAGAAATCCGCCTGCAGCGCGCCCTGGGCTAACAGCCCTCTGGTCACGCCGCGTTGAATCCATCCGCACAGACTGAGGCCCCCGTGGCCAGCTCGCCTATGGCCTTAGGGCTGGCCATGGGGATGCTGGGTGCCATCGGTTTTTCGGGCAAGGCCATCATCGTCAAGCTGGCCTACCGGCACGGGGTGGACACCGTCACGTTTTTGATGCTGCGCATGCTGCTGTCCTTGCCCTTTTTCATGGCGATGGTCTGGTGGACCCAGCACCGCAAAGGGTCGGTGCCAGTGCGTTTGCGCGCACGCGAATGGCTGGGCGTGGTGTGGCTGGGCTTTTGCGGCTATTACCTGGCCAGCTTCCTTGACTTTGCCGGGCTGCAGTACGTCAGCGCGTCGATGGAGCGGCTGATTTTGTATTTGTATCCGACCCTGGTTTTGTTGCTGGGCATTCTGATGTACGGCAAGCGTGCCAGCCGCCACCAGTGGATGGGCATGGCGGTCAGTTATGCCGGCGTGGTGGCGGTCTTTTTCCATGAGGTGAATTTGACCGGTGCGGATGGCGGCGTGGGCATGGGCGCGGCCTTGGTGTTTGGCAGCGCGGTGAGCTACGCCTTGTACTTGTCCTATAGCGGAGAACTGGTGCGCCGCCTGGGGGCTTTGCGTCTGGTCGGCTTGGCCAGCTGCGTGGCCTGTGTGCTGTGTGTGGGGCAGTTTGCGGTGCTGCGTCCCATGCATGTTGTAACGGAACTGCCTGCCGATGTGTGGTACCTGTCCGTGGTCAACGCCAGTTTGTGCACGGTCTTGCCGGTTGTCCTGGTGATGCTGTCCATCGAGCGCATCGGTTCGGCCCTCGCATCGCAAGCGGGCATGGTGGGGCCTATGTCCACGCTCGTGATGGCCGCGCTGGTGCTGGATGAGCCGCTCAGCCCCTGGCTGCTGCTCGGAACCGCGCTGGTGATGTCTGGCGTTTTCATTTGCAGCCGGGGGCAAGACCGGCCTAACAGCCCGCCACCCTCGCCGGTGGAGTAGATTCGGATCTAGCGCACCGTTATCGCGCCTTCTTTTTTTGGAGTTTTTATGTCTGCTTCCCCCCAAACGTCCCGCTCGGTCCAGGTCAACCAGTACGGTGGCCCTGAGCAGTTGCAAGTGGTCACCTTGAGCGTGGGCGAACCCGGCCCTGGCGAGGTCCGCATTCGCCACCATGCCGCCGGCTTGAACTACACGGATGTGTATTTCCGCACCGGCCTTTATCCGCTGCCGGTTCCGTTGCAGCTCGGCATGGAAGCCGCAGGCGTGATCGAGGCAGTGGGCGCGGGCGTGACGCATCTGAAGGTCGGTGACCGCGCAGCCTATGCCAGCCAGCCCCCGGGCGCCTACTGTGAGCTGCGCGTGATGCCAGCCAAATGCGTGTGCAAATTGCCCGATGCCATCAGCTATGAGACCGGCGCGGCCATGATGCTCAAGGGCTTGACGGTTCAGTACCTGCTCAAGCGCACCCAGCCGCAAGGCGGTTTGCATGCCGGGGACACGGTGCTGTTCCACGCGGCTGCCGGAGGTGTGGGGTTGATCTTCTGCCAATGGGCCAAGGCCCTGGGTATCCACGTGATCGGTACCGCCGGTAGCGACGCCAAATGCGCCTTGGCGCGTGAAGCCGGCGCTGCCCATGTGATCAACTACGCCACCGAAGACTTCGAGGCGCGGGTCAAAGAAATCACCGGCGGCAAAGGGGTCAAAGTGGTTTACGACGCTGTGGGCAAAGACACCTGGGACAAGTCACTGAATTGCCTGTCCATGTTTGGTTTGATGGTCAGCTTCGGCAATGCGTCCGGCCCTGTGGCGCCGTTCTCCCCCGGCATCCTGGCACCCAAGGGCTCGCTGTATGTCACCCGCCCAACCTTGTTCATGCATATCTCCACACGCGAGAGCACGCAGGAAATGGCCGACGATTTGTTTGAGGCAGTCACCAGCGGCAAGGTCAAGATCCGTATCGACCAGACCTACAAGCTGGAAGACGCCGCGCAGGCTCACCGCGATCTGGAAGCACGCAAGACCACGGGCTGCACCGTGTTCACTTTGTAAGAGGGGTTCACCTTGATCAATGTCCGCGTTGTAGGGAGTGCCAGTTGATGGAAATGAGTTTGCGTGTGTGGCTGATGGGTGTCGTGCTCGCGGCGGTGCCCCTGGCTGCGGCTTTCGGGCAGGACGGGGCGAGCCCGTCTGCTCCCGGAACTCCGGCGGTGCCACAAGCGAATTTTGATAGTGCCTTGCGTAACGAGGGCAACTGGTATTTTTCCTGGGGTTACAGCAGGCAGCAATATGCGCCGTCTGACATCCACGTGACGCAACCTGACATCGGTAGCGATTTCGTGGTGCATAAGGCCCGTGCCAGTGACTTCCCCTCCAGCCCGGAGGACACCATCAGCTCCTTGTTCAACCTGGATTTGACCAACCCGCAAGAGAACATCCGTATCGGCAAATTTTTGAATC
>CANFIH010000329.1 GCA_947446855.1 Burkholderiales bacterium
CGTCTTCCTCCGAGCGGACAGCCGCCTCCAGCACCACGTGAAATGCGAGTCGCTCCAGCAGGGCAGAAGGCAGGCGCTCGTCGTCACTGACACCTTCATCCAGTGCAACCACGCCGACACGTGCGGGGTTGATGGCCTCAATGCCATCGCGTGCCAGCACCACTTGCTGCGTGTCCAGCACCGCACAAAACCGCGAGGCCGCTGCGGCACTCATGCGCTCGGCCATGGGTAGCAGCACCAACCCGCCATCGGATTCACAGAGCAGCCCCTTAGTCCCTACCGGTTTGCCCAGATGCAGCGTAGCACCCAGGTCCAAACCACCCAGCAACGCGGTGTCGGTGATATTGAGTGGTGCGCGCCTCAAAGGTGTGCCTGTGGGCAACAGACTGCGCAACAGGCTCAGCCATTCATCACGCACGCTGCCTGCGCCGCTGCGCAGTGCGACACCGCCCAGGCCGGCCGGGTCCACCGCCAACAGGGCGGCAACGGTGCTTGCGTCCGCGTTCATGGGACCGCTGTATCAGGCAGCAACCGGTTCACCGAACAACTCGGCCACCGCGCGATCCACGCGCGAGGTGGAGCCGGAGTCGTCCAGCGGATTGCGGCGCAAGCGGTGGCGCAGCGCAGGCGCAGCTACTTTGCGCAGGTGCAGTTCGGTAACGGACGTGTCGCCCAAGAGCGCGGCGTAGGCGCGCGCGGCGCGGATCAGCGTCAGGTCGCCACGCAGGCCGTCCGTTCCCAGGGCCATGCAGAGCTTGGCAGCGCCCTCGCGCGCGGCATCGGGGATGGCCACTTTTTCCAGTCGCTTGCGGCCGGACACAATGCTTTTGCGCACGCGTTCGTCTTCTTTTTTCCACGCGGCGGTGAAGGCTTGCGGGTCGCGCTCAAATGCATCGCGGCGTTTGACCACTTCAACGCGCTCAGCCAAACCGGCGGGTGTTTTTACTTCCACCGACAAACCGAAGCGGTCCAGCAATTGCGGACGCAGCTCGCCTTCTTCGGGGTTGCCGCTGCCGATCAATACAAAGCGCGCCGGGTGGCGCACGCTCAAGCCCTCGCGCTCCACTACGTTCTCACCGGAGGCGGCCACGTCAATCAGCAAATCGACCAGATGGTCTTCCAGCAAATTGACCTCGTCGATGTATAAAAAGCCGCGGTTTGCGCGCGCCAGCAGGCCGGGCTCGAATGCCTTTACGCCTTGCGACAGTGCGCGCTCCAGGTCGAGCGCGCCGACCACGCGGTCTTCGGTCGCACCCAGCGGCAGGTCTACGACCGGCACGGCAATGGGGTGGCTGGCAATGGCCTTCTTGGTATTTGCGCGAAGTTGAGCGCAGTCCGGGCAGCTGCTGTTGGTCCATGCCGGATCGCAGCCGTAGCGGCAGCCGACCACTGCGTCCATCTTGGGTAGCAAGGCCGCCAGCGCACGCACGGCGGTGGACTTGCCGGTGCCACGGTCGCCAAAGACCAATACACCGCCAATGCTGGGGTCGATCGCGGAAACCAGAATCGCCAGCTTCATTTCGTCCTGGCTCACGATTGCGGAAAAAGGAAATGTCAGTGCCATAGTTCAGTGCGCTTGTGTTGGTTTCGGCTTATGTTGGTTTCGTAATGTAGCCTCAGACGCGGGCCTTGCCGCCAGCAGTCACTTGGGAAGTTCTTCGCGGGTGGGCTGCATGCCGTAGGGCTCCATGAGCTTCCATACGTGAATCGGAATCATGGTTTTCATGCGCTGAGGCTCTTCGCGGCGCAGGTGGATGATGGTCTCGGCTGCTTTCATCTCGACACGGGCGCGTGCAAACTCCAGTCCACGCGGGCCTACTTTGGGCATCAGCCATCCTACGATCGGCCGCAACCAGTCCGGCATGCGGCGCAGGGGCAAGCCGCCGGCTGCACGCTCCACATTGCTGATAAATCCTTTGACGGCCCCAAGACGTTTTCCTGCCGAGCCGGGTTCTGTTGTGCGGACTTCATCGCCCAACAGCTTGAGCAACTCTTCACCGCGCTCGTTGCGCACCAGCAGCCATTGCTGGCCTTCGCCACCCATGTAGCCCACGGTAATGTCGGACAGCACATTGGTGTAGTCCACACAGGTGCGGCAGGTCATGGGGAAAAAATCGGGCGGCAGCTGCGACAGGGGCAGCTGCAAAAACGGAATGGCACGTTTGCGGCCGTCGTCGTAACGCAACTCCACGTGGTAATCGGCCCGGAACTCCAGATAGCTGATGGCTTCCGGTGCATCACCGGTCTTGGCAGCTATGAGCTGCAAGAACTCATGAAAGCGCTCGGTGGTGGTGTTGTCAGAGCAGGGTGTGCCGATGACATACAGCTTCTCCAGGCCCAGTTCTTTTTCAAGGGCACGCAGCGCATACACCTGGCACGGAATGCCGATCACCGCCAGCCGCTTATGCCCTTGTGCAACCGCCGGCTCCAAGAGCGACAACAAGGGCGCATAGCCCATGCGCATACCCCGGCACTGCGCCATGTCTTTCGCTTGGGTCACGACAACCGGCATAGGCCGCCAACGGTCATTCGGGTCCGGCGCCATGGCCAGCACGGCGTCAACAGCGCCGGTCTCCAGTAAACGTTCGGCAATGCGGGTGGTGATGCCGGTCCATTGCGCGCCGCTGGCTGCCGGTTGCAGGGCAGCACGCAACATGCGCCGGTGCGGGCCGAAGTGCAGCTCATCTGTCTTGCTTGCATCGCGCGTGCGGCCATGCACTTGGGTTTCCAGTGCGTCGTAGCGGGGATGGATGAATTGGCACGCATGGCCGCAGCGCTTGGGCGCAGCCGTGCGGGAAATCCCGCAGTCAGTGCACATATCGCGATAGGGTGCGGGACCGGTGGTGACATTCATGTGCGCATCCTAACCATACAAAGCGTAACTTGCAGCTTCCTGCGCATTCTTTAGCGCATGCTTTTGCGTTACCCTTGGAAAACCCCTACTTCCACTAACAGCGGCCGCACCATGAAGCAGCGTATTTTGAATTTATTGCAGTCGCTGTGGGTGCCTGTGTTGTGTTCGCTGGGTGGCCTTGCCTTGCTTCTGGCAGACCCGCTACCGATGAGCGGCTTGCGCAATGCATTGTTTGAC
>CANFIH010000330.1 GCA_947446855.1 Burkholderiales bacterium
AGCTCCCTGGACGCCGCAGACAAAGCCCTCAGCGATGGGCTACTGTCTCTTGAATTGGATCTGCCCAGAATGCAAACATTGACAGGCTACGACTGGATAACATCTATCTCATTGAAAGCTAATTAGTATAAAAGATCGTAGTGACAACTGGCTATTGAACAAACTCGACTATGAAGAGCTGACGCGCTTTCAAGCCTTCAAGACAGCGAATCCCGCTGCAGACTGCCAAACTTTGTTGGAAGAGTACCTACACGATTCAGTTCAATGGTTTGATACAGAGGAACTAACAAAGCATTTTGTATACCGCTATTTCCGAGTGCGCGGGGTACATGACGGGGCGTGGTAGGACGACGGTGGAGGCAAAAACTCCTGGATCAACCACCACCCCTAAATATGCAGCGCATGCCCCAGCGCCCGCAAGGCAGCCTCTTGCACTGCCTCGCCCAACGTGGGGTGGGCGTGGATGGTACCGGCCACGTCTTCCAGTGTCGCGCCCATCTCCAGCGAATAGGTGAAAGCGGCGCTCAGCTCCGACACACCCGAGCCCACCGCCTGCCAGCCGACGATGCGGTGGTTGTCGCGCCGGGCGACGACTCGCACAAAACCATCGGTCGAGCCCAGCGTCATGGCTCGGCCGTTGGCGGCGAACGGAAACTGGGCGGTGATGCAGTCCTGTCCGGCCTTGGCCGCGTCCGTGGGTGTCAGCCCGGCCACCACCACCTCGGGGTCGGTGAAGCAGACGGCAGCGATGGCTGCGGGGGTGAAATGGCGGCGTTTGCCTGAAATGATTTCGGCCACCATCTCGCCCTGCGCCATGGCCCGGTGGGCCAACATGGGCTCACCCGTCAAATCGCCAATCGCCCAGACGTTGCGCATGGATGTGCGGCATTGGTCGTCCACCTTGATGGCGCGGCCGTTCATAGCCAGCATCAGCTTTTCCAGCCCCCATCCATGGGTGTGCGGCACACGGCCAATGGCCACCAGCACCTGGTCGGCGGCCAATTCGCTCTCGCGGCCCGCAGCGTCCTGCATGCGCACGGCGTCACCAGTGGCGTTCAGGCCCTGGACTTTGCTGCCCAGGTGCACCTGCACACCCAGCTTGCGCAAGGACGCAGCCACCGGCTTGGTCAGCTCTTCGTCGTACAGCGGCAGGATGCGGTCTTGTGCCTCGACCACGGTCACGTCGCTGCCCAGCTTGCGGTAGACCAAGCCTAGTTCCAGCCCGATATAGCCGCCACCCACCACCACCAATTTCTTGGGAATACTGTCAGGCGACAACGCTTGCGTGGACGAGATGACGCGCCCGCCAAAGGGCATGCCGGGCAAGCCCATCTCGACCGAACCGGTGGCCAGCACGATGTGCTCACCTTGGATGCGCACGGGCTTGGTGTCGTTCTCGTCGTGCATCACGTCAACGGTCTTGCCGTCCACGATGGTCGCCCAACCTTTGACGACCTTGACGCCATGCTTCTTCAGCAAGGCACCTACGCCGCCGGTGAGCCGTGCGACGATGCCGTCTTTCCAGCGCACGGTTTGGCCGATGTCGATGCGCGCGCCCTCCACATGGATGCCCAGCGTGCTGTCGCCCATGAAGTGGTGTGCCTGGTGGAAGGCTTCGGCCGCGTGAATCATCGCCTTGGACGGGATGCAGCCAATGTTCAGGCAGGTGCCGCCCAGTTGCTCGCCTTCGACCAGCGTGGTGGCAATGCCCAGTTGTGCGGCGCGTATGGCGGTGATGTAGCCGCCGGGCCCACCGCCTATGACCAAGAGTGTGGTGTGTTGTATGTCCATGATGTCCCGTTACTCCACAAACAAGGTGGCCGGACACTCCAGGTAGCCACGTATCTTTTGCACAAATTGCGCTGCGTTCATGCCGTCCACCACGCGGTGGTCGAACGACGACGACAGGTTCATCATCTGCCGCACCACGACCACGCCACCGCGCACCATGGGCCGTTCGACCATGCGGTTGACGCCGACGATGGCCACCTCGGGGTGGTTGATCACCGGCGTGCTGACGATGCCGCCCAGGGCACCCAGACTGGTCAGCGTCAGGGTGGAACCCGTCAACTCGTCGCGCGAGGCTTTGTTGGTGCGTGCAGCTTCGGCCAGGCGTGTGATCTCGGCAGCGCAGGCCCACAGGTCCAGCGTTTCCGCATGGCGAATGACGGGCACCATCAAGCCGCCATCAGTCTGCGTGGCAATGCCCAAATGCACGGCGCCCGAACGCGTGACCACGGCCGCCTCGTCGTCATAGCGGGCGTTTACCTCGGGGTGCGAACGCACAGCCAACACCATGGCGCGCACCAGGAAGGGCAGCACCGTCAGGCGCACGCGCTCATTTACATATTGGGCGTTGAGCCGCACGCGCAGGGCTTCCAGCTCCGTCATGTCCACTTCTTCCACATACGTGAAATGCGGAATGCGGCGCTTGGCCTCCTGCATCTTCTGCGCGATCTTGCGGCGCAGGCCGATGACGGGTACGGTCTGCTCATCGAGGCGCCGCGCATAACGCTGGTCAACCACACCGGCGCTGTGGCCCTGTGCGGCGCGGGTCACGTAGGCTTGCAGGTCATCGTGCGTGATGCGGCCTGCCGTGCCAGTACCGGGCACAAACTGCAGTTCGACACCCAGGTCCCAAGCCTGGCGGCGCACGGCCGGTGAGGCAATGGGTTTGTCGCCGGGGGCGCGGACCAGGGCTGCTGACGCCGTTGCAGAAGATGCGGTTGCAGCGGCTGCCTTGGCCGGTGCAGCGACAACCGGGGCTGCAACCGGGGAAGCAACGGGTGCGGGCGCAGGGGTCACTGCAGGTGCTGCAACCGGTGTAGGTTTGGGTGAAGGAGCTGCAGCGGCAGACGTCACCTTCTGATTCCCCTCGCCTACTACTTCAATGTGTATGACCGGAGAACCCACAGCCATAACCTGACCGACGGTGCCGCCAAGGGCCAGCACCTTGCCGGCCACACTGGATGGAATCTCCACCGTGGCCTTGTCGGTCATCACATCGGCCAGGATCTGATCCTCGGCCACCATGTCGCCGACCTTCACATGCCAGGCGACCAA
>CANFIH010000331.1 GCA_947446855.1 Burkholderiales bacterium
ATAGGCAACCGCTGGTTCCATTGGCTGTGCACCCGCACCGGCGTGGACCCGGTAGCCATCTATCCGGTGCTGGCGCAGCGCCACCGTGCGCCCAGGCCCAAGCCGCCCCTGAACCTGACGGCCCGGCGCGCGGCGGGGTTTGGCGAGGCAGAACTGGCGGCTTTGGATCAAGCCCCGATTAGTTAATCGCGCCGCCTTTATGCCGCATCGCTGAGGCCAGCGCGCCGATGTTGTGCCGCATCATTGAAAGGTAGTCAGGTGCGGGGCCATCGGGCTCTGAAAGTGCGTCGGTAAAGAGCGGAGGACCTGGCTCAACGCCTGTTTCTTGCGCCAACTGCCGGATAAGCTGCTGGTTTGACATATTCTCAATAAACACGGCGCGGATGTTTTCCCGCTTGACTTGCCGGATCAGTTTCCGCATTTGCCGCGCGTTGGGCTGCGCTTCGGTGCTGATGCCTACAGGTGCGCTGAATTGGATGCCGTAGTGTTCGCCCAAATAAGCAAGTGCGTCGTGGGAAATAATGGCCTTGCGCTGGGCCGGTGCGATGGTGGCAAATTGGCCTTTAGCCCAAGCATCTAGCGCCGTGAGCTCAACACTGTAGGCTTGCGCCCTGGCCTGATAGTCTGCTCGGGCCGCAGGATCAATCTCGGACAAAGCGTCAGCAATATTGCGAACGTAGCGTGTGACGTTCAGGGGGTTTTGCCAGGCGTGCGGGTCCGTGGTTTGCTTGCCATCCTCATCCGCCATGGTGCGGGTCTTTATGCCCGTGGCTGCCAGTAGGTGCCGCGCCTTGAATCCGCTGGACTGAACCAGTCGTCCAACCCAGGGCTCAAAGTCCAGACCGTTGCTGACGAGCAGGCGTGAGCTGAGAAGCGCTTTGGCGTCAACCACGCGAGGTTCAAATGTGTGCGCATCCTGGTTGGGGCCGGCCAGTAGCCTCATGCGCACCCGTTTGCCACCGACGACCTTGACCAGATCGCCCAGGATGCTGAAGCTGACCGTAACCGCCACCAGGTCTGCCGGTTCGCCATGGGCTTGGCCAAACTTGCCAAATAACAATAAGCTGGACAGGATGGATGTGCGACGATTTAGCAACATGGCATGGGCTCCCTTTAAGAGTAGGTGGTTAAGAGTGAGTAGTTGCAGCGCGGCTCGGTCCCCTCAAGAAGCCCGCAACAAGACCGCCTCCAGGCGCTAACAACACAGAACCGAAATACAGCAGGGATGCGCACCCAATGATGGTTGGACCGGATGCGGTTCCAAGGTGGTACGACACCAGCAAGCCGGCGTAACCGGATAACGCTGCCTGGGTTACAGCATGCACAAGTTGCTCTGGCAGGGTGGGGTGCCAGAGCCGAGCCGCTGCGGCGGGAAGCATCATCAGACCGATCGACATCAGGGTTCCGAGCGTTTGAAAGCCGACAACCAGGTTGGCGACAACCAAAAATAGAAACACCTGTTGCCAGACTGCCGGATAACGCGCTGCACCAGCACGTGTACCGCGATCGCCAACCCGTAGAAACAGGGGATCAAAGGTATCCAGAACCAAGCCACGGTACACCACGGCCAGCAGCAGGACGCTAGCGCTGGCCACGCCTGCTGCTAAAAACAGTCCGGGTTTATCCACGCCCAAGGCACTGCCGAAGAGAATGTGCAAGAGGTCCAAAGGCGTCCCGCGCGCGGAAACCATTCCGACGCCGAGTGCGAGCGCACTGAGGTACACGGCGCTCATGCTTGTGTTGTGTTCTTGCATGGTATGTCGGCTTAACGATGCTGCCAGCGTTGTAACCAATAAGCCGGCTAGCAAGCCGCCCAATGTCATGGCCCACAGCGACAAACCGACCACCCAGAAGCCCGCTGCGACACCTGGCAATATCGCGTGGCTGAGCGCGTCGCCCATAAGACCCATGCGCCGCAGGTTCAGAAAAACCCCGAGCGGCGCGCTACCCAGCGCCAGCGCCAGCGTGGCCACCAGGGCGCGGCGCATGAAGGCAAATTCCACAAATGGATCTACGAAAATGGCGTAGCCCAGTGATGCGAGTTCGCTCATGCGCGCTGAATCCCTTTATCCGCCAGCACCTCGTGCGTGGTGCCCCAGGCCAGAACCCTGTTGCCCAGCCACAGACTGCGTGGAAAGTGCTGGCGCACTTGCGCCTGGTCGTGCACCGCAGCCACGACCGTGCGTCCCTGCCTGTGCCAACGTCTGACCTGCACAAGCAGGTCCTGGGTCGTTTGGGTGTCCACTGCGCTAAATGGTTCGTCAAGTACTATGAGCTGTGCATCCTGCGCGAGCAGCCGCGCGAACAGAACCCGTTGCAGTTGTCCGCCTGACAAATTGCCTAAGGGCTGGTGCGCAAGTTGTTCGAGTCCTGTCGTGTGCAAGGCAGCGGCAACACGTGTCCTTACCTCCGCATCGACGCTCCGCCAGGGCCCGGTATGTTGCCAACAACCGCTAAGTACGCAGTCGTATACGCGCATGGGAAAGTGCCGGTCAATGTCCAAACACTGCGGTAAATAAGCAATGGCCGAAGACGGCGCAGCAACGGTGATCGCGCCACTGAGCTGTGCTCCGTCCACCGTGAGGAGATTGGCCAGCCCTTTAAGCAGTGTGCTTTTCCCTGCGCCATTGGCACCGATTACAGCGGTGAGTGAACCCGCTTCAAAATGGCCGCTGACGTGCTCCAGAGCCACATGGTGCCCATAGCGCACGTACACGCTGTCCAATTGAACCATGGGACGTGTCATGAATCCAAGGCCCAAAACACGCCTAGCCACAGGAGAGCCAGAGCGGGTGACACCACAGCAACCCGAACACGGACCGGCCACGCCCACACACTGGTGACAGTTCTTGCACTCCCGGTCGCAGCCGACAGCATGGGTGCGTAAGCGGCCTTTGGTGTTTCAGCTTGGGGCTTTGCCCGCTGCGTCCTGCGCCGGTTTGGGGGTGAAAAATCGTACATAATGCAACTCAATTGCGATAAATTATAACGCAACTTAGTTGCATTTCTTGCATGAAACTCACATCTTTCGATCGGCGCAAAAAAACG
>CANFIH010000332.1 GCA_947446855.1 Burkholderiales bacterium
AGTTCAAGCAGTTCGGCCAGTAGTGGGGTGGCACGGCATTTGCTCTTCGAGGTTCATTGAAAAAGCCTTATGAATCAAAGAGTTACAGTTGCCATTTTACCGCAAAAGGGCTTAACTTAATGGCATTGGCCCCTTACCCCCCGTCGGGGTAAGGGGAGCCTAAAGCGGACAGCCCATTTGGTTGTTTCGCGCCGAATACGGAATTACGGGCGAGGTGTTACCGCTGTTTTTATTTGCACAGATCTCACGCCGGTAGTTCCGAGCGCCGGTTGAGGCGCAGGTTAGCGGCAGTGCCTTCTGCCCTGCTTCTCAACGTGTCCGGCGCTCGGAACTGTGCGCGTGAGCTTTGGGCGCGACGCAGCAGCGGCAGCCTCCCCCCAGTAATTCCGCAACCGGCGCGAACCCACCAAATCGGCTGTCCGCATTAGGCTCCCCCTCGCCCGGCGGGGGCGAGGGGGCTGGGGGGAGTGGGGAGTAAAAAAACCGGTGTACATTGCGTCGCATCTTCTTACTGTGCCTCCAAGGCGAACCCAATCATGGATTTGAACGGCAAACACATTGTTCTGGGCCTGTCCGGCGGCATCGCCTGTTACAAGGCCGCCGAGTTGTGCCGCGCACTGATCAAGGAAGGCGCGACGGTGCAAGTGGTCATGACCGAGGCTGCCGCACAGTTCATCACGCCAGTGACCATGCAGGCCCTGAGCAACCGCCCGGTCTATGGCTCGCAGTGGGACGCACGCGCGCCCAACAACATGGCGCATATCAACCTGAGCCGCGAAGCCGATGCCATCCTGATTGCCCCGGCCAGCGCCGACTTCATGGCCAAGCTCTTGCACGGCCGCGCCGACGATCTGCTCAGTCTGATGTGCCTGGCGCGCCCCATCGACACCGTACCACTGCTGATTGCCCCGGCTATGAACCGCGAGATGTGGGCGCACCCGGCCACGCAGCGCAATATGGCGCAACTCAAAGCCGATGGCACGCACTTGCTGGGTGTGGGCAATGGCGAGCAGGCCTGTGGCGAAACGGGGGATGGTCGCATGCTGGAGCCGCAGGAATTGCTGCAGGATGTGATCGCCTTCTTCCAACCCAAGGTGCTGGCCGGCCACCATGTGCTGGTGAGTGCCGGGCCGACCTTTGAGGCGATTGACCCGGTGCGTGGCATTACCAATCTGTCCAGCGGCAAGATGGGTTTTGCCATCGCGCGCGCGGCACAGGAGGCGGGCGCTGACGTGACCCTGGTGGCAGGCCCCGTGGCGCTGCATACGCCGCGTGGCGTGAAGCGCATCAACGTGGTCTCGGCGCTGGACATGATGGATGCCTGCGTCAGTCAGGCAGACCAGGCCACGGTGTTTATCGCCACCGCCGCGGTGGCCGATTGGCGTCCCGACACGGCGGCCCACCAGAAGATCAAAAAGGACGGCTCGGGCCTGGTGCCGCAACTCGGTTTTGTCGAGAACCCGGATATTCTGGCCACGCTGGCGCTTTCAAAGCGCGCTGCAAAAGGCGAGTTGTTCTGCGTCGGCTTTGCCGCCGAGAGCCACGATCTGCTGGCGCACGCCACCGCCAAGCGGGCGCGTAAAAATGTGCCGCTCCTGGTAGGCAATATCGGCCCGGCCACCTTCGGCCAGGATGACAATGCCCTGCTGCTGGTGGATGCGCAGGGCGCCAAGGAAATTCCGCGCAACAGCAAGCTGGCGTTGGCGCGGCTGTTGGTTGCCGAAATTGCCGCGCGCCTGGCCAAACAATCCGCTTGAACCATGTTTGGGCGCCTAGAGGCGCCCAAGCCTTTGAACCGCGTTACTGAAAACCTACCATGCAAATCGACGTCAAAATTCTCGACAGCCGCTTGAACAACAACCTGCCCGCCTACGCCACACCCGGCAGTGCCGGCCTGGACCTGCGTGCCTGTCTGGACGCACCGCTTACCCTGGAGCCCAATGCCTGGCAACTGGTGCCCACCGGCATGGCTATTTATCTGGAAGACCCGGGCTTTGCCGCGCTGATCCTGCCGCGCTCCGGCCTGGGCCACAAGCACGGCATCGTGTTGGGCAACTTGGTGGGCCTGATCGACAGCGATTACCAGGGGCAGCTGATGGTCAGCGCCTGGAACCGCAGCAGCACCGCCTTCACCATCGAGCCCATGGAGCGCATTGCCCAACTGGTGGTGGTGCCGGTGGTGCAGGCGCAGTTCAAGATCGTGCAGGAGTTTCCTGCCGTGTCTGCGCGTGGCGAGGGCGGTTACGGCTCAACCGGAAAAGGTTGAAATAGCCAAAGCTGGGTTGCCAGAGCGCTCTGCGCAGGTTAAGGAGGAGCCCGCACAGCGGGCGGGGGACACGGAGCAGGGCGTTCTGGCAACTCAGCGCCCTTGCGCAAACAAATCCCTAATGCAGGCTCTCAGTCCCCGGCCCTTCTTCGTGTAGCGGCTGGATGCGAAAGAAACCGGTGCCGGTGGAGCCGCGGCCAATTTCTTCTTCAGTGGCCTCGCGCACATCTTCCACCCGCAGGCTGATGCGAATCGCGATGCCGGCCAGCGGATGGTTGCCGTCCAGCACCACATGCTCGGGGTAGATGTCGGTCACGGTGTACAGCGCATCGCGCGGTGCATTCGGGTTGCAGCCTGCGGGCAAAGCGGAGCCCTCCATGGTCAGGCCCGCTTCCAGTTCGGGCGGGAACAAGTCGCGTGGCTCGAGAAACAGCAACTGGTCATTGAAATCGCCAAAAGCTTGTTCTGGCTCAATCTGCAAATTCAGGCTGGCCCCAACATCGCGGCCCAACAGTGCTTCTTCAATCACCGGCAACAAATCGTGGCCGCCAATCAAGAATTCCACTGGATCGTCCAGTACGTCCAACTCTTCGCCCAAGGTGTCTTTCAGCGTCCAGGTCAGGGCAACGACGCATTGTTGTGTGATTTCCATGAAAGAATTGTCCCATGAACATTACTTCCCCCCTTCAGCTGCTCGGCGGCATCTCGCCCGAGACCTTTATGCGCGTTTACTGGGAGAAAAAGCCGCTGCTGATCCGTGCGGCCATTCCCGGCT
>CANFIH010000333.1 GCA_947446855.1 Burkholderiales bacterium
CTGTGGCGTCGAGCATCGGATCCCAGGCCTTCGCCCTGCTCAGCTATCAGCGAGGCTGTGTGAAAACGCCTTGAATGTGGCGCCATTATTGCTATTACATATTGAAGCTAATGATGGCTTGAATATGTCGTGATTCATTGAGGGAGCAAATCTGCAGCAACTCACTCTGTTGCTGGAATGCCTGGATGACTTTATAAATGAAGACAACACCGTTCGGGTTGTCGATGCATTTATATGTGCGTTGGACTTGACCTCATTGGGCTTCTCTGGAGACACGCCGACTGCAACGGGGCGTCCTTCGCCCCTGTCTAATCGAAAATATGGAGGCAGCCCAACTAGGGGGCTACCGATTGGGCGTCGGGTTAATAGACGATTGCAACTACGTCGATACGATTCGTCGTGGCTATTTGCTGAAGACCGCTACATCAGTGGCATTGAAGGGCGAATACGTGATTTTGCAAATTATCAAGTCAACATACTATGCGGCTAACACAGGCAAGTCGGTTACGGTTAGTGCCTCAGATTTGTCCCTCACCTACAATTTATTCTTGCGGTATCTAGTAATTTCTACAGCCTCTGTCAAGGTTGTAGTTTTAGCGATGAACTGGCAAAAGCTATGCAGGTACTTTGCAATACGTTGCCGTAGGTAACTGACGACAACCGGTACACGGCAAGCTCCAGAGGAATGGATTCGTTGCTCCATCGGTTTTGGATAAATCATATGAATAAAGCAAGTTCTCCATTCGTGTCACTCGTATGAAACTTTCGTCTGGGCCAATGATTGCTTAAAAAGCTGACCGGGCGAGTCACAACTTTTCGTAGTCACCAGTGCCGCCGAAGCGTGCAATTCGAGGCGCATAGGTTTTACTGAATTCCCTCTTATCTGTACTTGCCTCGCTGCCGCCACTCTTCGTCTGGCGTCAACTGCCGATCCGGCCTTCGCGTATTGCCACGTTGGGCGTCGGCATCGCGACCCCTCTGATTGCCTTGCTCGTTGCGTGCGGCATTCGCAGCTTCCGCTCTGGCCGCGTTGGCCCTTGCTTCTTCCTTCTTTGCTGCATCACGGTTGGCGGCTTCTGGACGCACGCCTTCACCTTGAGCGCTCGCCCTTGCGGCGTTTTCGCGATTTCTGGCGTCTAGTCTGGCGGCAGGCGGGTTAAATGCATCCATTCTGGCGGCATCCTGTCTAATCCGCTCGACCCGGGTTGCCTCAATTCTCATGACGTCGCTTCTTTGCGTATCGTTCTTCGGTGCTTCACGCATTGGAGGCTCATTGCGGGCGGGTGTGGCCACATCTGCCGAGGGAAGCGCGGCGGCCCTTGGTACCTCGGGCGGGCGCTCACCGCGCGGCAATCCTGGGCGGCCACCCAGCGTCGGCACGTTAACTTGCATTGGCACTGGCGCCCTTACTTCTGCAACTCCGGGTGTGACAATGCGTGCCCCAACCGGTGTCTCAGCGAGGCTTGTGGACTTCGCTGGCGCAACAATTGCCGACGCAGCGGGGGCAAACGGAAAATTCCGCACCATAACCGGATGGTTATCTCTGGGCGGGCGGCTACGGGCTTCGGCCTGTGGTGCATGCGCACCCGGAATCTGATTCGCCACCACTACTGCGCCCCGAACATGCCGATTTGCGTAGCCATCGTGCTCCATCACTTGGTGTGGCCTATAAGCCTCACGCGGACCTAAGGGAAACCAGGCAGTGTTGCCCATGCCACCAAGCCGGTGCCGCGGGGTGCGTCCCGGGTCGCCACCTACAAAAACTACCAGTGCCGGCGCATAAACCACTCGCTCGTACCTGGCCCCAGGTACCCAAGCCCAGGCGTTGCCAAGATTGGCCCAGCGGCCGTAATGTGACACCGCATAGCCCCAGGGTGCGTTATCAATCCAAGTCCAACCCCAAGGATTTACCCAGGTCCATCGGCCATCTCGGTATGGAGTCCAGCCAACATCCACCCGGCTAGGAAGCCAGACGTTGCCATAGTTGCCATCGACCACCCAGCTGCCATTGGCATCAAGGTCTTCGTAGCCGATAACGCCTGCCGGTACATAGCGAGCCGATATAGAGTTGTTCAAGCGACGTTCGCGCTCCAGGGCCCAGCGGTCCAGTTCGTCCAAACGATAGTCAGAAACCTTCGCATAGTCGGAAAGGCCGGTGCCGTAAAAGCGATAGGCCTGGCCGTTGTCGATACGGTAGGTGGCGCTTTCGCTAATGACTTCTGCCATACCGCTATGCACCAGAACCAGCGTGGCACCATCGCGCGGATCCACCTCTATGCGGTAGTCACCGGTGCGACGCAGCACAAGGGAGAGGTTGGGTGTGTCGACTTCGATGCTTTGCTCTGGCTCCAAAGAGCGAACCCGCAACCTTAATGCACCCTGCAAGAGTTGCAAATGGGTGATTTGTTCATCCAGATTCACAACACTGACGCTAGTGCGCTCGCCCACGCGAATGGCTGCACCCTCAACCTGCAATTCGGCTCCAGAGCTAAGGTCAGTCCACAGATCGTCGCCTGTGGTGAGCGGCTGGTTCAATGGCGCTTGCGCCCAGTCGGTATCACCGGCCTCCAAAAGGCTTACTTCGCCATCCAGAAAGGCCAGACGCGCGACACGTTGCGGCGGTGCGGCTTGGGCCAAGGCGGCAAATACCACCAACGCAATGGACAGTGCGGCGGTGCGCAGGCTCTTAAGTGGGGTCATGGTAAGTGCTTTGAAAAATGGGCCAGGCCTGAAACCTGAGCTCAAGCGCCTTTCTCCAGTAACGCAGGTCCAGGAACTTGCGTCTACCCCTTCACCCGTTACTACAGATACTTACAGGGTTTCACCGAGGGTTTGCAAAGGAAAGTGCTCATTTCGGGGTACTAATTTTCGGCAATCGCGTGGCTTGCGGTGGGTCAGTACTTGAAGAAGGAAAGACTCTGGGAAAGAGTGATGGCGGCGGCGTGCAAGGCTGCGCTCTTTGGCTGGGCCTTGGATATCTAAAATGCAATCTATGACTCAACTACCCCAACCC
>CANFIH010000334.1 GCA_947446855.1 Burkholderiales bacterium
AACGTGTCCTCGGTCGGCAACGCCAAGTCACTCAAAGGCGGCACGCTGATTGCCACGCCGCTCAAGGGCGCCGATGGCGAGGTCTATGCCATGGCCCAGGGCAATCTGATCGTGGCGGGCGCTGGGGCCTCCAGCGGCGGCAGCAAGGTGACCGTCAACCACCTCAGCGTGGGCCGTATTCCTGATGGTGCCCAAGTCGAGCGCGCAGTGCCGACCTCGCTGCAGGAAGGCAGCAGCATCAGCCTCTCCCTGAACGCTTCCGACTTCCAGACCGCCCGCAAAGTGGCCGCCGTGGTGAACCAGCGTTTTGGTGCCGGAGTGGCGGTGGCACTGGACGGCCGCACGGTGCAGGTGCAGGCACCCGCCGGTCCGAATGAGCGCATCAGCTTTATTGCCGAGATGGAAGAGCTGCCGGTGGAGGCCTCGATCCAATCGGCCCGCGTCATCATCAACGCCCGCACCGGCTCCATCGTGTTGAACCAGGCTGTGAGCCTGGGAGCCTGCGCGATTGCGCACGGCAATCTGTCGATCAGCATCTCGAGCACGCCCTCCGTCAGCCAGCCCAATGCGTTATCGGGCGGCCAGACCACGGTCACAGAAAAATCCAACATCGACATCAAGGCCGAGCCCGGCAAGCTGATCCAGATCCCGGCGTCCGCGCAGCTCGCCGATGTCGTCAAGGCCCTCAATTCGCTGGGTGCCACACCGCAGGACTTGCTGGCCATTCTGCAAGCCATCAAATCCGCTGGCGCGCTGAACGCCGAGCTGGAGGTCATTTGATATGAGCTACGGTTCGGTCTACGGCACCTCCTCCTTCAACAACACGCTGGCAGC
This sequence comes from Burkholderiales bacterium, assembly GCA_947446855.1. GTDB lineage: Bacteria > Pseudomonadota > Gammaproteobacteria > Burkholderiales > Burkholderiaceae_C > Allorhodoferax. The sequence goes on from CANFIH010000334.1 coordinate 835, forward strand.
GGATGCGCAGTCGCTGGGCAACCTGAAGATGGAGGCGGGCAAGCAGACGCCAGGCGCCATCAAGGAGACCGCCAAGCAGCTCGAGTCCATGTTCATGAAGGAACTGCTCAAAAGCATGCGCGATGCCAATGCCAGCATGAAATCCGGCGAGTTGGACAACGCCGGGAGCGACCTCGGCACCGACTTGTTGGACCAGCAATTTGCGGTGCAGATGTCGGGCCAACCTGGCGGACTGTCAGAACTGATTGCGGCCCAGTTGACGCGCCAAATGGGCAACACGGCTGACGGCATCCAAAGCATTCCGAAATCACTGGCTCCTGCGGATCCGGCCCGCAATGTCGGCCCGGTGGGCAAAACCGGTAAGGCACCTACGGCTGGCCAGGTGGCCTTCGTCAACAAACTGTCGGACGCAGCCACCAAGGCTGAGCAGGCCACCGGCATTCCGGCGGGCTACATGATCGGGCAGGCCGGGCACGAAACCGGCTGGGGTCAGCACGAAATTTTGAACCGGGGCGGCACGCCCTCTTTCAACGTCTTCGGCATCAAGGCCACCTCGGGTTGGACCGGCAAGGTAGCCGAAGTCACCACCACCGAATACAAGGACGGCGTGGCCGAAAAGAAGGTTGCCAAGTTCCGCTCGTATGGCTCGTACGAAGAAGCCTTCAAGGACTATGCCAAGCTGGTTGGCGACAGCCCGCGCTATGCCAAAGCCAAGTTGCAGACCAGCAGCCCGCAGGCCTTTGCCAGTGGCCTGCAAAGAGCCGGTTATGCGACCGACCCCGAGTACGCTGCCAAGCTCAGCCGCGCCATCAACACCACGCTGCAACTACGCCGCGTGCAGGTCTAGGGAGTAGGCCATGGGATTGCTCAATGTCGGTACCCTGGCGCTGGCTGCCAACTCGGTGGCCTTGCAGACTACTGGCAACAATATCGCCAACGTCAACACGGCCGGGTACTCGCGTCAGAGTGTGCTCATGGCCACGGTGGCCGGCCAATACACCGGTGCGGGCTACGTCGGCAAGGGCGTGGACGTTAAGACCATTGTCCGCAACTACGACCAGTTCCTGACGCGGCAGTCCGCGCTGGCCACATCGACCCAGGCCGCCGATGTGACGCGCTCGGACTACCTCAAGCAACTCAGCGATATTTTTCAAGGTGGCACCACGGGCATGGGGGCGTCCATCAACGACATGCTGAATTCCTTCTCGGATGTGGCCGGTACGCCCACCGACCTGACCGCCCGCACGGTTGTCCTGACCCGGGTGGATGAAACCGCGCGGCGTATGCGGGCAGCGAGCCAGAGCCTGGATGACCTGCAGATCGGCATCACCCAGGCCTTGAACGAAAAAATCAGCGCGGTCAACACACTGGCAACCCAGATCGCTCAGGTCAACGGCCAGATTGCCCTGGCCCAGGGCAACGGCCAACCACCCAATGACCTGCTGGACAAACGCGACCAGCTGGTGCGCGACCTGAACCAGTACGTGCAAACCACCTCGGTCAAGGCTGACGATGGCTCTATCGGCGTTTATCTGGGGGGCAGCCAGTCGCTCGTGCTGGGCAGTGCCGCCTCCACCCTGTCACTGACCAAAAATGATTTCGGCGATCCGCAGCAAAACAAAGTGCAGATCAATCGCAACGGCATCAACATCACCATGGACGAAAACAGCCTGGGTGGTGGCGAAATTTCGGGGCTGCTGCGCTTTCAGAATACCGACCTGGTGGAAGGACGCAATCTGCTGGGACGACTGACCACGACGGTGACCACCAGCCTGAACGACCAGCATAAATTGGGTCTCGACCTGGACGGCAATTTGGGTCAGCAATTGTTCACCTCGGTCAGTGTGAACAATATTCTGGCGCCCACACCACCAGCGACAACCAATGCCGGAACGTTGCTGCCGACAGATCTGAACCTCAGCACCAACGATGTCAGCGCCTTGATCGCATCGGACTATGAGCTCAATTTCACCTCCGCCACCAATGGCAGCATTACCCGCGTATCCGATGGTGCAGTGATTTCGAACTTCGCGTCTCTGCCTGTCACCTTCGATGGCCTGACATTGGACAACACCAATCTGGCCCATGCGCCGGTGGCTGGCGATCGCTTCTACCTCAAGCCCTTCAGCACCGCCGCCAGCAGCATTTCGCGCGAGTTTTCTTCGGCGCGCG